>JBEBHE010000075.1:0-16365 GCA_040081205.1 Burkholderiales bacterium | reverse complement strand
GGCCGGAGGGCGGTCTTCCAGATGCATCTGCTGCGACGCGAGTAGCCGGCGCAGTTCATCATCCGCGGTGACAGGCTTTGCAAATCCCTTGTCGATGTCATCATCGGCAATGCGGGCATTCTTTTGCGCGATCAGCGTTTCGATACTGGATAGGCCGTCTCCGGTTACTTCAGGCGGCGTGCGCTTGATGGCCCACTGGAATTTTCCACCCATCACCATGATGCGGTGATCATCCCCCGGTAAGAAACGCTCTATGATGACCTGTTTTTTAGGCGACCATTTTAGGGCGCTCCGGAACGCCGTCATGACCTCGGCCGGGCTGTGTACGTTCACCGTTACGCCGAGCCCCATACCGCTATCGAGGGGTTTGACTACCACGGGATAACCCAGATTTTCCGCTAGCGCCACTGCCCGTTGTGGCCGATCTGCAAAACCGTGTTCCACACCGGGAAGGCCCAGCCGGCGTACCAATTCGTTGCTCTGTACCTTGTTCTGCTGCAACATGACGCCAGTGGTCGAATCGAATTGAGTTGACGATGAATAGCCATGCCACCCTTTGCAACCTTGCCCGAATTGCCAAATGGCAGAACCGTCCGCGACGGAATACACCGGTATTCCGCGCTGTCGTGCAGCCCGCATCAGCCCGCGTGACTGAATGCGGGGTTGATACAACCGTTGTGTGTTAAGGGCCGCAGCAGCTTGCCGCTTCATGTTCGCGGTGGCGTCACGCTGCTGGTTTGCGCTGAGCGCCACCGCCAGGGCAAAACGCATGGCTTGCGTCGTGGCCGGCGCATCGTGATAACCCAGCGCGATCCAGCCCCGTTGTTCGCCTGGCCGTTCGATGCGTTCGATGACACCGCACGCAACGGGCAATTCCATTCTGCCGTGCGCTTCGGTTATCGCTTGCGCCAATTGCATCACCCATTGCGGCAATGTGTCGATTTTGCCGCTTAAGGCGAATCTTGAGGTAACGTTCGAAGGCAGCCATTTCGCTATCCGGGTGGCCAGGTTGCTGCCGCCGTCAAAGGGCGCGGCAGGAATATCAAACTCACCGATCACTGCCGCGAACGGCACGCGCAGTCCTGGCCCGCGCGTGATTGTGATGACCATGTTGCTGGCGTCGTTCGACATTGATCCGTGTGAATTTCCGGCGGCGCATGGGGCCTAGCCCACGTAGCGCACGACCTTCCCGCGGTTGAACAGGTTGTGGGGGTCCAGCGCGGATTTGATGGCGTGCATGACGGACACGGATTCCCCATGCTCCGCATCGAGAAAATCCAGTTTGCCGAAACCGATGCCGTGCTCGCCGGTGCAGGTGCCGTTCATCGCCAGTGCGCGATTGACGACATTGTGGTTGATGCGCTCGGCTTCCGCGAGGTCGCGCGGGTTGTTGGGATCGACCATGATCGCCAGGTGAAAGTTACCGTCGCCGACATGGCCGAACAGCGCTATCGGTATTGGCGACCCAAGCACGTCTTTGTTGGTTTCGGCGATGCATTCAGCGAGCCGCGAAATTGGCACGCAGACATCGGTGGACATGGCACGGCCGCCGGGCTTTAGTCTCAGACACGCCGGGTAGGCATCGTGGCGGGCTTGCCACAGGCGCGTGCGATCTTCCTGTTTTGTAGCCCATTCAAAATCCATGCCGCCTTGTTCGCGTGCGATTTCCTGAACCGATTTTGCCTGCTCGGCGACGGAGGCTGCCGTGCCGTGAAATTCGCAGAAGAGCATCGGCGCTTCACGCAGACCGAGTTTGCTGTAACCGTTGACGGCTTTGATGGTGAGCGCGTCCAGTAACTCACAGCGCGCGATGGGTACACCAAGCTGTATGGTCTGGATCACCGTCCGTACCGCGGCATCGATCGTGGGGAAGGTGCAGGTAGCCGCGGAGGCGGCTTCGGGTTGTGGATAGAGGCGCAGGGTGACCTCGGTGATCAAACCCAGTGTGCCTTCAGAGCCCACCAGCAGTCGCGTGAGATCGTAGCCTGCGGCAGATTTTCGCGAACGTCCGCCGGTTTTGACGATGCGTCCGTCCGCGAGTATGACGGTCAACCCCAGCACGTTCTCGCGCATAGTGCCGTAGCGCACGGCGTTGGTACCCGAGGCGCGCGTGGCGGCCATGCCGGCGAGTGTGGCATCGGCACCGGGGTCAATTGGGAAAAATAATCCGCTGTGCTGCAGATGCTGGTTAAGCTGCTTGCGCGTGACGCCGGCCTGCACCGTGCAATCGAGATCCTCGACATTCACCGCGAGGATGTGGTTCATGCGACTCATATCCACGCACACGCCGCCGTGGATTGCCAATACATGACCTTCAAGCGAGGTGCCCACGCCGTAAGGGATAATATTGACGCAGTGTGCGGCGCAAAGCGTAACGATTGCAACGCATTCTTCGACGGATTGCGGAAACACTACTGCATCTGGCGGTGCGATGGGAAATGCCGATTCGTCCTTGCCGTGATGTTCGCGGATGGCTTGCGATGTGGAGAGCCGGCCGCCGAATTTATCGCGCAGCGCGGCAATCAATTCCGGTGGACACGGTTTGCGTGGCGGCTCGGGTTTGTTCATGAGTGGCCGTTAAAAACGTTTAACACCATAACTTGAAAAACATTCATCACTCCGGCGTAATGCCTGCTTCACGCGCGCTCTTCATCCATTTCCCGATTTCCGTGCTGATATAGCGCGCGTGTTCATCGGGTGTGCTGCCTACTGGATCAGCGCCGCGCGCGATGAGTAATTTACGATTGGCTGGTTCGCGTAACGACAATACCAACGCGCCGTTGAGTCTTTCAACGACCGTGGGCGGCAGTCCGGCGGGACCGGCAAAGCTGAATCCGCTGCGTACCACAAATCCGGGCAGCCCGGACTCTTCCATCGTCGGTGTGTGTGCGGCGATGGGGGAGCGCTTCTCGCCAGTTTGCGCCAGCATGCGCAAGCGGCCCGCGTGAACGTAAGGCAACAAATTGGAAATGCTCGAGAACTGAAAGTGAATCGTGCCCGACATGACATCAATCAACGCCTGGTGCGAGCCCTTATAGGCAACAAACGTGTATTGCGCTTTTGCCATCGAACTGAACAACGTGCCGGCGAGGTGGCCGACTGTGCCGCGCCCACCCGACGAGAAGTTGATCGCGCCAGGGTGCGTACGACCCAGCACAATAAGTTCCCGCACGTTTTTTGCGGGCAACGATGGGTGCGCGACCAACGCGGAAGGAATGTCGGCGATCAATCCGAGCGGCGTGAAATCCTTCAGTGTGTCGTAAGGCAGTTTGCGCACCAGCGCCGGATTCATCACATGGCTGGCGGCGACAAACATGGTGGTGTAGCCGTCCGGCGCGCTTTTCGCCACGAGATCTGATCCGACGGTTGCGCCTGCGCCGGGACGATATTCCATCACAAGTTGCTGGCCGAGATTTTCGATCATCTTCGGCGACAACACGCGAAATAATGCATCGCTGTTGCCGCCGGGCGCGGAAGGATTGATGACACGTATGATTTTGTTCGGGTATGCCTGCGCCAAAGCGTCGCCCGCTGCCGCGATCAGCAGTGCGGCATGAGCAATGCAAACAGCGTAGCGTGTCATCGCGTTGGCTATTTAGCGACCGGATGATTCGCCATGATTTCCAGTGCTTTGACCATTGCCGAGTGATCCCACTTCGCGCCGCCTTGCGCGACGCAGGCGTTAAACATTTCCTGTGCGGTGGCGGTGTTGGGCAGCGCCACGCCCATCGCGCGCGCGCCCTGTAGTGCGAGATTCAAATCCTTTTGATGCAGCTCGATGCGGAACCCCGGATCGAAGGTGCGCTTGATCATGCGCTCACCATGTACTTCGAGGATGCGCGACGCGGCGAATCCGCCCATCAGCGCCTGCCGCACTTTCGCCGGATCAGCGCCGGCCTTAGCTGCGAACACCAGCGCTTCACTCACCGCTTCGATGTTGAGCGCAACGATAATTTGATTGCACACTTTGCAGGTTTGTCCGTCGCCGTTGCCACCGACCAGCGTAATATTTTTGCCCATCAGTTCAAATAATGGTTTCACCTTGTCGAAGGTTGCCGGACTGGCGCCGATCATGATGGTGAGTGACGCGGCTTTCGCGCCGACTTCGCCGCCGGAAACCGGCGCATCGACATATTCGCAGCCGAGGTCGTTGATTTTTTTTGCGTAGGCTTTGGTTTCCATCGGCGAAATCGAGCTCATGTCGATGACGATCTTGCCCGCCGCAGCTTTGCCTGCGGGTGTATTCGTTAATCCTTCGGCGACGCCGTTTGCACCGAACAACACTTTTGCAACATCGGGCGTGTCGGGCACCATGGTGATGATGACATCTGCTTTCTGCGCGACTTCTTTGGCATTGGCACACGTCTTGCCGCCGGCGTCGGTGAGTTCTTTCGCGACGCCACTGCGCGAGGTGAGAAACAGCGTGTGGCCGCCCTTGATGAGGTTGAGGGCCATGGGTTTGCCCATGATGCCGAGTCCGATAAAGCCGATATTGCTCATGCGCGTTCTCCAGTTGAGGGGTGCGTGAATTCTGCCACAGTCTGGCGTTGGATCGCTTTACCGATACGGTTTGATCCAGCCGAGGCCGGCATCGGTCGTGGTCAGCGGCTTGTATTCGCAGCCGATCCAGCCGGTGTAGCCGATCCGGTCGATGAAACCAAACAGGTAGTCGTAATTGATCTCTCCGGTGCCGGGCTCGTGCCGGCCGGGGTTGTCGGCCAGCTGCATGTGCGGAATCATGTTCAGATTTTTTTCGATGGTGCTGGCCAGATCGCCTTCCATGATTTGCATGTGATAGATGTCGTACTGCACGAACACATTATCCGAGCCGGTCTCGGCAATGATGTCGAGTGCTTGCTGCGTATGGTTTAGATAAAAACCCGGCATGTCGCGAACGCTGTTGATCGGCTCGATCAGCAATTTGATGCCGGCAGCTTTGAATTTTGGCGCTGCGAATTTCAGATTGCTGACGAAAGTCTCGCGTAGTTTTTCCGGCGTAACGTTTGCCGGTGCAAGTCCCGCCAGGCAGTTCACCTGTTTGCAGCCGAGCGCGCTGGCGTAGGCTATGGCTGTTTCGACGCTGGCCTGAAATTCGTTTACACGATCGGGGTGGCACGCGATACCGCGTTCGCCTTTGGCCCAGTCGCCCGCGGGCAGGTTGTGTAGCACCTGCACTAGCTGGTGGCGATTCAACAGTTCGGCGAGTTGATGTTTGTCGTAGTCGTACGGGAATAAATATTCGACGCCCTTGAAGCCGGCGCGTGATGCGGCACCGAAGCGTTCGGGAAAATCATGTTCGTTATAAAGCAGCGTGAGGTTGGCACAGAATCTTGGCATGATGTTCAAGTATTTGTTTTTAAAGAAGAATTTAAGTTATCCAAAAAAGTGCGTATACGCTTTGCGTTGGCGCCCAAATCGCTGCTGCCAATGCGCGATGCGGAGCGTATGTCCAGCCGAGATGTGTTGCCGAACACCCGTATGCGTATCACCACATCGTCCTTGAAGCGCAGCAGCGGCGTGGTGGCGGTGGCTTCGATGCGGCCTTCGTGTTCAATGGCGGCAGCAACGTTCCAGTTGAGCGCATCGGCAAAAGCGAGCGCTGTGCCAAAAACTTGCGCCAGCGGCTGATTAAATACACTGGTCTGTAGATCCGGGTAACGTTTGCGATGTTCATCCGCGCTCAGACCGCTGTAGTCTGCGCCGTTCGCGCACGCGAGTCGCACTTCGCGCAACGCGACAAAGGGGGGCGGATCGTCCGCGTCGGTAGACACATCATGAATCCATCGCATCGGCTATTCCGGTTGAATCTTTGCGGCCTTGACCACACGCGCCCATTTCGCGATGTCGCTCTTGATGTCGGCTGCAAATGCCTCCGGACCCAGCAAGCTTAATTCCGCGCCTTGACCCTGCACGAAATTTTTCATGTCGTCGGTCTGGGTGATTTTGGCGAGGTTGTCGTAGAGCTTTTGCAAAATGGCACGCGGCGTTTTGGCCGGCGCAACAATGCCGGTCCACGATGTCACTTCAAAATCTTTCAGCCCTTGCTCGCTGATGGTGGGAATGTCCGGCATCAGCGCCGAGCGTTTGAGTGTGGCCATGCCAATCGGGCGCATGCGTCCGGCTTTGACCAGCGCGTTGAGCGCGGTGACACCGGTGCAGAACATCTGAATCTGTCCTGACAGGACATCGGTCGTGGCCACGCCTGCGCCTTTGTAGGGGATGTGAACCATCTCGAGGCCGGCCATGGTGTTGAACAACTCGCCGCACAAATGCGGTGAGCCGCCCACGCCGGACGACGCAAAGTTGATGCCGCGCGGTTTGGATTTGGCGAGCGCGATGAGTTCTTTCACATTGGTAGCGGAGACACTGTTGCTGACTACCATCAGGTAGGGAATCACGGCAACGCGCGCCACGGCAGCGAAATCACGTGTGGCGTCGTAGCCAATTTTTTTATACACGCTGGGCGCGACGGTCAGCGGCCCGGCGATGGCCACCAGCAGCGTGTAGCCATCCGGCGGTGCTTTGGCGACGATTTCGGTGCCGGAGGTGCCGCCCGCGCCAGGGCGGTTATCGACCACCACTTGTTGACCGAGTGCGATGGTCAACCGCTGTGCGATGCCGCGGCCCAGAATATCGTTGGTGCTGGAACCCGGTGAGAACGGTACGATGAGCCGTATCGGGCGCGAGGGGTACACGTCTGCCTGCGCTTGCGCATGGGCCGTGAGGCTTACGAGTGCAGCGCCCATGAGTGATGTCAGTATTGGTGTCAATTGAATCGTTCCTTTGAGTCCAGAGCAGGCCGCAACGTGGTGTGGTTCGTGCAAGTTTACCGCATGTGCTGCGTATAATTGGGCCACGATGAACGATGCTTCGCTACTGCCTGTTGCTGGAATTCTGCTTGCCGCCGGCGCCGGTTCGCGCTTTGGCGGGGGTAAATTGTTGCATCGGCTGGAGGGCGTGCCGATCGGGGTGCGTTCCGCGCGCAATATGCGGGCAGGGGGCGTGGCGGTGACGGCGGTGGTTCGTCCCGGCAGCGAAGAACTGGCGCACGCGTTGCGTAGCGAAGGGGCTGATGTAACCGTTTGTGCGAATGCGGCTGACGGCATGGGCGTTAGCCTGGCCCATGCGATTGCACACACGAAGGCCGATGTGCCCAATATCGCGGGGTGGGTCGTGGCATTGGCTGACATGCCGCGCATAAACCCTGACACCATCCGGCAGGTTGCCGAGGCGATTCAGCAGGGGGCGTTGATAGCCGCGCCTTCGTATCGCGGCGAGCGCGGACACCCCGTGGGTTTTAGCGTCACGTTGCTCGACGAATTGCTGGCTTGCCGTGGCGACGAAGGCGCACGTGCCGTGATCAAACGCCACCATGCGGAAATCCAGCTGATCGCGACGGACGATCAAGGCGTGATCTTTGATATCGACCGCCGGGAAGATATCCCGCCCCCGTTATAATGGCCAAAGATTAATAGTCAAGGAACCCACAATGCGTTTTGAAGGCACCGACAATTACGTTGCAACCCGCGATCTGATGATGGCGGTGAACGCCGCGATCACGCTGGAGCGTCCGCTGCTGATTAAGGGCGAGCCCGGCACCGGCAAAACCATGCTGGCGCTGGAAGTGGCCAAGGCGTTGAAGCGCCCGCTTTACGAGTGGCATATCAAATCAACTACCAAGGCGCAGCACGGTTTGTATGAATACGATGCGGTATCGCGTCTGCGTGACTCGCAATTGGGTGACGAGAAGGTCAAGGATATTTCCAATTACATTGTGCAGGGCATGTTGTGGAAAGCGTTTGAATCGCCGGAGCC
Organism: Burkholderiales bacterium; assembly: GCA_040081205.1. Lineage (GTDB taxonomy): Bacteria > Pseudomonadota > Gammaproteobacteria > Burkholderiales > SG8-41 > UBA5216. The sequence continues at coordinate 8,550 of JBEBHE010000075.1, read as the reverse complement.
GTCGGTGCTGCTGATCGACGAGGTGGACAAGGCCGATATCGAGTTTCCGAATGACTTGCTGCGCGAACTCGACCGCATGGAGTTTTACGTTTACGAGACGCAGAAACTGATCAAGGCCAAAACGCGGCCGCTGGTGATTATTACCAGCAACAACGAAAAAGAATTGCCCGATGCATTTTTACGGCGCTGCTTTTTTCACTACATCCGGTTCCCCGACCACGAAACGATGACGCAGATTGTCGATGTGCATTTTCCGGGGATCAAGAAGATTTTATTGAGCCAGGCACTGAATGCTTTTTTTGAAATTCGCGACGTGCCCGGGCTGAAGAAAAAACCCTCAACTTCGGAGCTGCTCGACTGGCTGAAACTGCTGGTGGCGGAAGATATTTCGCCTGAGACACTGCATAGCCAGGATCAGCATAAGATCATTCCGCCGCTGCACGGCGCGCTGCTCAAGAACGAACAGGACGTGCATTTGTTCGAGCGACTGGTGTTCATGTCGCGCAAGAAATAATTTTTTGGCATGGGCACGGCGGCGCGGCAGCGGGGTTTCCCGCCGGTCATCGATAGCGGCGTCAGGGTTTTGATTCTGGGTAGTTTTCCGAGTCCGGCGTCGCTGGCGAAAAAGCAGTATTACGGCCATCCGCAAAATCATTTCTGGAAGTTGATGGGGGCGTTGCTGAATGAGCCGCTGTTTGAAATGGATTACGCAAAGCGGCTGCCGGTTTTGCTCAGGCATCGCATTGGATTGTGGGATGTACTTCACAAATGCCAGCGTGCCGGTGCACTGGACAGCAACATCCGCAATGCGGTGAGCAACGATTTTCACAAAGTGACTAGCGTGGCGCGCGGCTTGAAGCGCATTTTTTTTAATGGCAAGACGGCAGGGCGTTTCGCGACAGTGTTTACCGAGGCGGGATTCCAGACGCTGGTGCTGCCCTCATCGAGTCCGGCGTACACGCTGCCGTTTGATGCGAAACTCAAGGCATGGCGCGGTGTGCTGGCGACGCAGGACAAAAAAAACGCGACCGAAGCGATCCGGACGCGTTCAAACACACCGAGGAAGAAAGTGGGTCGCTCAGCGCCGGCTAGCGCCAGTGGCGGTGATGATGGTGGCGATAATAAGGCTGGGAATAAACCACGCGCGGCGCGTAGTACACCGGCGGGGCGTACACCACGCGCGGCGGCGCGTAATAAACGGGCGGCGGATAGTATTCGGGTTCAGCGTAGTAAACCGGCGCGCGTGCATAGACCACAGGCGCAGGGAACGGCACGCCGATAGCGATGCCCACCGATACACCACCTGCGTGGGCTGACGAAATACCGGCGGCGGCGAGCACGGCAATACTGGCCAGGGCTGAGACGAGATATTTTTTCATGATTGTTCTCCTTTAAAATGTTCACGCACAGTCATACTACGTTCGAACATTCAACAAAGCTGTTACCAATTGTAAGAGAATGTTTCTTAAAAAATATTTTAAAAACAAATGCTTATAGAATTTTTTCTTAAACTCAAAGCAGGCGGCGTGCCGGTCTCCATCAAGGAGTTCCTGGTGCTGCTGGAAGCGTTCGAGAAGCAGGTGATTTTTGGCAGCGTCGAGGATTTTTACCACCTTGCGCGCACCTGCCTGGTCAAAGACGAAAAGTATTTTGATCGCTACGACCGCGTGTTTTCGGCGTACTTCAAAGGCATCATTGATGTGGACGGTATCGAGGCGCAGATTCCCGAGGAGTGGTTGCGCAAGCTCGCCGAGCGGCATCTGACCGAGGAGGAAAAGAAACTCGTCGAATCCCTTGGCGGCTGGGAAAAGCTGATGGAGACGCTAAAAAAGCGTCTCGAAGAACAAAAAGGCCGTCATCAGGGCGGCAATAAGTGGATAGGCACCGCGGGCACCAGTCCGTTCGGCGCCTATGGTTATAACCCCGAAGGCGTGCGCATCGGCCAGCAGGAATCGCGCCACCGCCGCGCGGTCAAGGTGTGGGATCAGCGCGAATACAAAAATCTCGACGACAGCGTGGAACTGGGCACGCGCAATCTCAAGGTGGCGCTCAGAAAGTTGCGCAAGTTCGCGCGCACCGGTTCGCCGGATGAACTGGATATGGAAGACACCATCCGTTCAACCGCGAAGAACGCCGGCTGGCTGGATCTGAAAATGGTGCCGGAGCGGCATAACGCGGTGAAGGTGCTGTTGTTCTTTGATATCGGCGGATCGATGGACGATCACATCCGCGTGTGCGAACAGTTATTTTCCGCCACGCGCACCGAGTTCAAGCACATGGAGTATTTTTACTTCCATAATTTTCTGTATGAGCGCGTGTGGAAAGACAATCGCCGCCGCCACAACGAACGCATCACGACCTGGGACATCCTGCACAAGTACGCCCACGACTACAAAGTGATTTTCGTCGGCGATGCCACCATGAGCCCGTACGAAATCACCTTCCCCGGCGGAAGCGTCGAACATACCAACGAAGAACCGGGCGCAGTGTGGCTGCAACGTGTGCTGGATATTTATCCGAATACGATCTGGATCAATCCGCAGTCCGAATCGCTATGGGATTACCACGAGTCGATCCGCATTACGCGGGACATTATGTCGGGCCGCATGTTTCCGCTGACACTCGAAGGGCTGGATCGCGGCATGCGCTTTTTAAGCAAAGGGAATAACAGGGTTAGCACGTAGCGCTACTAGCGGTTTATTTTCCACTTAATGTCCGCCAGCGTTTTTGCAGTGTTTCCACGAACACCTTGTCCGCGCGGTTACTGAACAGCGATACCGGTGAATAGCCGCGCCGTACCGCGAGTGCCAGCGCATAGATCATCAGCACGATGGTGAACGTGGTGTTCTGCCAGCTTGTCAGCGGCCACTGCCCCGCCCAACTGAAGGTGAGGGCACTGCTGACGGGCTCCAGATAGTGTATCGGCCACAGGTCCGCCGGATCACTGCCACGCGAGCCGGCGATGTCGCCGAGCAGATGCAGGTGGAATGAAATGAATACCCAGATTGCCGCGAGGCGTTTTTCATCGGCTATCAGTGCTGCTACCAGCGCAAATAGCATCGCCGCAGGCAGGCCGTGCAGCGCGATGCGGTGAAACTGCTCATAGAAATTCCATGGGTAGCCGAGCGCGCGCCCAATCCCGTCGATGGGCAGGCCCAGGCCGTCGAGGTCCGGTAGCACACTGCACCAGGTGATGAGTGCGCGGTCTCGCGGCTTGTCGGTGATCTGTTCCGCGACGGTCCAGCCGATGAGCAGGTGGGTAACGACGTGCATGGCTTAGCCTGCGGCGGATTTTTGCGCGACTTTCAACGCAAAGCGCGCAGCGTCAATGATCACGCGCTCGTGTGTGCCTTCCGAAATTTTATCCACCCCGTCGTGTGCCGATACTGAAAAGGCCAGTTTGCGGCCTTCGATTTTGTCGAGCCGCACGTCAACGGTTATCGTCATGCCCGGCGGGGTTGCGGCGAGATGGGTGAAATTCACCAGGGTGCCAAGGGATTGTTCGCGCGGCCAGTCGAGATGCGGGTTGATGGCTTCGATGCACGCCCATTCGAGCAGGCCGACCAGATAACCTGTTGCCAGCACTGCCGGCATTTGCTGGAACGCATCTGATTCCGGGTACAACTGGGGCACCGTCTTGGTGGCCGGTACTGTGAACTTGAACTGGTAGGTCAGGCCAGGCTGAAGCGATGCTTTCATGACGGCCTGTCAGCGCAAACCGGGATATTTCAGCGCGAGGCCTGCCGCCGGTCACCGCCCGGCGGTGGAGATGTCTTCAGGATTTCGTCCACCGTGGTAAGGCCCGCGGCGACTTTCATGGCGCCGTTGATGCGCAGCGGTTTGAGGCCTTCTTTGTAGGCCTGCTCGCGAAACGCTTCGAGATCAGTTTTTTCGACGATATGGCGTTTGATATCCGGCGTCAGCAACATGGTTTCATAAATGCCGACGCGCCCCATGTAGCCGGTCATACGGCATTCGAGACAGCCTTTGCCGACGGCGGTGGTGCCTTTGGGATTGGGCGCCTTCCACGGTGCGACCAAATTTTCCCACGTGGCGTCGTCGAGATCAGCTTGTTCCTTGCAGTGCGGGCAGATGGTGCGGATCAGCCGTTGTGCCATTACGCCCAGCAAGGTGGATTGAATCAGGTAGGCCGGCACGCCAAGATCGACCAGACGGGTGATCGCCGACGGCGCGTCGTTGGTATGCAGCGTCGAGAGCACAAGATGGCCGGTGAGTGCGGCCTGCACCGCCATCTCTGCGGTTTCAAGGTCGCGTATCTCGCCCACCATGATGATGTCCGGGTCCTGCCGCATCAGCGTGCGTATGCCGCTGGCGAAATTAAGGTTGATCCCGGATTGCACCTGCATCTGATTAAACGCCGGTTCGATCATTTCGATCGGATCTTCCACCGAGCACACGTTGACCTCGGGCGTGGCCAGCAGTTTGAGCGTTGAATACAGCGTGGTGGTTTTGCCCGATCCGGTTGGCCCCGTTACCAGCACGATGCCGTGCGGCTGGCTCACCATATGCTTCCACTTGCGCTCGTCGTCTTCGCCAAAGCCCAGCTCGGAATAATCTTTCACCAGCGTTTCGGGATTAAAAATACGCATCACGAATTTTTCGCCGAACGCGGTGGGCATGGTGGAAAGCCGCAGTTCAACCTCAGTGCCGTCGGGCGACACGGTTTTCAGACGCCCATCCTGCGGCCGGCGTTTTTCCACCACGTCCATGCGGCCGAGTATTTTGATGCGCGAGGTCATCGCCGCCATCACCGGCGTGGGTATTTGGTAAACCTGATGCAGCGCGCCGTCGATGCGGAAACGCACATTGCTGATATCCCGGCGCGGCTCCAGGTGAATATCGCTCGCGCGCTGCTGAAATGCATAGGTAAACAGCCAGTCGCAAATATGAACAATATGCTGATCGTTGGCATCGAGTTTGCCGCTACGACCCAACTGCATCAGCTGTTCAAAATTGGTTACGTCGCTGTAGCCCGCATCTTTGGCGGAGGCGGTTTTGACAGAGCGCGCGAGATTATAAAACTCGACAATGTATGACTGGATTTCCAGCGGGTTGGTGATGACGCGTTTGATGTCCAGGCGCAGCACGTGTTTGAGCTGCGTTTCCCACTCGCGCACATAGGGTTCTGCGGTGGCGATGGTCACCTCGTGCGCATTTACCGCCACCGGCAGAATCTTGTAGCGTTCCGCATAGGCGTTGGACATGACCTTGGTCACTGCCGCGAAATCAACCTTAAACGGATCGATGTGAAAATAATCCAGATTGCATTTCCCGGCGAGCCATTGCGTCAGCGTTTCGAGATTGAGTTGCTTGCGCGGGTCGCGCGGGTCTTTCCACTTCTGGTTGGCGATGATCACCAACGGGTGCTGGCTGGATTGAATCGAGCGGCGGTTGATGAGCAGTTGCTCCGCCGCCTCCTTGGAAACCAGTTTGTCGGTTACCAGGTCAGTAACAAGTTGCGTCAGGGTGAGCGGATGGTCGCTCTGACTTTGTGTGGCAGTGGCCAAAGTTTATCGTGTTAAGCGTTTTTGTAAATTGACTATACGCGGAATGTACAATTGATTCAACGAATTATGGGGACTTCGCATCGCCGCCTTCGCGGTTGCTGTGCTTGACCGTGCGGTAATGATGAATTTACGCTTTGCGCAATGGCGTAACCGTGCCGTGTGTGCGGCACGTCGCCGCATATAACAACCGTAAGCGCGACCGATCCCGGTAAGCCATTTCTGTCGGCCGCGAGTCACTATCGACGTGATTGCCATGGCATGGGGAAGTGGCGTTGCGTGGTGCCGTTAGCGGATCGACATTTCAGGTGTGCTGCATTTGTGCGGCTGACGGCAAGCGCACCGGCCAGTGCGCCAATTTGAGTGGCGTCGAAGCAGGGATAACACGAAGGAATAGCCCAAGGCGCAGGCGCACCAATTCGTTGCATTTGCGTTATATTACGCCCACTAATTGACATTAACAGATGGTGTATTTTAAAAATATAATAAAAACAATTACTTATATATAAATATTAATTGTGTCATCGATTATTTTGGTGCGTACAAATCTACAGGGAGTGCATAAAAAATGGAAGCTCTAAAAATCAGCAACGACACGTTGTTCATATTGCTGGGCGCGATCATGGTGTTGGCGATGCATTCCGGGTTCGCGTTTTTGGAACTCGGCACGGTGCGCAGCAAAAATCAGGTGAACGCGCTGGTGAAGATCATGTGCGACTTTGCGATCTCGACCATGGCTTACTTTTTTGTGGGCTACTCGGTTGCGTATGGCGTGGATTTTTTCGCTGGTGCTGAAAAGCTCGCTGAAAAAAGCGGATTTGAGCTGACCAAGTTTTTCTTCCTGCTGACCTTCGCGGCAGCGGTGCCGGCGATTATTTCCGGCGGCATCGCGGAGCGTTCCAAGTTCAACACGCAGCTGATTGCGACCGCGATTATTGTGGGCTTGATTTATCCGTTCTTCGAAGGCATTGCGTGGAACGACAAATACGGCGTCCAGGACTGGATCAAGGCGGCCACCGGCGAAAAATTTCATGACTTCGCAGGTTCGGTGGTGGTGCATGCGGTGGGCGGCTGGCTGGCGCTGGTGGCCGTTGTCATGCTCGGTGCGCGCACCGGGCGCTACACCAAGAGCGGCGGTATTGTGGCGCATGCGCCGTCGAGTATTCCGTTTCTGGCACTTGGTGCATGGATACTGGCGGTAGGCTGGTTCGGATTTAACGTGATGTCGGCGCAAACTATCGACAAAATCTCTGGCCTGGTTGCGGTCAATTCACTGATGGCGATGGCGGGCGGCACCATTGCAGCGCTTGTCTGCGGCCGCAACGATCCGGGCTTTGTGCATAACGGGCCGCTGGCCGGCCTGGTGGCCGTGTGCGCCGGTTCGGACGTGATGCATCCACTGGGTTCGCTGGCAACCGGCGCGGTGGCCGGCGCGTTGTTTGTGGTGATGTTCACGCTTACGCAAAACCGGCTCAAGATCGACGACGTGCTTGGCGTGTGGCCGCTGCACGGATTGTGCGGTGCGTGGGGCGGCATTGCCTGCGGCATATTCGGGTCGAAAAGCATGGGCGGCATGGGCGGTGTCAGCTTCAGCGCGCAACTCATCGGCACCGGCATGGGCATCGCGGTGGCGCTGGCGGGCGGGGCAATCCTCTACGCGGTGCTGAAGCCGCTGATGGGCTTGCGGCTCACCGAGGAAGAGGAGTTCGAAGGTTCGGACCTGAGTATCCACAAGATCAGCGCCACGCCGGATCGCAGCGGCTGGTAGATGCTGGCAAATAAAAAAGCGAAACGCGCGTGAGCGCGTTTCGCTTTTTTTATGAGTTACCGGCGCAAGCGCTCAGCGGCAGCCGAATACCGCCTTGCCGAAGACATCGCCGAATCCGGCGAACAGCATGCCGATGCACAGCACCAGGATCGCTATGCGGGCGGCGGCGAGAACGTCTCCACGCAAGGTAATTTCATCGCCGGCGTCGGGGCGCATGCGAATCACTTTCCAGCCGATGATCAGCGTCGATGCGATGACAGCGGCGGCACTCACGCTGGACAGCATCTCCCATACGCAATGTTGCCACGCAAAACGTCCGGCCATCAGCAGGACGACCACAACAATGTAAAACACGATGAGATGGCGTTTCATGGAGTTATTGTAACGGGTTGCGATGGATTTGTGCCATGCCGGTGATTCAATAACTGACGGTGCCGGTCATGGCGATATTTCCGGACGGCCCGGCTGTCCACAGCTGCGCAGTGGCGCCGTCGGCGGATGGGATGCCACCCACATTCAGTTTTTCGTTATGGAAGAGTGGACTGACTGCGCGGTAATCAAGTTTTCGTACCGGTTTTCCCGCATGCCGGCGGCTCAAATCCAGTAGCAGTGTGGTTTGCAGAGGGCCATGCACGATCAGGCCGGGGTAACCTTCTTCTTTGCGGCAGTAATCGATATCGTAATGAATGCGGTGCGCGTTAAAGATCAGCGCGGAGTATCGAAACAGCATCGCTTCATCGGGCATCACTTCATGCCGCCACACCGGATTGGCCGGCGCGGGTTTGCCTGGAGGCATGGGTGAACCGGGCGTTGCCGCATCGCGATAGACGATATCGTGTTCCTCAACGACTGCAATGTCATTCGATGCGCTCACCGTATGCCGCACCGTGACAAAAACCAGATTGCCACTTTTGCCCGATTTGGGTTCGACTGAAAGAATTTCAGATTCACGCGAAAGATGTTCGCCAATTTTGATCGGGCGCTTGAATTCCAGACGTCCACCCGCCCACATGCGGCGCGGCAGCGTCACAGGCGGCAGAAATCCGCCGCGCTTGGTGTGGCCGTCGTGCGCCAGGTCGGATGCTGGCGACGTCTCCAGAAAATACGACCAATGCCAGCCTTCGGGTATCGCATCGCCTTCGCGCAGCGGCGGATCGCGGCGATCGAGCGTTGCGGTCATCGCGGCGATGGGCCACGCGGTGGCAACGTCGTGATGGGTTTCCTTGCGGCCGACCCATTGCCGCAACTGCTCTAGGG
>JBEBHE010000362.1:0-4383 GCA_040081205.1 Burkholderiales bacterium | reverse complement strand
TATCCCTACGGCGCTACATGCGGCTATTTCGAGTTCCTGAAATTCGAGCGCGAACATCAGGGCGATGACGAATACGTGGCAACAACCCGCTAGCGCGCCACAGCGCGTTAAATTGTAAGTATTTGTTTTTATTATATTTTTACACTTACTTTTCCAGCGCAAAAATCCGTTCCGCCACATGCGGCGAGCCGAATGCATGCACCAGCTTGGGCACGCTGATGTTGGTCCATGCCTCCATCTCCGGATAAAGCACCGGCACCGAAGCCACCGCGGCTCTGCGCGCTTCGAGCGATAAAAACTCATACATCACGCCGTGCTTGTTCCAGCCGACGACGCCCACCATCTTGCGCATCGCCACACAGCCCGGCATTTTTGACAGCGACGCCATGCGGTAATCGGCGTACCACGCGAGAAGCTCTTCTTCGATTTCAGCTGTCGGCCCGTTGTAGCTGCCCAGTTGGATACACGGCGCGGGCATGCGCAAACCTTCGCGCTTGCCGCATTCCGGTCCCTGCACGCGCACCTCCTCGGTCATGATGCTCACGCGCACATCCGTGCGTTGAGCGAGCATTTTCTTGTCTTCGTCGGAGAATTGCGCCGTCCAGCGGTCCGTCGTGCCGCGTGCAAACGACAGCGCATCGCGCGAAAACGCGTGGGTGCTTTCGCCGCCGAACAGCAAAATATAATCGTTGCCCACGCCCACCGCCGGATCCTGTGTGCGCGTAATGCGATGCGCGATCGGCTTTTGATCTACCTTGTAGTGCGCCGCCCATAACACGCCGCGATTACCGAGTATCTTCGGCATGAACGAACCGTGCAGCCATTCGAGATGGTCGTTCCCGCCTTTTTGACCGCCGGGAAGATTGTACCAATGGGCCCAGATGGATTTGTCCATCATTTTTCCTTTTCATATCGGCTTGATTTTGAATACTAGCATCGCGCGAAAACGCGCCGCAAGCACAAGCGGCGCTCACGTAAACTCAGGCCTATAATCCATATCATGCAATCCTCGCTTCGAAACCTTCCAAACATAAGCACGCTCATTTTCTATAACGGCTTCGATAATCGCTTTGCGCGATTGCCAACGGCGTTTTATCGCAGGATTGATCCGACCCCGCTGGCGTCGCCGTATCTGGTCAGCGTCAGCGACGATGCTGCGTCACTGCTTGACCTTGATCCAGCCGAAACACGCAGCGAGCGTTTTCTCAATATGCTTGCAGGTAACCTGGTGCCGCCAGGCGCGGAGCCGCTGGCGATGCTGTACGCTGGCCACCAGTTCGGCACGTTTGTGCCACAACTCGGCGATGGCCGCGCCATTTTGCTGGGCGAAATCGTCAATGCCAAACGCGAGCGCTGGACCTTGCAACTCAAAGGCGCAGGCGAAACACCCTTCTCGCGCACCGCTGATGGGCGCGCGGTGCTGCGCTCGACCATCCGTGAATATTTGTGTTCGGAAGCGATGCACGCACTGGACATTCCCACCACGCGTGCGCTCGGCATCGCCGGCGCCGATGAGATCGTGTATCGCGAAACACCAGAAACCGCCGCGGTGTTGCTGCGGCTCGCGCCGTCACACGTGCGCTTTGGCTCGTTTGAAGTGTTTTACGCACGGCAGCAGCATGAACATCTCAAGCAACTCGCCGATCACATTATTGAAGAACATTTCCCGCAATTCGTTGGCACGCCGGATGCGTATGAAAAATTTCTGATCGAAGTCGTCGAACGCACCGCGCGGCTGATCGCGCAGTGGCAGGCCGTGGGGTTTTGCCACGGCGTAATGAACACCGACAATATGTCGATCCTCGGACTCACGCTCGATTACGGCCCGTTCGGCTTCATGGAAGCGTTTAATCCCGGCCACATCTGCAATCACTCCGACGATCAAGGCCGTTACGCCTACGAAAATCAGCCTTACATCGGCCTGTGGAACTGCTCGCGGCTGGCTCAGGCATTGACGCCGTTGATCGACGCCGAACAATGCAATGCGGCACTGGCCCGTTATGAAGGTGCGTTCCTGGAAAAACACGCAGCCTTGATGTGCGCGAAACTGGGACTCGTGCAAACGATAGAAGGCGACGATACGCTCGTCAGCGATTTGCTTGCGCTGCTGGCCGAACACGGCACCGACTACACCATATTTTTCCGCACATTGAGCAGCGGCAACTTAAATGCGGTGCGGGATCTGATGGTAAATCGCGCCGCATTCGACGTGTGGGCAATGCGCTATGCATCGCGTCTGGCAGCGGAATTCAGCAACGACGCTGAACGCAGAACACGAATGAACGCCGTCAATCCGAAATACGTGCTACGCAATCATCTCGCGCAAGCTGCTATCGAAAAGGCCGAGAAATACAAGGATTTTTCGGAGATCGACCGGCTGCTCGCGCTGTTACAACATCCGTTTGACGAACAGCCCGCGTTCGAGGCTTACGCCGCGCCACCGCCCGATGGAGCGAAGGACATCCACGTCAGTTGTTCCTCCTGAAAACCTAAAACCATGCAAGAATATTTCGTTCAGTGTCTCAGCCCTTCCGGCTTGCACAACATGCACTACACCGAGTGGGGCGCGCGCGCGAATCCGCGCATCGTGATGTGCGTGCATGGCCTCACGCGCAACTGCCGCGACTTTGATGCGCTGGCGCAATCGCTGGAGCATGATTTTCGTGTGATATGCCCCGATGTCGTGGGGCGCGGACAAAGCGAATGGCTTGCGGACAAACAGCACTATGGCCTGGCGCAATACCTCGCTGATATTAATACGCTGCTCGCGCGGCTCACGGCTGACGGTCCAGCCGACGTTTTTTGGGTCGGCACCTCCATGGGCGGCATGATCGGCATGCTGCTGGCGAGTTTGCCACACACACCCGTGCGCAAGCTGATTCTGAATGATGTCGGCACGCTGATTCCGAGAGCCTCGCTGGAACGCATCGCTCAATATGTCGGCAAATCGCCTTCATTTAAAACGCTGGAAGAAACCAATGCTTACGTCAGAACCGTATCCGCATCATTCGGTCCGCACACCGATGCACAATGGGATCATCTGACGCGCCACAACGCCAGGCAAAACGCCGACGGCACGTGGACCATGAACTACGACCCCGGCATCGCGCTGCCGTTCCAGAAAAGCCCGATCAACGATATCGAGCTGTGGAGCTATTACGATCACATCGCCTGCCCGACGCTATTGCTGCGCGGCGCAGATTCGGATTTGCTGCTGAAAGACACCGCGCTGGCGATGACGCAACGCGGCCCCAAAGCGCGGCTGGTGGAATTCGCCGGTGTGGGACATGCGCCGATGTTGATGGCAGACAATCAGATCAAAGTCGTGCGGGATTTTTTGCTCACGTAGAATACCCAAGCACGGCACTTATTGGATTGATGTACCGGTAATTTTTACCGGTTTTGTCGACGCTGTGATACGTTATGGTGTGTTTTTTTGGTCTAATTAAGTTAGACGCTCATGATACGAAGCTCGATAACCTCACTCGTTTGCGCTGCATTCGCTGCCGCCATCGCCAGCTGTAGCGGCTCTGATACAGGGGATAGCCAGACATTCGTTCTCTATCGTAATAGCGTCACTGACGAGAACATGCGCATCCATGTAGCAACTTTTGATGCTTCAGACGGTGAGGCTTATAACAGAGGCAATTGCGAGCAAGCCCAACTACTGTTTCAGGCACAACCTCGTATAAAGACCAAGTTCTGGTGTGAGAAGGGACGATTTAAGAAATGAAAATCATGTCAAACATGAGCAAGTAGTGCCAAACACTCAAGGACTGCAATCAATGATCACCCTCTACGGCATCCGCAACTGAAGCACGATGAAAAAAGCCTTCGCGTGGCTCGAAGGCAACGGCATCGAATACACGTTTCATGATTACAAAAAGCTCGGCGCGCCCGATGAGCGCGTCAAGGTCTGGATCAAGAAAGCCGGCTGGGAGCGCGTGCTCAACACTAAGGGCAAGACCTTTCGCGATCTGCCTGCCGCGCGCCAGCAGGGGTTGAACGACGCCAAAGCGGCGGCGCTGATGGGCGAGTATCCGAGCGCCATCAAACGGCCGGTGATGGAAAGCGGCAAGACGCTGTTGATTGGCTTTGACGCCAACGAATATGAAGACGCGCTGCGCTAACGCATGGCGCGCACAATGTTTTCTGTTGCGCTCAATTTGATGCGGCGCAACAACGCCACAGAGAAACCGGCCTATAGCTTGCGCGCTTTCCGGGCAGCGTAAACACCGGAAAGCCCTTGATGTTACAAGGGTTAGCGTACTTTGCCACGCTCCACCGCTATTAAGGCCTGTACTCTAGAGGCCGTTAACACAAAGCGTTAGCCCTGTTGCCATGCCGCAATTAAAATATTAAATGTCGTTTACAATCATAGTG
>JBEBHE010000361.1:0-4391 GCA_040081205.1 Burkholderiales bacterium | reverse complement strand
CATCGCCGCTTATGTCGGCGGCTGGACCGACGCAATCATCATGCGCGTGGTCGATCTGCAATTGTCGTTTCCGGCGATCCTGATCGCGCTCATTCTGCTCGCGATACTCGGCCAAGGCGTGGACAAAATCGTGGTCGCGCTGATCACCGTGCAGTGGGCCTACTACGCGCGTACCGTGCGCGGCGCGGCGCTGGTGGAAAAGCGCAAGGAATACGTCGATGCAGCGGTGTGTCTCGGCTACAACCCGGTGCGCATCGTGCTGCGCCACATCATGCCCAACGTGCTGCCGCCGCTGATCGTGGTCGCCACCGTGCAGGTGGCGCACGCCATCGCGCTCGAAGCTACGCTGTCGTTCCTTGGCCTCGGCATGCCGATCACCTCGCCCTCGCTCGGACTGCTGATCTCCAACGGATTCACCCATCTGCTGTCGGGTAAATACTGGATCAGTTTTTTTCCGGGACTGGCACTGCTATTGACGATTGTTGCGATCAATCTGGTGGGAGATCAGTTGCGGGATGTGCTGAACCCACGGTTGAAGTAACCCGGATGAGGGCTACGTATACCTCACGGACCATTACAAACCGGATTGCCTTTCTTTTCAACGTGACTATACTAAACGCCTATGCTACCCGCGGGTATTCGAGAGCGAGAGCGCGGGCTCAAAAGCATCCTGGAGTAACCCCATGAAGTCACGGTTAGTCAAAGCATTGGCGTCCGCAGTGTTGGCTGTCGCAAGCATCCATTGCGCATGGGCCCAAACGTATCCGGCACGCACCGTAAGGCTGGTCGCCGCATCCGCGCCAGGCGGGACCAGCGATATTCTCGCGCGCATGCTTGCACAAAAGCTCAGCGAATCCTTCAAACAGCAGTTCGTGGTCGAGAATCGTGCGGGCGCGAGCGGCATTCTTGGCACTGACATTGTTGCCAAGGCGCAGCCTGATGGCTACACCCTGCTCCTGATCCAGCCTTCGCTGACCATCAATCCCAGCATATTTGCGAAACTGCCTTACGATGCAACCCATGATCTTGCGCCGGTAACCAACGTCGTTGATGTTGCACAGTGCGTATCGGCACATCCCTCTGTCCCCGCCAGAACCGTAAAGGACCTGATTGCACTCGCCAAAGCGCAACCAGGCGCACTGACCAATGGCACGCCGGGCTTGGGAACTCACCCGCACTTGACTGCGGAACTTTTTCAGCAGTTAGCAGGTATCAAGTTGCAACAGGTAGTGTACAAGGGCGTGGCGCCGGCTCTCGTCGCACTATTATCCGGCGAAGTCGGTATTGTGTTTTCGGCAGTGCCTTCCGCCATGCCTTACATTAAGTCAGGAAAAATCCGGGCGCTCGGCGTAACTACCGCCAAACGCCTTACAAGCCTGCCGGGCGTGCCATCGATCGCGGAATCGGCACTGCCTGGTTTCGAGAGTTCGCAATGGTTTGGCATATTGGCCCCTGCCGGGACCCCTCGCCCCGTCATCGATCGCCTTCATCTGGCGATCACGCGTGCTGCGGGCAACCCGGAGATGAAGGACAAGCTTGAGGGAATGGGCATGACGCTCATCAATAGCACGCCTGAACAATTCGCAACCGTGATCAGGAACGAAACGGAAACATGGGCCAAGGTGATCAAGACTGCAGGCATCAAACCGCAGTAGCCGGCACATGAACGGCGCCCGTCCCAGGCACTCAGTTTGCGCAAACGGCGCGGCCACTAAACTTGAGCGGCGCACCGTGCACCCCTCCCCATTGCGTCGTATGATAGTGATTCACACAAAATAGCGCGATCGTTTTCGCCTGCGGTATACAAAAAATATAAAATAAAACAAACACTTATACAGGACACCCCATGGACAAAAACACGCCAGCCAACATGCCCCAAACCCCGGATGCACAACCTACGCTGGATCGCCGCTCCTTCCTGAAAGGCACAGCCGCCGCTGCAGGTGCGGTGGTTGCCGCGACGACGACCCTCGCGCAAACCGCCGAGACGGCCGCGAAGCCCGCTACGAACAAGCTGCCGAGCGAAACCTTCATCACCAATCCCGGCTCGGACTTCATGGCCGATGTGATCAAGGCCACGGGTATCAAGTATCTTGCGATCAATCCAGCGGCCGGGTTCCGCAGCCTGCAGGAATCGATCATCAATCATCTGGGCAACAAGAATCCGGAAATCCTCACTTGCCTGCATGAAGAAACCGCAGCCGGCATGGCACACGGCTACGGCAAGGCCAGCGGCGAGCTGATGGGCGTGATGGTGCACGGCACGGTGGGCTTGCAGCACGCGACGATGGCCGTTTACAACGCGTGGTGCGACCGCGCGCCAATGTTGATTTTTGCCGGCAACGGCCTGCGCTCGGACACGCGGCGGCCCGGCGTCGAATGGAATCACAGCGTGCAGGATCCGGGCAATCTGGTGCGCGATTACATCAAGTGGGACGATCAGCCGATTTCGTTGCAAAGCTTTGCGGAATCGACGGTGCGCGCGTGCCAGTTCGCGCTGACCGCGCCGTTTGCGCCGGTGATGGTGACCACCGATATGGATATTCAGGAAGAAGATAACCACGATGCCGCGAAGCTGCGCATTCCCAAAATGGCGCGCATTGTCCATCCGCAGGGCAATACCAGCGCGCTGAACGAAGCTGCGCGCATGCTGGTTGCCGCGCAAAGGCCGGTGATCATTGCCGACCGCGCGGCGCGCTCGCAAGAAGGCGTAAAACTGATGGTTGAACTGGCCGAATCGCTCGGCGCGCCGGTGATCGATAACGGCCAGCGCATGAATTTCCCCAACACGCACGATCTCGACTGCTCGTTCTTGCGCCAGACGCTGCTGCGCGACGCCGATGTGGTGCTGCTGCTTGAAGTGGGTGATCCGTGGGGTAATCTGAATTCGTTCGCCGATCCGTACAAAACCTATCGCAGCATCATCAAGCCCGATACCAAAGTCATCACCATCGGCATGCGCGAGGTATATCTCAAATCGAATTTCCAGGATTTCCAGCGCCATCAAGCGGTAGATCTGCCGATCGGCGGCGACGTGCAGGCAACGCTGCCGGACTTGATCGAAGCCATCAACCGTGTTGGCCCGAACGCCGCAACAGTCAGCCAGCGCCGCGCCACTTATACCAAGATGCACAACGAGATGCGCGCGCGCGACAAGCAAAACGCCACGCTGGGCTGGGACGCGTCGCCGATTTCAACCGCGCGGCTGGCGGCGGAAACCTGGCAGGTGATCAAGAATGAAAAATGGTCGCTCGTCACCAGCGACCGCATAGCCTGGGCACGCCGGCTTTGGCCGACCACCGAATATCATCAAATGCTCGGCGGTTCCGGCGGTCAAGGCCAGGGCTACTACATGGCGGCCTCAGTCGGTGCGGCGCTTGCCAACCGTGACCGCGGCATACTGTCGGTGAATTTCCAGCCCGACGGCGACGCGATGTACGCGCCCGGCTCGCTGTGGACCGCGGCGCATCACAAAATTCCGATGCTGATCGTGATGCACAACAATCGTTGCTACCATCAGGAAATCATGCACGTGGCGCGCATGGCGGCACAACACAATCGATCACAGGCCAACGCGCGCATCGGCACCGAAATCACCAATCCGAATATTGATTTCGCCAAGCTCGCGCAGAGCATGGGCGTGTGGGCGGAGGGGCCGATCAGCGATCCGGCGAAACTAGGCCCGGCGTTACAACGCGCGATTGCGGTGGTGAAGAAAGGCCAGCCGGCGCTGGTGGATGCGGTGTGCCAGGGGCGGTAGCGTTAAGAACGCAGACTCAAAAATCCCTCAATAGCGGCACATCCTTCGCCGCCGGCGGATTTTTAATCGTGCGCAGATACGCGTGCATGTCTGCGAGCTCCTGCACGGGCAGGGTTTTTTCAGAGTAAGGAATCATCGCCAGCCTTGGCTTGCGCACTTGTTGCGCAAACGCCGCGTAAGGCCACACGCCGGGGGCGATTTTCGGCCCGGCGCCGCGCTCGCCGCCCTGCCCTTCAGTGCCGTGACAGGTGTGGCAAAGATGGTGTGTGAATGCCTTTAGGCCGCGCGCGGCATCTCCCGCAGGCGTTTCCTGCGCGAACGACGTGCCTGCGAATCCTGCCAGGAACGCGGCGATCAACATTATCTTGCAATTCATGAACACTCCCTGTGTATGGTCACGATCATTCTGTCGCCACGCGAACACATCGTCAACATCAGCGCGCCAGCCACGCGTTATTCGGGCTTGATGCCGACTTGCTGCGCCACTTTCCTGTAACGCTCGATATCGCTGGTGATACGCGCGTTAAACGCCGCACCGGCGGTAGCAACCGCTTCCGCACCACCCACCACCGCAAGCCGCTCTTTGACTTCAGGGCGCTTCAACGCGTCCGCGGATGCCGCATAGAGTTTA
>JBEBHE010000074.1:0-16527 GCA_040081205.1 Burkholderiales bacterium | reverse complement strand
ATTTATAAGTATTTGTTTTTAAACAATATCTTGTGGCCATAATACTCGAATTCAACAAGGGCCGCGTGCCGGTAAAGGTGTGGACCCGCGACATCGAGCCCGAGGCAATACAGCAGTTGATCAACGTATCGATGCTGCCGATAGTGCATGGCCACGTAGCGGCAATGCCCGACGTGCACATGGGCATCGGCGCGACGGTCGGCAGCGTGATCCCCACTAAGGGCGCGATCATTCCAGCGGCGGTGGGTGTGGACATCGGTTGCGGTATGAACGCGGTGCGCTTGACGCTGACCGCGAACGATCTGCCCGAATCGCTCACGCGCGTACGCGGCGCGATCGAGGCCGCGGTGCCGGTGGGTTTCAGCCAGCACGACGAAAGCCCGCTACGTGGCGTCGAAGGCAAACGCACCGCGCGTCCGCTGTCGGAGCGGCTCGACGTCATCGCGAAAAAACATCCCGAACTGACAAAAATGCAAAAGCAGTTCGCGCGCACCTGGCTGTGCCAACTGGGTTCTCTCGGCGGCGGCAATCATTTCATCGAACTGTGCCTCGACGAAGCACAGCGTGTGTGGGTGATGCTGCATTCCGGCTCGCGTGGCATCGGCAACGTGATGGGACGTTACTTCATCGCGGCCGCGAAAAAAGACATGCAACGCCATCAGGTGAATCTGCCTGACCGCGACCTTGCGTATTTCAGTGAAGGCTCGGATTTATTTGCTGATTACGTCGAGGCGGTGGAATGGGCACAGGATTACGCGCTGGCCAACCGGCGTGAAATGATGCGGCTCATTGTCGAGGCGCTGCGCGACCATCTGCCGCCGTTCAAGGCCGACAATGAAGCGATCAATTGTCATCACAACTACGTCGCGCGCGAACGGCATTTCGGCGAAAACCTGTTCATCACGCGCAAGGGCGCGATCCGCGCCGGCGAAGGTGAACTCGGCATTATTCCCGGCAGCATGGGCGCCAAGTCATACATCGTGCGCGGACTGGGCAACACGCAGTCGTTCTGCTCCTGCTCGCACGGCGCGGGCCGCCGCATGAGCCGCACGGAAGCGAAGCGGCGCTTTAATCGCGCGGATGTGGAATCACAAACGCACGGCGTGGAATGCCGCAAGGACGCGGGCGTGATCGACGAAATTCCCGGCGCTTACAAGGATATCGATCAGGTGATGGCGAATCAGAGTGACTTGGTGGAGGTGGTGCACACCTTGAAGCAGGTGTTGTGTGTGAAGGGGTGAGATTTTTTAGGGTGGGTTAGGCATCACTAAACAGTGTCGCCTATTTGCACTTCACCGTAATCTAAATTTCACTTGGCAATATTGTGTTCCGCGACATCATGAGGTTCCTTCCTCCGCTTGCGGGGGAAGGTCAGGATGGGGGCGTAACGTTAGCAACGCTTTCAATATGACTTCAAGTACAGCCGTAGTTTCAGCAAAGACCTGATTGTTCCAAAATCTCAAGACTCGGTAACCTTGATTATGGATCTGTGCATCACGGCGAGTATCGTAAGCAGGCTGCTCCTGATGCTGGCCACCATCAAGCTCGACCACCAACTTTGCTTCTATACACGCGAAATCGACTATGTAAGCATCGATAGGAAACTGGCGGCGGAAACGGAACCCGTAAATTTGT
Source organism: Burkholderiales bacterium (assembly GCA_040081205.1). Classification (GTDB taxonomy): domain Bacteria; phylum Pseudomonadota; class Gammaproteobacteria; order Burkholderiales; family SG8-41; genus UBA5216. The sequence goes on along the minus strand of JBEBHE010000074.1, from coordinate 14,892 downwards.
TTATGCCGCAGGTGCTGCCAAAGCAGACGTTCTGCGTCTGTAGATTGATTGCGTAGTTTGCGAGCACGAATTTGTGTGGTTCTGTTGCGCATTTGGTGCCCCCACCCCAACCCTCCCCCGCGCTACGCGCAAGGGAGGGAGCGTTGACGCAGGGACGCGTAGTGATTTGGGACGGTTGCTTTCGACGTATCTAAAGACTATTTCCCGCCACAAAATTTGATCAGCAGCGAAGCAAACGCCGACGGTTCATCCAGCATTGGAAAGTGCCCGGAATTTTCCAGCACCACCAGTTTGGCTTTGGGCGCCGCGCCGGTCAGCCGGTCTTTCAGCGCGATAGTCGGGCCGCGCTTGCCATAGACAATCATCATCGGCTTCTTGATTTTTTTCGCGGCGGCCACCGCGTTGAATTCGCGGATGCCCCACATCACATCGACCATCGCCCATGCGCCGGCCTTGCAGCGGTCGATGTTCCAGCGCGTCTCCAGCGCGGCATCGACCACGGCCACGCGTTCCTTGATCTGCGCCGTGGTTTGCATCGGCAGTCCGAAGTTGCCTTCGGTGTGATGCCAGTTCGCACCCCATTCTTCGTCGTTGCGGCAGGGCGTTTCAACCGGTACGGCGGTCAGCGTGCGTGCCGGGAACAGGCTGGCAAACGCCAGCGTCAGAGTGCCGCCGACCGAGGCGCCGCTGATGTGCGCAGCCTTGATTTTGAGCGCGGTCATCAGCGCGGCCATCGCCTTGGCGTGATCTTCCATGCTGTAGTGGCGCTGGATGCGGTCGGAATCGCCGTGGCCCGGCATGTCCCACGAAATCACGCGAAAGTGTTTGGCCAGCAGTGGCGCCACCGCCTCAAACTGATGCGCCGAAGCGCCGTTGGTATGCATCAGCATCAGCGCCGGACCCTTGCCCGCTTCGCGATAGTGGATGCGGCCGTAAGCCTTGGTTTTGACAAAGCCGTCACGGGTGGCGGAATTGGATTCCATGTGTGTTCTCCCTTGCAGTGGTTTAATGCGAATGGGTGCTAGTGCTACGAAATAATATGGGATATTACGACAGCGATTGCGCCGTCCGCAATGCCGGCGACGATGCCGTTACAGCGGTTTCAGGCTGGAGCCCGAATAATACTTGCCGCCCATGAAGAGCAGCGGTGGATGCTGGTGTTCCGCGAAATCGGTGATTTCGCCGATGAGTATGACGTGGTCGCCCTTGTTGACTTCGGTATGGCCTTTGCAGATGAAATGCGCGGAGGCGCCTTCAACGATCGGACAGCCGCCGAGAAACCCTTTCCAGTCGCGATGCGCAAACCCGTCGGGTGGCGGCAAGGCGTGTTTGCGCGCGATATCGATCTGCGTTTCCGCCAGCACGCTGACCGAAAATGCATGCGTCTGTGAAAACGTGTGATAGCGCGCCGAACGTGAGCGCAGCGTCCACAGTATCAGCGGCGGGTCGAGCGACAGCGACGCAAACGAATTTACTGTCATGCAATGCACGTGCTGATCGGCCGTCTGCGCGGCGATCACGGTGACGCCGGTCGCAAAGCGGCCTAGCGCCGAACGCAGCGCGACTTTGGCGTCGCTGTGCGGGACTGCTGCTGCGTGCGGCTTGCGCGCCGGGGCTGGCGTCATGCGGGTGTCTTTCAACACGCGCTAGTGCGCCAGCGCCGATTGTTTAGGCGCCGGCGCCTTTGCATTGACGTGGGGCAGAATTTCCTCGGCGAATTGCTGCACGGCTTCCGGCGTGACCGACGCGTTGGTCAACAATAAATAACCGGCGCCCGCTTCCGCCAGCACGTTGATGCGATCAATGATTTCTGCCGGCGTGCCCAGCAACGCGCTGTCGTCATTGGCGAAATCGGGATCATCGTGGCTCAACGGCTGTGATCCGGGCGGGCGGTAGGCGATGGCGCCGATTTTCTTGAAAGTATCACGGCGGCGTTCGAGCGCTTTGGCGCGCTCGGTGTCGTTTTTGACAATGGTAATGGAGCGCGCGATGCCCACGCGCGTGGCGTCGCGCGGCTGGCCGATTTTTTCGAGGCCATCCAGATAGGTGCGTACGCGTTCGCGCACTTGCTCAATGTTGGCCAACTGATCGAGCAGCAGGTTGTAGTTTTGACTCGCCACATAAGCGATGCCCTGCGGGCTGCCGCCGGCCAGCCAGATCGGCGGATGCGGGCGCTGGATCGGCGCGGGCTCCACCATGATGTCTTTGTACTGCCAGCGCTTGCCGTGGTGCGAGAAGCGTTCGTCGCTCGACCATGCCTTGAGCATGACCTCAAGGCACTCGCTGAAGCGCTCTTGTCCTTCGCTCATCGGCACGCAGAAAGCGTCGTATTCTTCTTTGCGATAGCCGCGCCCTATGCCCAGATCAACGCGTCCGCCGGAGAGCACATCGAGCGTGGCCACTTGTTCGGCCAGTAGCACCGGGTTGTGCCACGGCAACACCACCACGCCGGTGCCGAGACGGATACGCGTGGTGCGCGCGGCAAGATACGACAGCAGGTTGAGCGACGACGACAACTGCCCCTGGCCGGTGAAATGATGCTCGACCAGAAACACGCCCTCAAAGCCGATTTTTTCGGCGGCAATAACGTAATTGATAAAGTCGCGATAGCCGTGGCTGTCGTGCAGCGTATCGGCACGGCCAACACGCGCGCCGCCAAAAATGCCAAATTTCATGAGTTATCCTTTGCTTAGCTTGATATTGTAGGGAATTCAGCCTGTTGGAAACAAGCGCCATTTGGTCGCGGCATGGTTTCCGGATTGGAAATAATCCTGATTCGGCATAATGCGGGCTTGGTGCGATCACAATCGGCGATAACAATCGAAGGGAGAGGGAATGTTTGCACAAGACCCATCATGGATGATCACCGCCGGCAAATGGCTGATCGCGACCTTATTTTTGGTGGCCGGCACGCTGAACATCATGCCGGCGCGTGTCAAAGACCACATTGAGCGTATGGCAGGATTCGGCGTTCCGCTGCCGGCGTTCGCATTCTGGTTCGGCATTGCGATGGAGTTTGCCGGTTGCGCGCTGTTGCTCAGTGGTTGGCACGCGGACATCGGCGTGTGGCTGCTGATCGCGTTTACCGCCATCGCGGGTGGCATTTTTCACCGCTTTTGGCGGGTTGACGATCCGATGCGGCGACAGTCTTTGCGCATTGCCTTATTGAATAACGTTGCGGTGATCGGCGGGTTGCTGGTGCTGCTGCATGTGGTGGGTCGCGCATGAGCGGCAATGGTATTGGTATTGCCAATCGCATTGAAGGCGTATGGAAACTCAAAAAATATGCGCGGCGTTTTCTCGATACGGATGAAGTGCGCACGGACATGCTGCCGCAGGCGTACATACTGTATACGCCGGGCGGTTTCATGATGTCGATTACGGTAGAAGAAAATCGTGCGCCGCCCGCGGGTGAGGTGCTGACGGACGCCGAACGCGTGCGGTTGTTCAAATCGATCATCAGCGCGTATTCGGGCCGCTATGTTGTTGAAGGCGATTCTGTCATCCACCACGTTGAAATGTCATGGAACGAAGCCTGGACAGGTACAAAGCAGGTGCGCAGATTCCGGGTGGAAGGCGACGAACTGGTGATCGAAACCACGCCGCGCACGGCGGGCACCGACACGCGGCAATTCGTCAACACGCTGACGTGGGAGCGCACCGAAGCGTTTCCGGTGGGCGTGCCGCGTGTAGCGTAAGACGCGGGGCGCAAGCGCTGCGGGTCAAGTATTTACCCGAGTGCGCGCAATGTGCTGTTCAACACCGGCAGCGCCGTTATGCTGGGCGAGTTGGTCGACCCCTGAGTGGCTGCGCCGCTGATCGCGAAAATCGCTTCAGGCCGCCACGCTCAACGGCGACTGTTGCTGCGCGGCCAGCGCGTCGAGGGTTTCGGGTACGAGGGCGGGCAAGGCCGATGGGTTGGTAGCCGCCGCGGTACCAGCGCCGGCCGGCGCGATTGCGCTCGAAGAGGCCGTCATCAACACCGACTGGAAGATTTTGATTTTCAACGCCATGTGTATCGATGCACTCGAGTCAGCGCCGTTCTGCGGTTGCGCTGCGGCACCGAGCGTATCGAGCAATTGATGGAGAAAACCCGTAATCGTCTGCCGCACGCCGGCCGCCGCGGGCAGCGGCGGGGCGTTATCCGCCGCCACAGGCGATGCCGTATCGCCTGCGGGCGCTGCCGGTGTAGTGGCAGGTGCTGTTGCGACCGGTTCGGCCGCGGTAGCAGGCGCTGCGCCGTCGGGGGCGGTCGCGGTGGTTACAGCAGCGGCGGGTGCGGCAACCGGCGCGCTCGCAGGCGCTGGTACCGGCGCTGGGGCGGGCAATGCGCGCTGCGCGCCAAGGTGGGCATAAGTCGTTTGCTCGCGCATGCTCAATCGCAATCCGACCTGCGAGAGCTGGGACGCATCGATCTGCAGCGCCGCCGCGTCGCTGAACGCGCTTGGCAGGTTGCCGGCAAAAAACGCGTCGGCGAGTTCGCCCGCTTGCTCGACCACGCTCTGAATCGCGGCGAGTTCGTCGGGGTTCAGATCGCCCTCGACAGAGATCGCGATTTTGGTGCTGCTGCGCGCGGCAAGCTGCAGCTCGGAAACCACGGTGTCGCCGGACTGCGCCGTGGCGGAAGCGGCGTCCACGGCCTCGCGGGACTTGATCTTGAGGCGAACGGTGTCGCCTTCCTGTGTCTGGATGTAGAGCGCGGTCTTTTCCGTGCGGCGATACGTCAGCGCGGTGGCGGATTCGGCGGTGGATTCCGTGGCGGCAGGCAGCGCAGGTTGCGCAACCGGCGCGGCATCCGCGTGCTCACCCGCTTCGCGGCTTCGGTGCCCGTGGTGCACGTGGCCATGGCGGTGTCCGCGTTCGATATCACCCGTGCGCGCGCCGTGCTCGCGATCCGGCGTACGGTCCGCCGCGCCCGACGGGTCGCGCGGCGCGTTGAACATTCCCGCTGCCAATGCGGCGAGGTTGATGCCGCCCAATGCGTCCATGGTCGAGGTTTCCGGTAATTAGTCACACTTGCCTGATCCCTATATCGGCTGCAATCGGCGGGACTTTAGCGACGGGCGATCGCGCCATTGCGGTGTGATGGGCGCATCCGTTGGAGCGCCAGCGCCGGGGGTGCAACAACAATAACTGTGGATTACCGAAGGATGCGGTCGTCCGACGCCTCACCAAAAATCAGTCCGCTTTGGCTCCCGACGCTTTAACCACCGGCGCCCAGCGTTTGACTTCCGCTGCCACGAATTCTGTAAACGCTTTCGGATCAAGATTGCCGGGCTCGATGCCTTCGGGCCGCAGGCGTGTGCGCACGTCGGGCAGTTGCAGCACGCGGCGCACTTCGCTGTTCAGCCGGTTGACGATTTCCGGCGATAGCGCAGCGGGGCCTGACAACGAAAACCAGATGCTCGCGACCAGATCAGGAAAACCCGCTTCGCGGTAGGTAGGCACGTCGTATTCCGGCAGCCGCGCTGCTGAACTGATGGCCAGCGCGCGCAGTCGCCCCGCGCGGATTTGCGTGCCGGCAGTGGTGAGCGTGGTGGAAATTGCATGTGTGTGTCCGGCCACAACATCGACTACCGCGCCGCTCGCGCCCTTGTACGGGATATGCTGAAACTCGAAACCCGCGCTGCGCTTGAACAACTCCGCGATCAGATGGCCCTGCGTGCCGTTGCCGGGTGAACCGTAAGTCAGCTCACGCGGCCTCGACTTGGCGAACGCGATAAACGATTTCAGGTCTTTTACGGGCAGCGACGGATGCACCGCCAGCACCGACGGCGGTCCGCCGAACAGCGCGATGTGCGCAAAATCCTTTACCGGATCAAACGGAAATTTCGGCGACAGCGCAGGCGCAACCGCGTGCGATGCCACGCCCGACACCAGCAGCGTATAACCATCGGGCGCGCTGCGCGCAACGAGTTCGGAGCCGAGTACGCCGCCCGCGCCGGGGCGATTTTCGACGATGAACGATTGCCCCATGCTCTCGCTGAGTTTGCCCGCGGTGATGCGCCCCAGCAGATCAGCGGTGCCGCCCGCAGCGAAGGGTGCGATAACGCGCACGGTGCGTGCCGGCCATGTTTGCGCTTGCGCGACCGTGATCGTGAGCGCGGCAAGGAAAAGAAATCGTGTGATGGCCATCATTGAAAATAAGTGATTGAAAAAAAGAAGACGCTCGGTTGATCGCCGGATTGCGCTACGCTACGGCCTTACGTCGCACCGCGCGCGGCATACAGCGTGCGGCGTGGAGAATACCATCATGCAGGTTCGGTTCATGCTTCAATGGCAACCGTACACGCTATGGCATCCGCTAGGATAAGGCAAAATAAAGTGTTTAAAAACAAATACTTGAGTAATATAAGTATTCGATGAGTCAACAGCTTCCGCCGTCGCCGAAAGGTGACATCGCGCAGCTTGCGCGACTCGGCCAGTTTTTGTGGCCGTATCGTTGGCGCATCGCCGGTGCGCTGATTGCGCTGCTGGTCGCGGCAAGTTGCGTGCTCGCGCTGGGCCAGGGTTTGCGTTATGTGATTGACGCAGGGTTCGGCACCCGAGATCCGCATCTGCTTAATCTTGCATTGGCTGCGGTGGTGGGTGTGGCGGTGTTGCTGGCGTGCGCGACCTACGCGCGTTTTTATCTGATGATGAGTGTGGGCGAACGCATCATCGCTGACTTGCGGCGCGCGGTGTTCGCGCATGTGCTGACGTTGTCGCCCGAATATTTTGATTCCGCGCGCACCGGCGAGATTTCATCGCGGCTCACCAACGACACGGAACAGATTCGACAGGTGATCGGCTTTGGCCTGTCGATGTTTTTGCGAAACCTGTTGATGATGACCGGCGCGCTGGCGATGCTGTTCGCCACCAGCGCCAAACTCGCGGCGCTGATCGTGCTGGGCGTGCCGGCGACGCTGATTCCGATACTGGTTGTCGGACGCCGTGTGCGCCGGTTGTCGCGCGACAATCAAGACCGCGTCGCCGATGTGTCGGCGCATATCGACGAATCGCTGCACGAAGTGCGCACGGTACAGGCGTACGGGCATGAGGCACCCACCCGCGCGCGATTCGATCAGGCCGCCGAGGCCGCGTACGCCAGTGGCGTGCATCGCATACGCGTAAAGGCGTGGCTGATTTCGCTGGTGATGTTGATTGGATTCTGCGCGGTGGGTGCCATCCTGTGGGTTGGCGGGCATGACGTGTTTGAAGGCCGCATCACCGCGGGGCAGCTCTCCGCGTTTGTGTTTTACGCGGCGATAGTAGCCAGTGGCGCGGGCACGATTTCCGAGGTGTGGGGCGAGATACAGCGCGCGGCGGGCGCGACGGAGCGGTTATTCGAATTGCTCGATACCCGGTCCACGCTCACGGCGCGGCCGCCGGTGATCGCACTGCCTGCGCAGATCAAGGGTGGGATTCGCTTCGACGACGTGCACTTTACCTATCCGGCCAGAGCGGAAACACCCGTGCTGTCATCGGTGTCGTTTAGCGTTGATCCCGGCGAACGCGTCGCGCTGGTGGGGCCGTCCGGCGCAGGCAAGTCAACGATCTTTGCGTTGATACTGCGGTTTTATGACACCAGCTCAGGACGCATTTTGATCGACGGCGGCGACACCCGGCATTGCGATCCGCTGGCATTGCGCCGCGCGATGGCAATTGTGCCGCAAGACCCGGTGATATTTTCCGGCAGTGTTAGCGACAACGTGCGGTTTGGCCGTCCCGAGGCGTCGGATGCTGAAATACACGACGCCTGCGCTGCGGCGCATGCACTGGAATTCATCGAGCGCCTGCCACAGCAGTTTGATACTGATCTCGGCGAGCGCGGCGTTAAGCTCTCGGGCGGGCAGCGCCAACGACTGTCGATTGCGCGCGCGTTGCTCGCTGACCGGCCGATCCTGTTGCTGGATGAGGCGACGAGTTCGCTCGATGCGGAAAGCGAACGCCAGGTGGCCGCTGCGCTGGAGCGGCTGGAGCGCGGGCGCACCACACTGGTGATCGCGCATCGCCTTGCCACCGTGCGCAACGCGGATCGCATTATTGTGATGGACAATGGACGCATACACGCCATGGGCACACACCAGACGCTGCTGCGCGACAGTCCGCTATATGCGCATCTGGCGCGGCTGCAATTCATTGCTGAGGCAGCAGCGGCTTGAGTTGGCGCTATACTTTGCATTGGAGGATGACGTGAGAAAAAAATACCAATTCCCGTTGCTTGCAGTACTGGCAGCCGCAACTGTTAACGTGCAGGCGCAGGACTACCCCACCCGTCCCGTGCGCGTGATCGTGGGTTTCGGTGCCGGCGGCCCGGACACCTCGGCGCGCATATTGTCGGCGCAACTCAGCGCGCAAATGAATCAACAGTTCGTGGTGGACAATCGACCCGGCGCCAACGGCATCATCGGTGCGGACATCGTGGCGAAATCCACGCCGGATGGCTACACGCTGTTACTGACCTCCGGCTCTTTCGCCATCAATCCGAGTATGTACAAAAAGCTGCCATTCGATACGCTGCGTGATTTCATGCCCGTATCGCAGGTCGCCGGCTCCGACGCGCACATTCTGGTGGTGGGCAGCGCGATGCCGGTGCAATCGGTGCGCGACCTGATCGATTATTCAAAAAAGCCGGGCGCGAAACTTGCGTACGGCACACCGGGTATCGGCAATTCGCTGCATCTTGCGGCGGCGCTGGTCAATCAGCGTGCGGGCCTGAACATGGTGCACGTCCCGTACAAGGGCGCGGGCGCAGCGGTGACCGCACTGCTCGCGGGTGAAGTGCAGGTGATGATGGCCACGCCGCCGTTGTCGCTGCCGCATATCCGCTCGGGCCGCCTGCGGGCGCTGGCCTATAACCACACCTCACGCGCGCCGTTCCTGCCCGATGTGCCGACCATGACCGAGGCCGGGCTCAACAACACACACATGGAAGCAAGCTGGCACGGGCTGCTGGCGCCGGCGAAAACACCCGCGGCCATCATCGCGCGCCTGGAAAAAGAAGTGCAAAAGGCGGTGGCCGTGCCGCACGTGCGCGATCAGTATGCCAAGGTGGAATTGAAGCCGGTGGGCAGCAGTGCCGCTGAATTTCGCGCGTTGCTGGTGGACAACATTAAGAAGCTCGGCGAGATTGTGCGGATCGCGGGAATACAGCCAGAGTAGTTTTAAAACTTTTTGCCACGAATGAACACAGATAAACGCAAATAAACCAGCTACTGTCATACCCGCGAAGGCGGGTATCCATACGCGATACCAAGGGGCACTGCGTTATGGGTTCCCGCCTTCGCGGGAACGACAGCGGTGGTATATCGGCTTTGGTTTGTAGTAAATGAATTCTGGAATTTTTAAAGGGAGAACAGTATGTCCGTCAGAAGAGTCGTAGTGGGTCACAACAAGGATGGAAAATCGATATTGATTGAAGACGGCCCCGCGCCTGCAATGCGCACCAACCCGATGCGGCCGGGCCATGTCTCGAACGACATCTGGCAAACCGGCCCGCTGCCGTATCCGTTGCATCGCGTGCATGAAGACCCGACGCTGGGCCCGAAGCAGATTCATCCCCCCAAGGGTGGCACCATTATCCGCATCTCCGAGATCGCACCGGAATCTGAGGAAGTGCGCAATATGACGCCGGAAAAAGCGCGCGAAGTTTTCAGGGCGATGAAAAATGAAGGCGCCTCGACATTCGGTCGCGGCGGACGTCACCCGATGATGCATCGCACGGAAACCATTGATTACGCGGTGTGCCTGGAAGGCGAAATCACCATGCTGCTCGATGAGGGCGAAGTCACGATCAAAGCCGGTGACGTGCTGATTCAGCTCGGCACCAACCACGCGTGGAGCAATCGGTCGGGCAAGGTGGCGAAAATGCTTTACGTGCTGATTGATGGGGAGTTCGATGGTGAGTTAAAGGGGTGGTTTGGGGGTGGGCATTAGATCTGCGAAGCAAGATTTGGTATCCGTCGCAACTATCATGGCGGGATTAGCTCGTAGGTCGGAACCGGTGCACGTTCCGACCTACAGGCTGTTGAAATAAACGAAATCTCCCTAACTATTTGTTTTAATTAAATAATTTTTATACATGCCGCGTGGTGCTACACAGTCCCATCAAAAGATTGCGCGGCGTTACAATCTTTCATTCCCACTCGTAGCCCGCCTCACTCATAACCCACCAGGAGCTTCTCATGGACACCGCACAACGCGTCAGTCATGAAATCGACGTCACGGATGTTGAATACATCAAGCACGGCAGCAAGCCGTTTCTCGCGCGGGTTTACAAGCCCAGGGGCAAGGGACCGTTTCCGCTGATCATCGACATCCATGGCGGCGCGTGGACAAAAAAGGATCGCATGGCCGACGAAGGCACGGACGCGCCGCTCGCTAAAACCGGCGTGGTGGTGGTGTCGCTGGATTTCCGCATGCCGCCGGCGGATGCCGCTTATCCGGCGTCGATGCAGGACATCAACTACGCGATTCGCTGGTTCAAATCGCGCGCGGCCGAATTCAATATTGATCCGAAGCGCGTCGGTATCCTCGGTGTGTCGAGCGGCGGGCATCAGGCTATGCTGACCGCGATGCGTCCGACGGACGCGCGCTACGCCGCACTGCCGGGACCGGCCGGTGTGGACGCAACGGTTAAATGCGCGGTGATGTGCTGGCCGGTGATTGATCCGCTGGGACGTTATGAATATGCGCAGGGCCTGCTGGGCGGGCAGCACGACAAGCACGCAAAAAACTGGGTCGAGAGCCACGATTTGTGGTGGGGCAGCACTGAGGCGCAGGCGGAGGCCAATCCGACACGTCTCCTGGAGCGTGGCGAAAAAGCGCAGATGCCGCCGGTGATCTATTTGCAGGGCACTGCTGACCTCGCGCACCCGGTGCCGAACCGCGAGCGTTTTGTCGCGGCCTATCGCAAAGCAGGCGGCAAGGTGGACCTGCACCTTTTTGAAGGCGTGGGCGAGGCGTTCATCACCAACGATCCGAATTCATCGCAGGCCAAGAGCGCGATCGAAAAGATTATCGAGTTTGTGCACCGCGAGCTGGGTTGATTCATAAGTATTTGTATTTTTTTAATAAAAAGGCAGGGCGCAAGCCCTGCCTTTTTATTTATTGCAGTGCGGGTGAACTCAGACTTACGCTGGCGTTTTCTTTGTACTGGCGCCAGACACTGCGGGCGCGGATTTACTGACCGGACCATTCGGCGTCTTCAGTTTCGACGTGCGCTTGGGTTCTTTCGGTTCTGCTTTCCCCGGCGCGGCAGGCGTCGCTTTGGTTTGTTCCGCCTTGGCGCGTTCGGCTTTCAGCCGTTCCACACGATCGCGGACTTCGGTCTTTTGTTCCGCCGTGAGTTCTTCTTTTTTCTTGACCGCATCTGCCGCGAAACCGGAGGCGGAGCCGAGTACAAAGGTCGATGCAACGATTGCGACGAGCAATTGGTTCATGGTGACTCCTCGTTAATGGATTATTAAGAATAGGCCTCCGGAGACCGTGTTCCAATAACGAGAGGTTACTGCACGAGTTGACCCGCGCGATGAAAATATAAAAGCACATGCAGCGGAAACAAAACCGGCGGGGAGTGGTCGAAGCGACAGCAACTCGGTAAGGTGCGCATCGCGCACCGTTCCTCTTGTGTCGTGTTCGCGTTGCTTACCCTATGCGTCCTTCGACCGTGAAGGAATATAAGCGGCTGGAATGCCGTGCATGGCGGTAGTCGGACCTGCGGCAGAGTTACATGCAGCGCAAAGTCCTTCGAATATTGCACCCTACGAGTTCTATTGTTTTATGGATTTCGCTTGTTCTGTAGTTATCAGAAATGGGCTCCCTACATTCTTCAGGTTCGGTGTCATGTCTTTGGCATTCTCAATTGGCAGAGGGGGTGTGCGTTTCTTTGCGAGTTCAATATCTTTTTGATAGCGATTCTCTACAACAAAGTAAGCGCCACCAGTAACGGGCATGCCGAAAAAGTTTTTGCCGTTTATGCCGTTAGCCTGATAGTTGCCCAGATATACCGCCTCTTTGGCTCGAACCGTAAATGGGATTGAAAATGGTTTGCGTGATGAATAAGCGCTCTGATACACGCCGCTATTCAAAAAAACACTAAAGTTTATAATCTCGTAATTACCGGCAGGAATATTTGCTACATAGACGATGCCTGCCTCGTCATTGGTTCTGTAATCGGTTTCGCGGGCGCGCATCTGGTTATTCTGAAAATAAGTCAGGTGCCCGGTCTCTTGCTCCCCGATGCGACGAAACACGAATGTGTAGCTGGAGTACTGCGTGTTCCATTTCGCACCAATGCCGATGACCGCGAAACCTGCGTCGGGCCCCGCATAATCCGTGGGCAAGCGAGTTGCACATCCCGCCAGAATTAATGCCGCGAAAATCCACAACGCTAATCTCATGGTGTCCTCCGAATGTGGCGCTCTAACATACAATGGTATCGCCAGATGCAGGCATGGCAATCTAATTCAAAATTACCTTAGACTCAAGGGCGCTGCTGTAAGCTTTCTGCGCCTTAGGATTCTGACAATGGCAGGCGAATTTCAAAAGTGACGCCGCCACTGTTTTCCCAATTTCGCGCGCCCGCATTGCCCCCATGAAACGCCGCAATCAACCGCACGATATATAGTCCCAGTCCCAGATGCGGATTGTCGCCGCTGGCTTCCTTGCGTACGGAGATCATGGAGTCGAACAGCCGATCAGCAATCTCCGGCGGTAGCGGCGGGCCGCTGTTGCTGAACTGCACTACCGCTTCATTGCCGACGCGTTGCAGGCTAACGGAAATTGGCGTTCCTGGCGTGGCGAAATCGGCGGCGTTGGCTGCGAGTTTGTCGAGCATTTGCGCAAACAGGTCGGGTGCGCCCGTGAGCGTGATCGGCTCTTCGGTCATGCTGACTTCAAAGGAGCAGTTCTTATACGCGCTGGTGTAGCCGCTGACGCATCCAGCAAGCACGGCCTTGGCGTCGAACGGCGCGCGTTCTTCGTTGCGCACCGCTTGTTCCAGCCGGTTGGCTTCGGCCATGCGCGTGAGGATAGTTTCCAGCCGGTTAAGTCCGCCTTCCGCGCGCGTGACGTAGATGCCGGTGTCCTGCGGCATTGCCTGTAGTTTCAGGTTATCCAGCGACGAGCGCACCACGGCAATCGGTGTGCGCAGTTCGTGGCTCAGGCGCTGTGCGAGTTTTTCGAGATGCGCGTTGTATTGCGCCAGCCGGTCGAGCATGGTCGAGAATGCGCGCGACAGGTCACCGATTTCATCGTTGGCGTATTCGGCGGTGGCCAGCCCGCGCACGCGGCCCTTGGAGTCAATGGCGTTTTCGGCTTCGTCGCGCAGCCGCCGCAGCCGCCAACTCAGGCGCGAGGCGAACAGCAGTAGCACCAGCGCCACCGCGCCGAATGCGATCAGCGTGACCGCTGTCAGTTGTTGAAACGCGCGATTGCCAAGCGAGACGATGGCGTCGGTGTTCTCTTCGACGATCACGGCGGCCACCACTTTATCGCCGACCCATATCGGATGCGCCGCCGACAGAATGGCGGTGCGGCCTTGTGTGCCGGCGCGACGCCGCAAGCCCGGTGTGCCATCAAGCGCGCGTTCGAGTTCGCGTCCGCCGAATATCACGTCGTTGGGAATGAATTCCTCATTCGGATTCGCGGGCGGCGGAAACATGCGCCGGAACACCGGCTGCAACACAAAATTCACCAGCTTTTCGAGCGGGCCAAAGCTCGCGGTATCACCGTTGTATTTATGTTTGGTCTCAAGATTGCCTGCGGTCGCCACCAGTTGCAGCTTGGTATCGACCACCCAGATGCGCAGACCCGCACGTGCGAGGCCGGTGACAATGACGCGCACTTCTTCCGATGCGCTGGTCGTGGACGCGGCAGGCGGCGCAGGCGGTGGAAGAGGCTTCGGTTTATCGATATCGTCGGGGGCGGGTGGCGCGGCTGGTACGTCTGCGTCTGGTCTGATCTCGGTGATTTTTTGCGAGGGGCCGTGGAGTTCCAGCAGTTTGGGGCGATCCTGCAACGCAGTGGCAATGCCGCGCGCGGCGGCGATCACCTGCTGCTCCTGATTTTCGCGCAGCAGTTTTTCCATGGCCTTGACGTAGCTATAGCCCACCCACGGAATCACCAGCAGCACCAGCGCCACCAAAGCCACCTGGCCGTGCAGGCCAAAGGCACGTGGAAGGCGCGTCAGGCGTGATGCTGCCATCAGGCTTCAGCCCGCCACCGGTAGCCCAGACCGTAAACCGTATCAATGCAGTCAAACGCCGGATCGATGGCGGCGAACTTGCGGCGGATGCGCTTGATATGCGAGGTGATGGTGCTGTCATCGACGACGATATGCACCTCGCCCATCAGTTGCTCGCGGTTCTTGACGTGGCCCGGATACTTGGCTAACGCGTGGACCATCCAGAATTCGGTGAGCGTGAGATCGACTTCGTGCTTGTTCCAGCTCACGCTGAAGCGCTGCAAATCGAGTTGCAGCGGCCCGCGGGTGAGCAGGTCTTCGGCGGGTGCGGGTTCGCGCGCGATGTCGGCACGGCGGAACAGCGCCGACACGCGTGCCAGCAGATGCGGCAGGCTCATATTCTTGGTGACGTAATCGTCCGCGCCCATGCGCAGGCCCGATACGGTATCGAAGTCGCTGTCGCGCGCGGTCAAAAAAATAATCGGCAGTGTGCCCGACAGCGCGCGCAGATCACGGCACAGCGCAAAGCCACCGTCGATCTCATCACCCAGGCCAATGTCGAGCAGCACCAGATCGGGCAGCCGCGTGCGCATCGCCGCCAGCGCGTCGGGACGGTTGGCGTGCTGAATGACCTCGTAGCCGTGCTTTTTCAGCACGTCGGAGTAATTGGCGCGGATGACCGGGTCATCTTCAACAATGGCAATGCGGCGGGGCATGTTTCTTCC
>JBEBHE010000360.1:0-4409 GCA_040081205.1 Burkholderiales bacterium | reverse complement strand
TGCAAGAACTGCAGCGTCTTGAAGGGCAAGTGAAAGCGGCGCAGGTGCAGCTGGAAAAAGATGCGCTAACATTGAGCGAAAATGACCGTCGCAAGCGTGAACAAGACTTATCGCGTCAGATCGTCGATTTGCAGCGCAGGCAGCGTGAATACACGGAAGATTTGAATCTGCGGCGCAATCAGGAGCTGGCCAGTTTGCTTGAGCGTGCGAACAAGATTATCCGCCAGATTGCGGAATCGGAGAAGTATGACCTAATCCTCCAGGAGGCGGTGTTTCGCAGCCCCCGTGTTGATATTACTGATCGAGTGCTGAAGGCACTGGCCGACGGAAAATAGTCTGCGGGTGTCGCAGCCACGCAGCCGCTTTGAATTTTTCGCACCATGATCAATAGGTATCGAGAATACAGTCTGGGGCAGCTGGTGCAGGCGCTGGGTGGAGAGGTTGTAGGCGATCCATGCGTAAAAGTGAAGCGGGTGGGTACACTTGAAAACGCATCTGTTGACGCTATTACGTTTGTGACCGGCGAGCGATTTCTTCCGCAGCTGCCGCGCACACGAGCCGGGGCCGTCATCCTCTCGACGGCACACAAAAATGCCACAACGTTGCCGCGAATCGTTTGTAGTAATCCGTATGCATATTTTGCGCGCGTCTCGGCATTGATCAATCCAACGGAGCCAGTCGAGACTGGAGTGCATTCCAGCGCAACCGTGCCCATTTCAGTGAAATTGGGCGTGAGCGTCAGTATCGGTCCAAATGCCGTGCTTGGAGAAAATGTGATCCTCGGTGACCATGCGATTATCGGCGCGAATAGTTATCTCGGCGATCGTGTCAATGTTGGTAGAGGCACCAGGATTTTTCCGAACGTAACTATCTATCACGACTGCCAGATCGGCGCCCATTGTGTGGTTCATGCCGGTGCCGTGATTGGCGCGGACGGCTTCGGCATCGCGCCTGAAGAGGGTGCGTGGATTAAAGTGCCGCAAGTGGGTTGCGTGGTGATCGGTAACGATGTCGAGGTTGGCGCAAATACCACCATCGACCGGGGCGCGATTGATGATACGATTATTGAAGACGGTGTAAAACTCGATAACTTGATTCAGATCGCGCATAACGTGCATGTAGGCGCTCATACTGCGATTGCCGCTTGCACCGGCATTGCAGGCAGTGTGCATATCGGGCGCAGGTGCCGCATCGCCGGAGCTGTAGGGATTGCCGGGCATCTCTCTATTGGCGATGACGTGGAAATTTCCGCTAAAACACTTGTTACGAAATCGATTCCTGAACCCGGCATCTACAGTGGTGGATATCCGTTCGAAGCGAATCGTGCGTGGCGTCGTAACGCGGCTCAGATAAGGCATTTGGACGAATTGGTAAAAACAGTGAAACAACTCGAAAAACGCCTTGTCGAGATGGAAAGGAGCCTGCCTTGAACAGCATGAATATCCACAAGGTGCTGGAATATCTTCCGCATCGCTATCCTTTTCTGTTGATTGACAGGGTGCTGTCCTATGACCCGGGAAAAGATCTGCACGCGCTCAAAAATGTGACTATTAATGAGCCCTTCTTTAGCGGTCACTTTCCGCATCATCCCGTTATGCCAGGCGTGCTCATTATCGAGGCAATGGCGCAGGCGGCTGCCATTCTGTCATTTGTCACGATGGGCGAAAAATCGGACGACAAGTCCGTATATTATTTTGTCGGCATCGACAATGCTCGCTTTAAGAAACCGGTTACAGCCGGCGATGCGCTGCAAATACATGTAACGCTGGAGCGGCACATGCGCGGTGTATGGAAATTCAAGGCGACCGCGCATGTTGATAATGTTTTGGCCGCAGAAGCCGAACTGTTGTGCGCCGTGCGCGATATCGAAAAATAGCGCTTACAAGATCGCGCGATATTTTCTTTGAACACCCGTATACATCCTACAGCACTGATTGATGGCTCGGCGCGGCTTGCTGCCGATGTTGAGGTAGGCGCGTACAGCATTATCGGCCCTCATGTTGAAATCGGCCCAGCCTCATGCATTGGGCCACACGTGATTATCAATGGGCATACTCGTATTGGGGCAAACAATCGAATTTTTCAGTTCGTATCTCTAGGTGAAATTCCGCAGGATAAAAAATATGCAGGAGAGCCCACTCGTCTGGAGATTGGTGATAACAACACCATACGCGAATTCTGCACGTTTAATTGCGGTACAGCGCAGGACGCAGGCGTAACACGAATCGGCAATAATAACTGGATCATGGCCTACGTGCATCTGGCGCATGATTGTCAGATTGGCAGCCATACGATTTTTGCGAATAACGCTCAACTCGCTGGTCACGTGCATGTCGGCGATTACGCTATCCTGGGCGGATTTACCGTAGTGCATCAATTTGTACGCATCGGCGCGCATAGTATTACAGCGATGGGCACGATCGCGCTACAGGACATTCCGCCTTTCATTACGGCTTCGGGTAATCCCGCACGGCCTTTTGGTCTCAATTCCGAAGGACTGAAGCGCCGTGGTTACAGCGCCGAGACGCTCTCCGCACTCAAACGTGCCTACAAGACGCTATATAAGGCTGGAGACACGCTGGCGCAAGCCAAATCCAATCTCGCCGAACAGTCGCTTGCCTGCGCCGAGATTCAGCCGTTGATTGATTTTCTGGCAGTAGCTGGCCGCGGCATTATTCGCTAGCAGGACATGATTGAAGCACCCGCAACCGCGCCAGTCATCGGACTGGTAGCGGGCGAAGCCTCCGGCGATTTGCTCGGTGCGCATCTTGTAGAGGCACTCAAGGCACGCCGACCAGATCTGCAATTTGTCGGTATTGCCGGACCGCGCATGCTCGCGAGTGGTGTCAATGCGCTATTTCCGATGGAGAAACTGGCGGTACGCGGCTATGTCGAGGTATTGAAGCATTATCTGGAAATCGTGTCGATCCGACGAGAGGTGAAGCGACATTTTCTCGCGCAACCGCCAGCGATGTTCATCGGGATCGATGCGCCAGACTTCAATCTGAATTTGGAATTCGCGCTCAAGCAAGCAGGGATTCCGGTGATTCATTACGTCGGTCCGTCGATCTGGGCGTGGCGAGGTAAGCGGATTGACAAGATTAAGCAGTCGGTGGATCGCGTACTCACGCTCTTTCCCTTCGAATCAGATATTTATAATAAGGCGGGTGTTCCCGTAAGTTATGTGGGCCATCCTCTCGCGGACATGCTGCACGGCTATCCGTCGCAGGCTGACATACGTGCGCGATTGAAGATGCGACCGGATGGGCTTGTGGTCGCCCTATTACCTGGCAGCCGGGTGAGCGAATTGCAGAGCATGGCTCAGTTGTTCGTCGAGAGCGCGCGTCGCATCGCGGTTGCGCTCCCCTCGGTAAAATTTGTTGTGCCGTTGGTGAATCGTGAAATACGCTTGCTTTTTGAGAACGCGGTAGCGCAGAGCGGCGGCCTGGAATGTTTGATTCTGGATGGGCATTCCCATGATGCCATTGCGGCGGCGGACGTGGTGCTGGTGGCCTCTGGCACCGCTACACTCGAAACGGCGTTGCTGCAACGTCCCATGGTGATTACCTACCGTATGCCCCGTTTGAGCTGGTGGATGATGAATTCGCGTCGCTATCAGCCTTATGTGGGACTTCCCAATATTCTTGCAGCTGAATTTGTGGTGCCTGAGTTCTTGCAAGATGCGGCTACACCGGAGAATCTGGCGCAAGCGGTTGTCGAGCTGCTGAATGATGCACCGCGTCGTGAGGGCATCCGCCAGCGATTTTCCGGCATGCGCACCGACTTGCGGCAAAATACATCGCAGAAAGCCGCTGACGCTGTGATGCCCTATCTGGAGAAGCGCGTGCTGTGAGAAAAGTTCGACTGATCGCTGGCGTGGATGAAGCGGGCAGGGGGCCGTTAGCGGGGCCAGTGTATGCTGCAGCGGTGATACTCTCTGCGCAGTCTCCGATCGAGGGCCTCAAGGACTCGAAGAAGCTCACTGCGAAACGTCGCGATGCGTTGTTTGATGTAATTCAGAAGAACGCATTGTCGTGGGCGATCGCCAGCGCCAGTGTTGAGGAAATCGACGCTATCAATATTTTGCAGGCAAGCCTGCTGGCAATGCGGCGTGCAGTGGAAGGACTCGCTTTACAGCCTGACGTTATCCTGGTCGATGGGTTGCATTGCCCGAAGGTCGGCATGCCCGCGCGAGCTATCGTCAAAGGTGATGCGAAAGAACCCGCGATATCCGCAGCGTCGATCCTCGCCAAGGTTGCTCGCGACCGGGAGATGTGCAAGCTGCACGAGCAATTTCCGCACTACGGTTTTAATTTACACAAAGGTTACGGCACGGCTGTGCATATGACGGCGCTGGCAGCGCATGGCGTATCGTCGGTACATCGGCGCAGTTATGCACCAATTAGAAA
>JBEBHE010000359.1:0-4412 GCA_040081205.1 Burkholderiales bacterium | reverse complement strand
CGCGCCAGCCGGACCGAGCACCACAAACCAAACCACCGGCCCGAACACATTACGATGCGATTCCAGCAATCCGCGTTCGATGCACACCCGCGCCACTTCGCCTGGCGTCAATTCGCTGGAGTCTTCCGTGCGCCAGCGGCCCAGTTGCACGCGCGCAGCAGCCACATCGCCATCTTTCAATAAATTACTGATCTCATTGTAAAAATAACTGAACTGGCGGAAGCCAACCGTGACATAAAGAACGGCGACGCCCCACAGCAAAGCCAGCGGCGCGCTCACACCATGCAATACCCACTCGACCACAAACACTGCTACCGTCAACGGCACCACCGCGATCATCCACGCGACCACGCCTTGCCGGTACTGGCCGGCATCAAAATGCTGGCGCAATGCGTTTGCGAGCGCTGCATAGCCGGCGTGCAGCAGATTATCCCGGCGCAAAGGCCTTACCTGTTCGAACAGCAATGCAATGAGCAGCACCAGAAATTTCATGATTCGAACTGTGACGCGCGCGTTGCGCTAAAGTTCATTGGCGTTCATCCGGGCATCACGGCAGTGGCGCTGTTCATCCGCCGCCACACCAGCGTGCGGTTGTTGGCGGGCATCGCCACATCGCGCACAAATTCCATGCCAATGCCGAGCGCCAGCCCATTCACCGCTTCGAAATCGCGCAATGCACTGCCAACGCCCCGTGAGCGTAGCAACGCATCAAACGACGCGTTGCTTTCCGACGTGCATTTTCCCGCGTAGTTGAACGGGCCGTAGATTGCGAGCACGCCCGCTGGATTCAACAAGCGTGCAATTCCGCGAAACATCGCCTGTACCGACGCCCAATCCATGATGTGCAGCGTGTTGGCACTGTAAATGCCGTCCACCACCGTGATCGGCCACGACGCGTCGCGCACATCCAGTGCCAGCGGGGACCGGACATTCGCGAGTTGCGCACCTGCGATCCAGGCGTTGATGCCCGTGTGATGTTCGGGCCTATCGCTGGTATGCCACGTGAGATGCGGCAGGTGCTGCGCAAAATATACCGCGTGCTGGCCGGTGCCGGAACCGATCTCAAGCACATTGCGCGCCGCCGCGAACACATCTCGCAACACGCCAAGTATCGGTTCGCGATTGCGTTCGCACGCTTCTGAATACGGTTTCACAACGCTTGTGTAACGTCGGTGCCGTTGATCACGTTGACCAGCCGAGAAACGGCAGCAGATCGTCCTTGCGCGCCATAGTGTCCTTGTAGCCCAGCTTGATCAACTCGCGGCAATACGATTTTTCAAACAACAGGTACGACAACAGATTGGAGCCACTGCGGCGCGTGCCGCCAACCGTCGACAGTAATGTGCGTATGGTGCGCGGCAATTCCTGCGCGTATTCGGCAGCTATTTTTTCCAGCTCTTCACTCGGCGAAATAACCCGAAACTCCACCTTGTGCAGCGGGTAGTTGGTTTGCTTGCGAACGTCTTCCGGTATCAACTCTATCGTGCGGTTGATACGCTGAAGGCGTTCAAGATCGACTTCGAGACTATCCAGAAAAATACTGTTCAGCGCATGCCCGGCAATTTGCGCCAGCGTCGGATACGCGCCGCTCCGGATGCGCTCTGCGTTAGGTTGCAGTTGCCTGCCCACGCCGATTACCAGCAAACGATCTGCGCCCAGATGCAGCGCGGGACTCACCGGCGCAATCTGGCGCATGGAGCCGTCACCAAAGTATTCCCGGTTGATATGCGCCGGCGGAAAAATAAACGGCAACGCGCTTGAAGCCAGCAGATGATCGAGCTCGATGGGCATCGCCACGCCGATGCGGCGCGCACGCTGCCAGTTTTGCAGATCTGGATGTCCCTGATAAAACGTCACCGACTGTCCCGACGTATAACCGGAGCAGGTAATGCTCAGCGCGGTCAAATGACCGGCGTCGATATTGCGCTGAATCGCATCGAAATCCACGTACTTGCGCAGCAGCTCGGCGAGTGGCGCGTTGTCGAGCAGCGATACCGTCTTGTTGCTGCCCCGGCGCAAACGACCGCCAGTCATCGCGGCGAACATCCAGCGCGCGCTGTTGCGAAATGCGCCGAACACATCTGCGCGATACACATGATGCACATGAAAATTTTTCCACACCGTGATCAAGCGGCGCACGGCATGGCGAAAATTTGCCGCATCCACAGCAAGTATCGTGGAATTAATCGACCCGGCTGAAGTGCCGCAGATAATCGGAAACGGCGTGTGCGCGTCTTTGGGCAAAAGTTCCGACAGCGCGCGCAGTACGCCGACCTGATACGCCGCGCGCGCGCCGCCGCCGGTGAGTATCAGCGCAACCTTGGGCCGCCCGGTCATACTGATTGTATTGTTAATATTACCCCCCTGCCGCCATTGCACTACGGCACGCAGTCACAGTACACCCCGCGCGCTCACTGCGCAATCGCCACATCCACGGGTTGCGCGCCGAGCAACTGCACCACCACATCCGGCGTGATGCGCACCAGGAAACCGCGGCTGCCGCCGTTAATATAAATCGCGGGCAGGGCCAGCACCGAGCGCTCCACGTACACGGGCATCTTCTTGCGCGTGCCGAAGGGCGAGGTGCCGCCCACGCGATAACCGCTGTGGCGCTGCGCCGCTTCCGGCGCGCACGGCTCCACGGTTTTGACGCCGATCACACGCGCCAGTGCTTTGGTGGAAACCTTTCGGTCGCCGTGCATCAGCACGATCAGCGGCGCGCCATTGTCGGCGGCCATCACCAGTGTTTTTACCACCGCATGTTCATCCACACCCAACTCACGCGACGACACTGCTGTGCCGCCTTTTTCTTCGTAGTGGTAGAAATGCGGCGTGAAGTCTATCTTCGCGGCGCGCAAGGCCAGCACCGCCGGCGTTGACGGCATTCTTCCGTTGCTCATGCTGCCGGACGCACTGCTGGCACCGCCGACAGCACGCGCGCCAGCACCAGCAACATGCCCGCTGTCGCACCCCAGATGTAGCGGCCTTCGTACGGAATGGCCAGGTAATGCCGATGGCGTCCGTTGAAGTGGTATTGGTGCCGCTGGTAACGCGCCACATCGAGAAAATGCTCCAGCGGCGCTTCGAAAATATCCGCTACCTCGAAAGGATCCGGTTGCGTGTCGAACGGCGCTTCGATCCAGCCGACCACCGGCGTGATGCGAAAACCGGAGGGCAGCAAATATTCCGGCAGCGTGCCGAGCACTTTGACATGCCGCCGCGCGAGTCCAATCTCCTCTTCGGTTTCACGCAAAGCGGTGTCTTCGCGGCCCGCGTCTGTGGCTTCGACGCGTCCACCCGGAAAGCTGATTTGCCCCGCGTGAGCAGCCAGATGTGGTGTGCGTTGTGTAAACAGCAGACTAACGCGGCCCTCGCGCATCACCATCGGCACCAGCACCGCTGCATCGTTCATTTTTACACCGTCGGCAATTTCGCCCATGTGCAAATCCGCAGGATCGGCGGGCGGCGGCGAAAAGCGCAGCCTGGCGGCGATATCGGCAGCGTCCATCGGCAATACGGGGGCGCGAATCAATGATGCACCTGTGAAATTCCCTTAATTACACGCGTTGGCGCGATTTTAACGCGCGCGGCTCAAGGCGGACAGCCGTCCTGGTAATACAACGGCGGCGGCACATGGGGACTTGAGCCGGCTCAGAAGGCGGATTACACTGGACGTGCAACTCATCGCGGCGGTTTTTACGCGCCGCTTATATTTGCGGACCACAGTTACGCTAACCCGAGGAGAACTCATGAAAATAAAACAAATGATATTTGCAGTTGCATTCACACTGGTCAGCAGCGCCGCAATGGCGCATCACTGCCCGGCCGACATGAAGAAAATCGACGAGGCGCTGGCGAAAAACCCGAAGCTAACCGCCGCACAGATGACCGACGTGAAGAAATTTCGCGCCGACGGCGAAACGTCGCACAAAGCCGGCAAGCATCAGGAGTCGGTCGATACGCTCGCCAAGGCGATGAAGATTCTCGGTATTTAACCGTCCTCTTCACATTACACGCCATGCATCCCCCGCGTCAGGCGGGGGATTTTTTTGTACCGGCAGCATTCGCCTTCATTTGCCGGATAGAGTAACTATTTGTTTTTATTGTATTTCTTAAATAGCCATTCTCATGATAGAAATTTTACAAAACGACATCGCTGTCGAATCCTCACTGCCAAAAGTATTTGAATGCGTACTGCCGCTGCGCTTTGCCGACATGGATGCCGACCGTCACGTCAACAACGCGGAGTATTACCGCTACATGGAAGAAGCGCGCATGCGCTGGGTGCAGTCGCTCGGCTTGGCGATGACGCCGCCCGCGCCGATACCGGTGCTGGCTGCGTCGGCATGTTCGTATCGAGCGCCATTGCATTACCCCGGCACGGTTACGGTTGAGGTGTATCTGGGAAAAAT
>JBEBHE010000358.1:0-4444 GCA_040081205.1 Burkholderiales bacterium | reverse complement strand
ATAATAGTCATATAAAACAGATACTTATAACAACTACATCACCGGCGGCAAGGCTTTGATCGCTGCCGTCAACGCCGGCACTACTTTGGCATAGTCGCCGACCACACCGAACTTTGCATCTCTGAAAATGGCGGCTTCCGCATCGGTATTGATGGCGACGATGGTCTTAGCATTACCGCAACCGGCGAGGTGATGGCTCGCGCCGGAAATTCCCACGGCAATATACAAATCCGGCGTTACGGTCTTTCCCGTCAAGCCAATCTGCATCGCATGCGAACACCAGCCGAGATCGCAAGGCACACGGCTTGCGCCGACCGCACCGCCCAAAGTCTCCGCCAAGGGCTCCAGCACTTTGAAGCCGTCCGGGCCATTCAGGCCGCGTCCGCCAGCAACGATGGCGCGCGCGTCTTCAAGCCGCTGCGCGCCTGCCGCGTCGCGACGACGTTCGACACGCCGTATGCGGGTAGAAGGCACGGCGCCAAGATCCATTATTTCACCGCGACGCGACGCATCCATCGGTAACGCGTCGCAGGTGCCCGCCCGTAGGGTGGCAACGGCAATCGCGGTATTAAAACGCAAGGTTTCGCGCACATTTCCGCCATAACAAGGCCGTGTGAAATGCAGCGGACCGTCGCTATTTTCGATGCTGACGCAACCGGTGGCGCAGCCTGCCTGCAAGCGAAACGCCAGGCGCGGAGCGAGATCAGCGCCCTGCGGGGTATGCGCCGCTATGATCACGGTGACACCGGTTTCTTTTGCCACACGCGCTGCGCTAGCAACCCAGATATCGCTGTTGTAGTCGGCGTAGTCGCTTGCCGTGCCTGCATACACGTTGTCCGCGCCGCGCGCGATCAGCATCTCGGCAACGGACGGCACCGCGCCAAACACCAGCGCAATCACCGGGCCGCCCAGTGCCAGACGGCGCGCGGTTGCCAGGTGCTCAAGGCTGGCCGCAGCCGGCGCGCCATTGACACATTCGATGATGACTAAAACGCTCACAGCACTTTCGCCTCGCGCAAACGTTGCGCCAATTTTGCGCCTTGTTCTTCGGGCGTGGCCGCTTCAATCATTTCACAGCAGGCGTCTTTCACCGGTGCAAACAGCCGCACGCGCACCGTACGAGTACCCGCCGCGCCAACAGCCGCAGCATCCAAACCCAGATCACCGGTGTTCCACGCCATCACCGGCTTGCGCGCGGCACGCATGGTTTCGCGCAGGCTGGGGACGCGCGGCGCACCGAGTTCGTTGGATACCGTCACCACCGCGGGCAGGTCCGCTTCGACGATTTCCATGCCGTCGTCCAGCACGCGCTCTACGCGCACAGTGTTATTTTCAACCGTTATCGACCTGGCAAAGGTCAGTGCCGGCAAATTCAGCAGTTCAGCGATGCCCGCACCCACAATGCCTGCGTCGCCGTCGGCCGCCTGGCGTCCGGTCAACACCAGATCGACCGCGCCGAGTTTTTGAATCGCGGTCGCTAATGTCAGTGCGGTGGTGCAGGCATCGCCGTCATCGACCGCCGGATCGGCTAGCAGCACGCCGTCATCGGCGCCCATCGCCAAACCGTGCTTGAGCGCATTGCGCGACAGTTCGATGCCGAGCGTTATCACCGTGATGCGCGCACCCGCATGCTGCTCGCGCAGGCGCAGCGCGGCCTCGATGGCCTGTTCGTCGAACGGGCTCACCACATGCTTCAAGCCCGATGCCGGAATCACTTTTTTAGCCTGCTCATCAATGCTGAACATGCTGAAAGCGGCTTCAGGGTCGGGGATGTATTTGATGCAGACGGCAATATGCACAACAAGCACCTAATTTGTCATTCCCGCGCAGGCGGGAATCCATAACACACTCACTTGTTCCATCACCGCATGGATTCCCGCCTGCGCGGGAATGACGGGATGGAAATTTTCTCTCTGCTTGAGGCAATCAAACGATCGTCACATCCGTCGGTACGATGCCGTCAAAATGCTTGCGCTGATAGTTCCAGGGAATCTGCGGCTGCACGCGCCCAGTTTCATCCGTGGCGCGCGCCATGATCTGATATTGCCCCGGCTTATCCACTTCCCATAGCAGCGACCAGCGCACCCATAACCAGCGCTCGACCGGTTCTTCGAGGTGCGCATCCTGCCAGGACTTACCGCCATCAACACTGACTTCGACGCGCTTGATCATGCCCATGCCGCTCCACGCGCGGCCTTGTATTTTGTGCGAGCCGCGTTCCAGTGGCGAATCTTCGTCCAGCGGATTGAGAATGAGACAACGCACGCCCATCGACGTAATCATTTCTTTTTTGGGGTCGTCGGGCCCATCACCGTAGGTAAAGTAATGGTGCTGGTAGTAGCACTGTGGCAGATGGCCGAGCACTTCGATCTGCTCCAGCCATTTCACCCACCAATTGCCCGACCAGCCCGGCGTCACCACGCGCACCGGTGCGCCGTGGATGTGCGTGAGCCATTCGCCGTTCATCGACCATGCCAGCAGCGTGTCGGGATGCATGGCCTTCGCCATCGGCATGCCCTTTTCGTAGTTGATTACGCCGGGATCGACGAGTTTGAAATCAGAGCGGCCTACCGAACGGTACTGCACCGCCAGATCGGGTTGGCCGCGATCAAATCCCTGAAAGCGTACCGACACTGCATGG
Source organism: Burkholderiales bacterium (assembly GCA_040081205.1). GTDB lineage: Bacteria > Pseudomonadota > Gammaproteobacteria > Burkholderiales > SG8-41 > UBA5216. The sequence goes on along the minus strand of JBEBHE010000358.1, from coordinate 1,803 downwards.
TTCTTGATGCCGACTTTTTTCAGCACCTCCGCCAGCGGCACCCCGGTGAATTCACCCGCGCTCACCGCGCATGTGGTCGTCGATTCGTTGCTGATTTCTTCTGTCGAAGGCACTGCGTTCTTTTCGCGCATCGCCGCGCGCGCGTTCATGTCCTGCTGATTAATGCGCGACGGTTTTTTGCCGCCTTTTTGCAAAAACTCAAAAAAGCCTGCGTCGTTGCCTGCGCATTCGGTCACCGCGCGCACCGTGCGGCCCGGAAATTTCTGTAAATCTTTCAGGGACAGTTCAATCGGCTTTTCAACCAGCCCGCCGATGGACAGTATCCAGTCATCGGGATGAATCGGCTCCGGCACCTCGAGTTGATTCACCACGTAATAGGCGTCGGTGGGCGTGAGCAACCCTTCGAGCTGCGTCACCGGCGAGCGCCCGTTGATCACGCGCCCCTGTGAGTCCTTGCCCGCGCTGATCACCGAACGTTTGCGGTCCGGCCAGCCCATTACCCAATCGCCTTCGATTTCCGGTCGTGCCATGCTATCTCCAATCACTCAATGACATCACATCACATCGTTACAGAACTTACGGCGCCATCAGGGCCGCACACCCGTTCGATATTTTGGCCCAGTGCGCGTTTTCATGCCCACGTACGCCGCTTCGAGAAAACGGCATAAATAGGGCCGCGTTTCGCGCGGGTCTATCATATCCTCAACGCCGAACGCTTCAGCCGTAAGAAACGGCGAATTCATGCGGCGGATTTCCGCTTCGATTTCCTGCTCGCGTTTGGCAGGATCGGGCGCGGCCTCAATCTCGCGGCGAAACGCCGCCTTCACGCCGCCTTCGATCGGCAGCGAACCCCATTCCGCTGACGGCCATGCAATCTTGAAATTCAGCCCGCTGCGATCAATGGTGCTGCCGCCTGCCATGCCATAACACTTGCGCACCACTACCGTGAACACCGGCACCGACAACTGCATGTTGAGATAACGCCCCTGCATGCCGATGCGCAGGATCGCTTCGGCCTCCGAATCCATGCCGATTTTGAATCCCGGCACATCGACCAGAAAAATAATCGGTATGTTGAAGGTGTCGCACAGTTCGGTGAAATGCGTTTGCTTGCGTGCAGCTTTGGCATCGACAATACCGCCGAACATCGGGTTATTGGCAATCACGCCGACCACGATGCCGTTCATGCGCGCGAAGCTGGTGATCACTGCGCGGCCGAACGTGGGTTGAATCTCAAATACCGAATCCTTGTCCACCACCATCGCCATCAGCTTGCGCATGTCGTAGGGCTGACGTTGTGAGCGCGGCACGATGCTGGCCAGCGCATCGTCGCTGCGCTCAACCGGATCAACGCACGGCGCGCGCGGCGGCAGTTCCCAAACGTTCGACGGCATGTATGACAGAAAGCGCCTTATCTGGCGCAGGCAATCTTCTTCGCTCTCGGCTGCGTTGTCGATGGTGCCGGCGGTATCGACCGCCATTTTAGTACCGCCCAAATCGTTTTTGTCGACTTTGGTATCTTTATTACCGGAGGCGCGCTCGACCACCGGCGGGCCCGCCGCAAAAATCTGGCTGGTGTTTTTCACCATCACCGACCAGTGCGCGAGAATGGCGCGCCCGGATGGCCCGCCGGCAGCGGTACCCATCACCGCCGACACCACCGGAACAACGCCCATCAATTCCACCGAACGCTCGAATCCATCCTGTCCTGATCCGGGAAATGTCGCATGGCCGCGACGTGATATCGAAGCGACGCTGCCGCCGACGCCGTCAATCAGATTGATCAACGGGATGCGGTACTGG
>JBEBHE010000073.1:0-16651 GCA_040081205.1 Burkholderiales bacterium | reverse complement strand
TTTTCGGGCTTTGAGGATTAAACGTCGGGCGGGGGCTTCCTCGATATTTTTCATTCTCAAAAGGATATATTTATGCCGACAGGTACCGTGAAGTGGTTTAACGACGCTAAGGGTTTTGGATTTATTACGCCGGACGGCGGTGGCGAAGATCTGTTCGCGCACTTCTCCGCGATTCAGTCTGCTGGATTCAAGTCACTTAAAGAAGGTCAAAAAGTTTCGTTCGACATCACGGACGGCAATAAAGGCAAAAAGCAGGCGAGCAATATTCAGGGTATCTGATTTGCTTTGCAGGCACACTGAAAGCCGGGTTCGCCCGGCTTTTTTTATGAGCTTTCGTATTTCAATCACTCGATGAATTGCGGCGCTTTCGCGATGGCATCACTTTGTGCCTTGTCGTGATTAATCCATAGCTTCGCACCGGTGCGCTGCATCACACCGGCAATTTTTTCCATTGATGCCGCGCTTTGTTTGACGTCGAAATTGAACGCCGGTACCCGCCGATGCGTCCAGTTGTCCTGCAAATGCACCATGTCGCCGGACAGTATCACCGGCCCGGTTTTCGGCAGGCGCACCAGCAGCGATTGGTGTCCCGGCGTATGGCCTGGCGTTGCGAGTATGACGACGGAACCATCGCCGAAGATATCGTGATCACCGTTGAGCTTGATGGTCTTGTTGCCGCGCAGTTTGTCGTAGCTGGTGACTTCAAAATTCCATTTGCTCACGGCCTCAGCACCGAAGGCGATGTCGTATTCGGCCTGCTGAATATAGAGCGTCGCGCCGGTGAATAAATTGCCGTTGCCGACGTGATCGCCATGTGTGTGCGAAAACGCGACATGCGCTATTTTCGCGGGATCGACGCCGATTTCCGACAACGCAAAGCGCAGCGGTTTGCGCAAAATATAGTGCGGCGAGAGCTTGCCGCGCTGAAAGCCTTTGGGCATGGTGGCGACGTTGTCGTTGATACCGGAATCCCACATCAGCCAGCCTTTGGCGTGGCGTATCAGATAGCAGTTGGCGCTGAACGCGCCGGGTTTGCCGACGTTCACGCCGGGCGTCCAGCGCGAGACGTCCGCGACCGTGGATTCGCCGCAGTTGAATACATACAGGCGTTCCACGGCATTTTGCCCTGCGCGGCCCGAGTCGCTGGTGCCAGCACAACCCGCAGCGATAAAAAGTCCGATGATGCCTGTAAGAATACCCAATCGCATGACGACTCCTGTGTATAAGGTGAAGCGCCTATTATTGAGCGCGTCAGCGAAGCGAACAAGTCCTTCACCGATTTGCCGAATTCGCTTATTGTACGGATCGGTTCAAAAGGGAAAACTATGAAAAAGCGATGGTTATTGAGTTTGTCTTTGTTGTTGGCCGGTGGTTGCGCGACATCGCCGGAAGGCGTGGTGCAGGATGGCGCGAAATTCGACTTTAACATTGCGCACACGCCCTACGCGGCATCGATTTGCATCGCGCGCAATGCCCGGGCGATGGGCGGCGGCATCGTCGGCGAAGAACGGCTGCTCGGAGAATCATCAAACGAGGTGGTGGTGCGGCCGTCGAGCGGCTCGCGCGATACGTTGGCGACGGCGCAAATCCATCGAGACGGTGCGCTGTCGAAAGCGACGGTGTTCGTGAATCGAGGCGTGCGCGGCGATGCGAAGTCATTCGCCAATAAGTTGATGGCAGGCTGCTAGCCGCACTGAGAACCGGGAGAACGCTATGCACGGCACCATGATGCATTTTCCGTTGACGCTCACGCATGTGCTGGAGCGCGCAGGGCGGCTATATGGCGATTCGCAGATCGTGTCGCGTTTGCCCGACAAGTCGTTGCATCGCCACAGCTATCGTGATTTTTATCGCCGCACGCGCGCATTGGCCGGCGCGTTGCAGGCATTAGGCCTTCAGAAAGGGAATCGTGTTGCGACGTTGATGTGGAATCACTACGCGCACCTCGAAGCGTATTTGGCGATTCCCTGTGCGGGCGCCGTGCTGCATACCTTGAATCTCCGATTGCATCCGGACGATATTGCGTACATTGCGAACCACGCGCGAGATCGTTTTTTAATCGTGGATGATGTGCTGCTGCCGTTACTGGAGAAATTCAAGGCACAGGCCAAGTTCGAGCGTATTTTTGTGGTGCCGCTGACCGGGCAACCAGTTCCCGCCGGTTATGAAAACTACGAAACCCTGATTGCTGGGGGCGCGTCATTTGTGCCTCCCGTCATCGACGAGAACGACGCTGCCGGCATGTGCTACACCTCGGGCACCACGGGCAAGCCCAAGGGCGTGGTGTATACCCACCGCTCCATCGTGCTGCATTCGCTGGCGACGGCCACCGTGGATTGTCTGGGTCTGAGCAATCGCGATACGCTATGTCCGATTGTGCCGATGTTTCATGTGAACGCGTGGGGCACCCCGTTCACGGCGGCGATGGTGGGCGCGACCCTCGCGTTTCCGGGCCCGCATCTGGATGCGGTGAACCTGCTTGATTTATATGAATCGGAAAAAGTGACGCTATCGGCCGGTGTACCGACGATCTGGATGGGCATGTTGCAGGCACTGCAAAAAGAACCCACACGATGGGCACTGCAAAACAATCTGCGCATGGTGTGCGGCGGTGCAGCGGCGCCGGAATCGATGATCCGTGCGTTCGACCAATTCGGTTTGCGGGTGATTCATGGCTGGGGCATGACGGAAACGTCGCCGCTGGGTGCAGTAAATTTCATTAAGCATGAACTGGATAGCCTGAGTGCCGATGAACAATACGCGGTACGCGCCAAGCAGGGCGTGCCGCCGCCATTCGTCGAAGTACGCACCATGAGTGAAAGTGGCGAAGCGCCGTGGGACGGCATATCGATGGGCGAACTGCAAATCCGTGGGCCGTGGGTGGCTTCGGGTTATCACGAACTGCCTGCCGAGCAGGACAAGTGGACCGATGACGGCTGGTTTCGTACCGGCGATATTGCGATTATGGATGCGCATGGTTACATCAAGATCGCCGATCGCATCAAGGATCTGGTGAAATCCGGCGGCGAATGGATCAGCTCGGTGGATCTTGAAAATGCCCTGGTGTCGCACCCGGCAGTGCAGGAAGCGGCGGTGATCGGTGTGCTGCATCCCAAGTGGGATGAACGCCCGCTGGCGGTGGTGGTGCTGAAACCCGGAATGGCCGCGACACCAAATGAATTGCGCGCGCATCTCGCGCCGCAATTTGCAAAATTCTGGCTGCCCGACGACGTGGTTTTTGTTGATGCGATTCCGAAAACCTCGACGGGCAAGATGCTGAAGGCTACACTACGCGAGCAGTATCAAAGCCGCTATGTCACGCAAGTCAAATAAGTGAGAGTGCCATGAATAAGCCCGTCGAGCAGCAAACTGAACTGAGAATAGACGTCGTTTCCGATGTAGTTTGACCGTGGTGTTTCATCGGCAAGCGCCGGCTCGAAGCCGCGCTTAAGCTGCTCGGCGAGCAGCGTCCCGATGTCAAACCAGCCGTGCGCTGGCTACCGTTTCAGTTGAATCCTGATCTGCCCGCCGTGGGCATTCCGCGATCCGAATACATCACCCGCAAGTTCGGTGCGCGCGGCAACAAGTATGAGCGCGTATCCAAGGTGGGTGAAACGGTTGGTATTCCCTTTGCGTTCGACAAGATCGAAGTGCAGCCCAATACTGTCAATGCGCACCGGCTGTTGCACTATGCCGAGCAGCAGGGCAAGCAGGACGCGGTTGCGGAGGTGCTGTTCGAGGCGTATTTCGTCAAAGGCGCCAATCTTACCGACATCGATACGCTGGCGGCGGTGGGCGCCAAAGGTGGGTTGGATCTCGCGCAGACCAAAGCTTGGCTTACCAGTGACGCGGAACGCGATGTAGTGGTGAGTGCCGATGAGGAAGCACGCAATGCCGGCATTGGTGGCGTGCCGTTTTTTATTTTTAATCGTGCGGTCGGTGTGTCGGGTGCGCAGGAAGCGGAAACGCTGGTCAATGCCATGTTGCAAGCCATGCAGCCGGACGCGGCGGGCAAATCCTAAGGTTCGGTAGAACCTGCAGCAATTACGGGCGGCCGCGTGCCGCCCGTTTCTTTCCAAGTTTTTCCGCGACTTTCTGAAAGTAATCGCCATCGACCGCGAAGTTGCGGCCGCGCAGGGCGCCCGCGCGAGCCAGCAACACGTTGAATTTTCCGATCAGCGTATTGCGCTCGGTTTCGTCGCGCGTGTTTTCCAGCATCAACTCGATTTCACGCAGGTCGCGCAAGGCTTCGACTTCAGGCGGCACATAGCCGGAATTTTTCAGGACGCGATACGCCGCGCGCAATTCTTCCGGCACCATCGCATCGTCGTCGAGTTTGAGTGGCGCACCCGCACCCGGCAGATTGTCGAAGGCACCTTGCGCCTGCGCCTCGCGCACATGCTTTTCGACGAGTGCGTCAAATCCTGAAATCGGCGGTGGCGGGCGCTTACGGAGCATCGGCGAATCAATGATATCTATATAAGTATTTGTTTTTAAATGATATTTTAAGAGAGCATTTTAAACACATCTTTTATCATAGCCACACGCGACGCCACATCATCGGTGTTGACGTCAATGCGCAGCCGATCCGGTCCTGCAAGCTTGTAATTACGTTTGGTCTGAATGAGCTTTATGATTTTCATCGGATCAATCGGCGGCTTGGGTATGAACTGTAGTTGAATCGCGGAATCGCTGGCGTCAATGCGCGCGATGCCGAGCAATTTGCTCGCAAGTCGCAGCCGGTGACTGTCGATCAGCGCGCGCGCGGCATCGGGTAGTTGTCCGAATCGATCAATCAGTTCTTCACGCAGTCGCTCAAGTTCTTCGTCGTTGTCGCAATTGGCCAGTCGCTTGTACAGCACGAGGCGTTCATGCACGTCGCTGCAATAGTCGGATGGCAACAGCGCCGGCACGTGCAGATTGATTTCGGTGGTGATGCCCAGCGGTGCCGCGAGATCAGGTTCCTTGCCTTGTTTTAATGCACGCACGGCAGTATCCAGCATGGCGGCATACATATTGAAGCCGACTTCCTGCATTTCGCCGCTTTGCGATTCGCCGAGTACTTCGCCCGCACCGCGGATTTCCAGATCGTGCATGGCGAGGAAGAAGCCCGAGCCGAGCTCTTCCATCATTTGTATCGCTTCGAGGCGCTTCTTGGCTTGCGTGGTGATATTGCCTTCGTCGGGCAACAGCAGGTAAGCGTACGCCTGATGGTGCGAGCGGCCGACGCGCCCGCGTAACTGGTGCAATTGCGCAAGGCCAAAGCGGTCGGCGCGATTGATGATAATGGTGTTGGCAGTCGGCACGTCGATGCCGGTTTCGATGATGGTGGTGCACAGCAGAATGTTGAAGCGCTGCTGGTAGAAATCACGCATTGCCAGTTCCAGTTCGCGTTCACGCATCTGGCCGTGCGCTACACGGATACGCGCTTCGGGCAGCAATTCGGTCAACATCTCCTCGATGTGCCGTATGGTGTCGATTTCATTGTGTAGAAAATAAATCTGCCCGCCGCGATGCAACTCGCGCAGCGCGGCCTCGCGGATTTGCGCCTTCGAGAAGCGCGAGACAAAGGTTTTTATGGCAAGGCGGCGTTGCGGCGCGGTGGCGATGACCGAGAAATCCCGCAATCCTTCCATCGACAATGCCAGTGTTCGTGGAATCGGCGTAGCGGTCAGCGTCAGCACATCGACTTCGGCGCGCAATGCCTTCAGTTGCTCTTTGTGGCGCACACCGAAGCGATGTTCTTCGTCGATGATGACCAACCCCAAATTTTTGAATTTGACGCCACGCTGCACCAGCTTGTGGGTGCCGATCGCGATATCGACGCTTCCCGCAGCCAGTCCTGCGAGTGCTTCGGTTTGTTCCTTCGCCGAACGAAAGCGCGAGAGTTCGGCGATTTTTACCGGCCAGTCGGCGAAGCGGTCGGTAAACGTGTTGTAGTGTTGTTCAGCCAGCAACGTGGTCGGCACCAGCACGGCGACCTGCTTGCCATCCGCCACCGCCACATAGGCCGCACGCAGCGCCACCTCGGTTTTGCCGAAGCCCACGTCGCCGCAAACCAGGCGGTCCATTGGTTTGCCGTTGACGAGATCATCGAGCGTGGCTTTGATCGCAGCGGCCTGGTCGGGCGTTTCTTCGAACGGAAATCCCTCGGCGAATGCTTCGTAATCGTGATGCTTGAGGCCGAACGCATGGCCTTTGCGCAGCGCGCGTTGCGCATACAGGTTCAGCAATTCGGCGGCGGTATCGTGCGCCTGCGCCGCGGCTTTCTTTTTGGCTTTTTCCCATTGCTCGCCGCCCAAGTAGTGCAGCGGCGCATTTTCAGGCGAAGCGCCGCTGTAGCGGCTGATCAGATGCAGGCTCGACACCGGCACATACAGCTTGTCGCCGTTGGCGTATTCAAGCGTCAGGAATTCCGTTTCGCCTTCGCCCAGATCCATGTTTTGCAAGCCAAGGTAACGCCCAATACCGTGCTGCTCGTGTACCACCGGATCGCCGGTTTTGACCTCGGACAAATCACGCAACATGCCTTCGGCAGTGGTCTTGCGCGTTTCACGCGCGCTGCGGTTACGCGCCTGCGTCGCGTACAACTCGTTTTCGGTGATGATGGCAAAGCTGTTGTCCGCCATCGAGAAGCCGGTGTGCAGCGAACCGGTGCCGAGCATGAAGCGCGCCGGCGAGGTGCGAAAATCGTCGAAGCTCGCGGCGGGCGCAGGACGCATGTCGTATTCGGCGAGAAAGTCGTGCATGGTTTCGCGCCGGCCCGCACTGTCGGCGAGCAGCAACACACGTCCGTTGTAGCCCTCCAGGAATTGGCTGAGGCGATGCAATGGATTATCGGCGCGACGTTCCACGCCCAACACCGGCAGCGCGGCGGTGGGTGAATCGTGAGGCGTGAGGGGTGAGGCGTGAGGCGTGGGGGTTGCGGTGGCTGTTGAGACGGCGTCTAACTCCACCCGCGCAAACGGTTTGATTGACCCAAAAAACTCGTCGGGTGCCAGAAACAAGTCATGCGGCGGCATCACCGGATTAGCGCGATCGCCGCGCAGCGTGGCGTAGCGGCTGTGCGTGTCCTGCCAGAAAGCGTCTACGGCTTCCTGCAGGCCGTGTGCCGCGCAGATCACCGTACCTTCGGGTAGATAGTCGGTGAAGCGCGCCGTGGTCTCAAAAAACAGCGGCAGGTAATACTCGATGCCCGCGCTCGGCACGCCCTTGGAAATGTCTTTGTAAACGCGGCTCTTGGATGGATCGCCTTCAAACTTGATGCGAAAATTTTGCCGGAACAGCGTTTGGGCCGCCTCGTTCATCGGGAACTCGCGCGCTGGCAGCAGACGCACATCGTTGACCTTGTAGATCGAGCGCTGGGAATCGACATCAAAACTGCGAATCGAATCGATGTCTTCGTCGAACAAATCGATGCGGTAGGGGAGTGCACTTCCCATCGGAAAAATATCGATCAGCCCGCCGCGAAAGCTGTATTCGCCCGGCGCCACCACCTGCGTCACATGCGTGTAGCCGGCGACGGTGCACTGGCGCCGCAACTCGTCGGGCGAGAGCTTGCCCCCCTGCTTGAAGAAAAATGTATTGGCGGCGAGATACTCCACCGGCATCAGGCGCGTGAGCGCCGTGGTCACCGGCACGATGGCGACATCGAAGCTGCCGCGCATCATTTCATACAGCGTGGCGAGACGTTCCGACACCAGATCGGCGTGCGGCGAAAACGTATCGTAGGGCAGCGTTTCCCAGTCGGGGAACACGCAGGTTTTAAGCTGCGGTGCGAAGAACGCGATCTCGGTTTGCAGGCGCTGTGCCGAAGCGGCATCAGCGGTAATAGCCAAAAGCGGACGCACGTTTCCCGCCAGTTCCGCGATTGCAAGTGCATCGGAAGAACCGTGAAACGGACCGGCCCGCGAACGTTCGCCGGGTCGAGGTGCTGCTAACAACATGCTGGATTGCTGCGAAAAAGCGCGATTATAGCGGAATATTGTAAGTATTTGTTTGTATTGATATTTTTTAATATTTTTATGCGGCGCTATTGTGGTGCTATTGCGGCAGCGCGGCTATCGTGCGCGCCTACTCAGTGTGTGCTGCGCGAGGCAATGGCAAGCAGCGAAATCATGGCGCGGTTTGGCGTTTGGCTTTGATGGTATGTTGTTCAAGGTTATTTAAAGGCAGATTAATGAAACCCATGATCCGAATCCACGCCGCGTTGCTTACGATGGCCGCGCCGCTGTGTGCATGCCTCGTCACGCCGCTCGCGCTTGCGCAAACCTATCCCACCAAACCCATACGCATTGTGGTGGCGTTTCCGCCGGGGGGCTCGACGGATTTTGCCGCGCGAGTGCTGGCAAGCCATTTACCCAAATCACTGGGGCAATCCATCGTGGTCGATAACCGTGGCGGGGCCGGCGGCAACATAGGCAATGATCTGGTGGCCAAGGCCGCTCCCGACGGTTACACCTTGCTGGTGACCACCGAGGGCTCCATTACCATCAGCCCGAGCCTCTATAAGTCGCTGCCCTATGACCCCTTGCGCGACCTTGCCGCGATCACGCAACTCATCAAGTACGCCAATGTGGTGACGCTGCACCCGTCAGTCAAAGCTGGCAGCATCAAGGAACTGATCGCACTGGCCCGGGAGCAGCCGGGCAAATTGAGTTACTCGCATCCGGGCGTGGGGACCATCGTGCATCTGGCCGCGGAAATGTTCAAACAGATGACGAAAGTCAATATTACGGATGTGTCCTACAAGGGCGGCGGCCCGGCGATCATCAGCCTTATCGGCAATGAAACACAGATTTCATTTGCGACGCCGCCTTCGGTGATACCGCACGCCAAGAGTGGCCGGCTGAAAGTGATCGCGGTGACCAGCGCCAAGCGATTCGCATTGCTACCCGATCTGCCGACCATCGCGGAGTCGGGCGTAACGGGCTATAACGTGGAGGGCTGGGTGGGCTTTTATGCGCCGGCAAAAATACCCGACAAGGTGCTCGCCCGTGTGTACGACGAGACGGCCAAAGTGCTCAAGCAGCAGGACGTGCGCGACACGATACAGGCCACCGGCTCGGAGACGTCGGGCATTTCGCCGCGCGAAACCAGTGCCCTGGTGCGCGAGGAAACGGCGATGTGGGCGAAGCTGATCAAGAACGCTGGGATGAAGATCGAATAGCCGGGCGTTAAGAACACGATAGCGCCTGCAATGGCGGTTACATGGTTATGCGGCTACCCGGTACACCCGTGCTGCCGTGTCGTGAAACAAGGCTGCGCGCTCGCTGGCCGAATAGTCCTTCGACAGCCGCTTGAACGCGTTGAATATGACGGTGTAGGAATACGACACCTTGTCCACGGGGAAATTGCTTTCAAACATGCAGCGCCCGGGCCCGAACTGCTCGATGCAGTAGTGCATCAGCGGTGCCAGTGTGTTCGCCAGTTCTTCCGAGCCGATGGGCTTGGCGCGTGTATGCCAATCGAAGCCAAACCGGCGCTGCCCCACACCACCGAGCTTGAGCACGACATTCGGGCACGTTGCCACAGCCGCCATGCCGCGCCGCCACTCGGCGAGCACCGTGTCGTCGCGGTTGGCATAGGTGCCCACGCGAACCAGGCCGCCGATATGATTTAGTACGATGGTCAGTTCCGGTACCGCGCGCGCAAGTTCAGCCAATTCGTTCAATTGAGGATGGTAGAGCGAGTTGTCGAGCGTCAAGCCCATTTTTGCCAGCACCCGCGCGCCCGCGCGGTATTGCGGCGTGGACATCACGCCCGGAATGTCACGCTGTACCAGCTCCGGGCTGGCATCCCAGCCGGCGGAATGCCGTATGCCGCGAAACCGGCCGGGACTCGCCGCCTGCAACGCTTCCAGCACGGGGGCGACATCATCTCCCAACTTCAAATCTGCATGGCCGACAATGGCGGCGGCGATTTTCGCTGGGCCGTGTTTTCCGCTCGCGGCTTCATCAGCAAGGCGCTCTACGTGTTCGACTTCGCCCACCGGCTGCATTGCCTTCGGTCCATCGGGTCGATAAAAGGCGTTGACCTCGATGAACACCGTTGAGCGCACATCATGTCCGCTGGTGCGGATGTCCGAGGCCAGGTCGGGCAACAAGTAGCTTTGATAGGCTGGCGGTTCATGCCGCTGCGCCCAGATATGATGATGCGGGTCGCAGATGGGAATCGCCGGCTCCAACGCCATTTCAGGCGTGAGTTGCAGCCAGGCAGGGTCTCCAATGGGCATGGGGTTACTCCTTGTTGAACAAATCAGAAACTAACACGCCGCGCGCTGGACGAGCTATGGCCTGAATTCATTTTTCGCTCCGAACACTACGATGCAGGTTCGAAAAAAGGCTTTAATATACCGCCGCATACCGGGCAATTCCGGATGGAGGCAAAATGGCGATTGCGTTTGGGATATTGGCGACAATACTGGGGTTGATGGCGTTCAGCATCTATCGATCACTGGGGGAACACAGGCGCGCGGCGTTCATACGCGAATACGTATTTCCGCAGGGCCTGCTGGCGCGGTTGGCGGAAAAGCGCCCGCAGATGACGCTGAAGGAACAGCAACTGGTCTTGCGCGGGCTGCGAAAGTTTTTTCTGTACAACCTGATGGCCGAAGGTAAATTCGTATCGATGCCATCGCAGGCGGTGGACGATCTGTGGCACGAATTCATTTTGTTCACCAAGCATTACGACGGATTCTGCAAGAAGGCGTTCGGCTATTTTTTGCATCACACGCCGGCGGTGGTGCTGAGCTCACAAAAAGTCGCCGATAACGGGCTGCGCAGAACCTGGTGGTACGCGTGCAAGGATGAAACCATCAATCCGCGCAACCCGTCGCGGCTGCCGCTGCTGTTCGCGCTCGACGGCAAGCTCGATCTGCCGGACGGGTTTCGTTACGAGACTAACTGCAACAAGCGCGTGACCAAGTACCGGAAGGACGGAAGCACCATGCCCGCAGCGCAATGCGCCACGGATTTCGGCGCGGGCTCGTCGTCGGACAGCAGCAGCACCAGCAGCGACGGGTTTGGCGACCTCGGATTCAGTTCTGCCGACAGCGGTAGCAGTGATGGTGGTGGCAGTGACGGTGGCGGCAGCAGTTGCGGCGGCGGTGGCTGTGGCGGCGGAGGCGGAGGGGATTAATCAGCCATTCGCAGATGCGGCAGATGCCACAGATGCCTCGAATGATTACGGGAGAACAATAAGATGTTGTGGGAAACGAATGAACTGCTGCTGTTGCTGATCTTTCTCGCCGGCTTTCTGGTGGCGATGGAAGCCGGGTTTCGGCTGGGCCTGCGTTACAGCGCCGTGAGCGGCGAACCTGAAAAAGACCACAATTCCGCCTTGCAGGCCGCCATACTCGGACTGCTGGCGCTGCTGCTCGGCTTCACGTTTCTGATGGCGGTATCGCGTTTCGACACGCGCAAAGCGCTCGTGCTCGACGAAGCAAACGCCATTGGCACCACTTTTCTGCGTTCAAAACTTCTGCCTGCCGCGCAGCGCGACGCAGCGCCGGGGCTGCTCCGATCATATGTGGCTGCGCGCCTCACGTTTCATAACGCCAGCAATGATCGCGCCCGCCTCGATGCGGCGAACGCCGAAGCGTCGCGCATCGAAGAACAACTGTGGGCACTGTCGAAAGCCGCCGCCGCGCAGGATGAACGGTCGGTGACGACGGGGCTGTTCATACAGTCGCTTAATGAAGTGATCGATACACGCGAGAAGCGCCAGGTCGCGCTGGACAACCATGTGCCGGAAGCGGTGATCTATCTGCTGCTGGCGGTGTCGCTCGCGGCGCTGGGGTTATTGGCCTATGGCTGCGGCCTGGAGCGAAAACGCAGGCTGCCGTCGAACGCGTTGTTTGCATTGCTGATCGCGCTGGTGCTCACGACGATCCTCGACATCGACCGGCCGCGCCGTGGCCTGATCGAAGTCTCGCAGGACAGCATGATCCGCCTGAAGGCCACGCTGGAGCAGGGGGCGCGGTAGCGGTGTTGCCGTTGCTGCACGCGACGAGTGCCGCGACGCTGCAACTCAGTGTGCCGGTCATCGCCGCGGTGGGCGGCATACTTTTTCTTGGAGAAGCGTTGAGCCTGCGTTTGATTCTGGCGGAGGCGGCGATTCTGGGCGGGATTGCGTTGGTGATACTTGAAAAATGTTGATGAGTGACGGATTTGGAGATTTGGGATTCAGTTCCAGCGACAGCGGCGGTGACATCATTGGTAGCGGTTGTGATGGTGGTGGAGGTGGGGGGTATTAAGTATTTGTTATTATTGATTTTTTATATCATCAAATGATTCCACCCAGTGACGTGTTTACAAATTTCTTTTAGGATGTACTAAATCTGCTCATTGCGCTGTTTCGATGGGGAGTTTTTTGTAACCAGGTAAATAAATTAAAACGCAAATAAGTAATAAATCAGAACGCCCAACCCAAGTTAGGGTACTTGGAAACCACTATGCATAAGTCGCTCGCTGCTATCCCAATTTTGATGATTGCACTTTGTGGCTGCGGCACAGTTGCTCCTACAAAGATTGCGCCAGATAACACGCCTATTCCAATCTCCGACGGGTCTGAATCGAAGTCGTTCTTGCTTTCACGGGTAGTTACACGCATTCCTTTGGGAGATAGGGTTCTCAATATCCAATATGGATGGGGTTGTATGGCTGGAAACTATCGCGATTGGCGTGGCGGGGGTATAAATCTCACTCAAGAAGAATTTAATGATGGGTTTCGAAAGGAATTGGAGAAACATAGGTACAAAGTTGCTGGCGATCCCTCTGCACTTTTTGTGGACAAGTCAATTTATGAAGCCGAACTTCTTGTGGCTGGCGCAATTGAGAAGTCCGAAACAAATATATGTGTTCCCTTTTCTGGAAGCCCAGATGCAAATATAGGGATCACCAGCAAAATGAAGGGATCTACTTACATGCGAATTCGGTGGCAAATCTACAATCCAGCAACGTCCTCCATTGTGTTAGAGATGACAACTGAAGGGGCTTTCAGTGCAAATGAAGTTATCGATGCTACGTTGCCCATCTTTTTGAAAAATGTCTTTCAGGCTAATTTACGCAACCTGTTAGCTGACTCTAAATTTAATATGTTGGCAAGAAAAGACAGCGGGCGTAGCCCGGATGAAGGCCGCAGACCGTAATCCGAGAGTGGATGCCCGGATCGCTCTGGCTCCTTGCGCGCTGCAATTTATTGATATTGCTTGTTAGCGCGTGCGGTTGATCGCCACCGGAATCCGCCGCGGCCCAAACGCCTTACCAAATTTTTCAGCGTAGCGCCCGGCGATGGCGGTGCCGCAATCCGGACACTTGCCATCCGCCGTCACCCGGTATTCGTCGATGCGGTACCAGTCGCGCAGGATCAGCGGCGTGTGGCATGACGGGCAGTAGGTCGAGCCGCCGCGCTCGTCGTGCACGTTGCCGGTATAGACGTAATGCAATCCTTCCTTCAGCGCGATGTCGCGCGCGCGGGTGAGCGTGGCCGGTGGCGTGGCGTGGTTGTCGCGCATCTTGTAGTCGGGATGAAACGCGGTGAAGTGCAGCGGCACGTCAGGGCCGAGGTTCTTTTTGATCCACTGGCACTCGGCGGTGATTTCCTCGCTGGAATCGTTCTTGCCGGGAATTAGCAGGGTGGTGATTTCGACCCACACATCGGTTTCGTGTTTGAGATACACCAGGGTGTCCAGCACCGGCTGCAGGTGCGCGGCGCACTGCTTGAAATAGAATTCGTCGGTGAAGGCTTTGAGATCGACATTGGCCGCGTCCATCTTGGCGTAGAACTCGCGGCGCGGCTGCGCGTGCATGTAACCGGCGGTGACAGCCACGGTTTTGACACCGACTTCATGGCAGGCATCGGCAATGTCCATCGCGTATTCCGCGAAAATCACCGGGTCGTTGTAGGTGAAGGCGACGCTCTTGCAGCCGGCCTTGAGCGCGGCCTGCGCGATGGCTTCGGGCGTGGCCTGATCGGCGAGCCGGTCCATGTCGCGCGACTTGCTGATGTCCCAGTTCTGGCAGAACTTGCAGGCGAGGTTGCAGCCGGCGGTACCGAACGACAGGATGCTGGAGCCGGGATAAAAATGATTCAGCGGTTTTTTCTCGATGGGGTCGATGCAAAATCCCGACGAGCGGCCGTAGGTGGTGAGCAGCATCTGATCGCGCTGTTCGCCACTGCCGCGCTGACGCACGAAACACGCGCCACGCTGGCCTTCGTGCAGCTTGCAGTCGCGCGGGCACAAGTCGCACTGCATGCGCCCGTCGTCGAGCAGATGCCACCAGCGTGCGGGATGTGCCGTGTCAGCCATCCGAGTTACCTCGAGAGGTCAGACTCCTTGAACTTGGCGACGGTGTAAGTCTGAATTTTGACGCCGGGTTCCCAGAAGTTGGGCGGCAGCCCGGCCTTCTGCTTGAGCGTGGCCATGAACATCACCGGATCGGTGAAGTTGTCCCACACCTGCGGCAGATAGGTGCTGCGGTGATGGCCGTATTCGAAGATCACGCCATGTACCTGTGGCTTTAATTGTGCTAACGCAGAGGCTTCGTCGGCAAACGTCAGCGCGTTTAAGGCGGACAGCAGCGAAATTTCGACTTCGATGTGCTCGTATTCGTCAGCGGTAAGTGGTTTAAAGCGCGGGTCTTTAAACGCTGCAGCCTGCGCATTGGCCTTGATATCGTCGAGCAGCGCGCGGTGCGCGCGCAGCGAGCCGATGCAGCCGCGCAGCTTATTTTGCAGATTGAGCGTAATGAACGACGCGCCTTGCTCGCGCAGCCATGCCGCGCTTTCATCCGCCGGATGTATTTTGCCGAGCTGCGTTGCGATAGACGCGCGGGCGATGGGCAGCAGCGTGCGGGCGGTTTCAGTGGGCGGCAGGGTGCTGTTCATAAAAGGCGAATGATCCATAGCCGACCACACGCGCTTTGTCGCCGGCGGTGTCGCCGGAGTTGCGCAAGTCGATGAGTTTCGGTTTCAGGCCGCGCTGTTGCGCCAGCAGGTTGAGGCCGGTCACCGGCGTAGCACCGCAGGCCTGATGGTGATTGATGTCGGTGCGTAAATCGAGAATGGCCTGCGCAGTGGCGCTGTCGGTGGCTTGCGCCTCGGCGTAGGGCAGGTAATGCGACAGGTCTGAGCTCACCACGATCAGCGTTTCATCGCCGCCCCACAGCATGTCGATAACCGCCGCCACCTGTTGCGCGGTGGCGCGCCCGACGGCGAGCGGCACCAGTGTAAATTCATCGATGACTTTTTGCAGAAAAGGCAGATGTACTTCGAGTGAATGTTCGAGCCGGTGCGCTTCGACGTTGACTCCAACATACGGCAGCGCCATCAGCTTTTTTACGGCGTCAGTATCTATCGCGATGTTGCCGAGTGGCGTGGCGAATGCATCCACGCCGGGCAATGCCATGCCGTGTACCGCGACGCGGTGCGTCGGCCCCAGCAATACGACACGTTTGATACGCGCATGCGCAGGGGCAATCAGCGCGTAGATGCTGGCGGCAATCGGTCCGGAATAAATGTGACCCGCATGCGGTGCGATGATGGCCTTTGGTATCGCTGAAACCGGAGGCTTTGCCGCTGCGAGCATGGCATCCACGCTGCGCGCAATCACCTCCGGCTGACCGGGATAAAAGCTGCCTGCAATCGCAGAGGGGCGCACGGATGACATGAGGTTGCTCGTAACGGTGACTACTTCCCTATATTGAACGCCCCCAGCATTTTTTCAAGGGAATCCTGCTGCGGAATCTGCCCATCGGGCGTGAGCTTATCAACCAGGCCCGGCAAAATTTGCGACAGCCCCGAAGCCGCGTCGCCGTGCGACAGGCCGGCCGATTGCGCGAGTTGCGCCAGCATGCCGCCACCGCCGCTGCCCAGGGCGCTTTGCAGCTGTTCGGCTGATACCGGCAGATTTTGACCTGTGCCCACCCATGAACTTGCTACATTGCCAAGGCCGCCCTGCGTGAGTGCTCCTACCAATCCAGCCAGACCACCGCTCGCACCGGCGCCGCCGCCTTTATTGGCGACCATCTGAATCACAGCATTAATCAGCGCCGCTTGCCCCGAATTTTGACTTTGACCGCTACTGCCACCAAGGACAGAACCGAGTATCGAATCAAGCAAACCCATGGTGTTTCCTTTTCAGATTGAGAGTTGAACGGCCATTATATAGAACGTGTATGCAAGGCTCGTTTCCGCGGACTGTTAGAATGGTGATCAGTAAAGAAATTCACAAACTTTTTGCGAAAACAGAGTGATGGCCGACATTTTCGCCTTGATTCCTGCGGCGGGCAGCGGCAGCCGCATGGGTTCGGAGGTTCCTAAGCAATATCAGCTGCTGGCGGGAAAGCCGCTGATCGCACACGCCATCCATGCGCTGTGTGCGCATCCGCGCGTGCGATTGGCGTTTGTGGTGCTGGCGCCGGGCGATGCGCATTTCAACCGGCATGACTGGTCCGCGCATAAGGGACGGTTGGAAACGCTGTACTGCGGTGGCGCTACACGGGCAGCGAGTGTGTTCAACGGACTGGTGGCAATGGCTGATGTGGTGGAACCGGACGATTGGGTGATGGTGCATGATGCCGCGCGTCCGTGTCTTGATGCGACGCTGATTGACCGGCTGTGCAGCGAACTTGCCGATGACGACGTGGGT
>JBEBHE010000357.1:0-4453 GCA_040081205.1 Burkholderiales bacterium | reverse complement strand
AAACCTTGAAGAAACCACTGCGTTCTATCAAAAAGTATTCGGCTTTTGGGAAGTCGAAACACGCCAGACGCGTGATCATCTGTCGCGGCATCTGACCGACGGCGCGATGGATTTCACCTTGATCAAGTACGACGACGGCACACAGTCGGCGGAATCCAAAGCCTCTGGTGAAGGCCCTTGCATTCATCACTTCGCTATCGAGGTGGATGACATCGAAAAATATACCGAGCAGATCAAAACGCAAGGTTGTGAAATCATCAGCGATCCGGGCGTGATTCCGGTTAAGTTCCGTGCACCCGGCGGCACCACCGCCGAACTGGTGCCTGTTGGGCGTTACAAAAAAACGCAGCGTCCGGCTGCGTAATCCAGCGGTCATCTCCGGGAATGCGCACAACATTCCCGTTTTTTGAAATTGCGGAATCATGAACACTGCATCCAAATCTCCTTCCATCGCTGAGCAAATCACCGATCAAGCGCTGGCCCTCGATGTCAATGCGATTCCGGCCGCTGTACGCGCGCGTATCGACGAACTGCTGATTGACGTCATCGGCCTGTGCGTGGCCGCCCGCAACACCGATTACGTCAAGGCGCTAATCGCAGGCGTCGATAGCGGTGGTCCAGCGACAGTGATTGGTCACAAAACCACGTACGCGCCTGAAACTGCGGCGATGATTAACGGCTGCGCGGCACACGGAGAAGACTTCGACGACACCTTCGAGGGCGGCCCGGTGCATTCCAGCGCGGTCATCATGCCGGCGGTACTCGCCGCATGCGAGCGCTTCGGCTGCGACGGCAAGGCGGCGTTCAAAGGCATGGTGGTGGGCATCGAAACGTTATGCCGCTTGTCGATGGTAATTCCCAAGGCGATCCACAAATCGGGATTTCATCCGACCGGCGTGTTGGGCGCGATGGCAGCCACATTAGCGGTTTGCACCACGATGGGCTTGAATCGCAAACAAACCGTGGATGCGTTGGGCATTGCGGGCAGCATGGCGAGCGGCATTATCGAATATCTCGCCGAAGGCGCCTGGACCAAGCGCCTGCACGCAGGCTGGGCAGCGAAGATCGGCATACAGGCCGCGCGCTTCGGGCAGCAGGGTTTTCTCGGTCCGCGCACGGTGTTTGAGGGCACGCATGGTTTTTACTACGCATTCGCGCGCAATGCGGGTGGAGACTACAGCGTGCTGACCGAAGGCTTCGGCAAAAAATGGTACGTCGATGTGATTACCTTCAAGCCGTATGCCACTGGCACCATGAATCAGCCGTATGTCGATTGTGCGCTGCGGTTGTCGAAGCGCGGCATCAAAGCCGAGGACGTGGAAAGCATTTTGTGCGAAACCGCCGAAGGCTATGTGCATCGGCTGTGGGATCCGTTGCCGTCAAAGCATCGTCCCGCAAATGACTATGCGGCGAAATTCAGCGCACCGTTCAACATCGCGGTAGCGTTTATCACCGGCGGCGCGGGGCTGGCGGCTTTTACCGAGGAAACGGTGCACGATGAACGGATTCTCGCTTTGTCGTCGAAAGTGCAGTACGTGGTTGATCCGAACAATCCGTATCCGAAAGCTTATACCGGCCACGTGCGCATGACGCTGAAAGACGGCAGCGTGGTCGAAGAGCGCCAGGGCCACATTCGCGGCGGCGCGCAGGAGCCGCTGTCACGCGCGGAGATCGAAGACAAGTTTCGCCTGAATGCGACGTTTGGCGGCTGGAATGACGCGCAAATGGCGGCGTTTCTGAAGGCGGTTCCCGGCTTCTTTGCGTCGAGAGTCGATCTGGCTGCACTGCGCGGTTGACGTCACCCGGACACGCGGTAAGATACTCACGCGCCACAGGATGAACGCGCCCGCATTAGCCGGGTATAAAAACAGGTTGGAGGAGACGGCATGATGAATTCCCGATTCGGCGCCGCCATTTTGTGCGCGGCTTGCAGCATGGGTAGTAGCGGCGTGGCGGCGCAAGCTTATCCCGCGAAAACGGTGCGTATCGTGGTGCCGTTCGCTGCCGGCGGGCCCGCGGATATATATGCGCGCTTTCTGGGGCAGCGTTTACACGAGCCGACGGGCCAGCCGTTCGTGATTGAAAATCGCCCCGGCGCAGGTTCGATTATCGGCACCGATCTGGTGGCGAAATCAGTCGCCGACGGCTACACGCTGCTGCTGATGTCGAACACGCACACGGTGAACGAGTCGCTGATTCCGAAAAAACCGTTCACCCTGATGAGGGATTTCGCACCGGTGGCGCCGATCAATTATTCGGATTTACTGCTGGTGGTGCACCCGTCGTTGCCGGTGAAATCGGTAAAGGAGTTGTTGGCACTGGCGAAATCGAAACCGCGCGGCCTGAACTATGCATCGTCGGGCACCGGTACGCCATATCATATGGCGGGTGAGCTGTTCAAGGCGATGGCCGGTGTTGACATCGTGCATGTGCCGCACAAAGGCAGCGCCGAGGCGCGCACCAGTGTGATGAGCGGACAGGTGGAGATCATGCCCGATGCGATCACCACCATGGCACCGCTGGCAAAGGCAGGGCGCGTGCGCGCGCTGGCCACCACCGGCAAGCAGCGTTCGACGGTGATGCCCAATGTGCCGACGGTAGCGGAAGCTGGGGTGCCCGGATACGAAGCGACGATTTGGCTCGGCGTAATGGCGCCCTTCAATACGCCGCGAGCGGTGCTTGAACGATTGAACGGCGAGATCACTAAAATCACCGCACGTGCGGACGTGCGCAGAACCTGGAATGATCAGGGCGCGGAGCCGCTTAGCATGAGCACGGCAGAGTTTGAAAAATATCTCAATGCCGACATTGCCAAGTGGGCGAAAGTGGTCAAGGCATCGGGTGCGCGGGCAGATCAGTAATAACAAAATTATTTTTTAAAACAAATACTTATGAAAATATTATCACTCAGATCATGGTGCGCGGTATTGCTGCTGGCGAGCGCGTGCGGCGTATCGGCGCAAGAGACGTTCCCCTCCCGTGCCGTCACGTTGATCATTCCTTTTCCGCCCGGTGGCGTGGCGGAAATCACTGGCCGTCCCACCGGGATGGCGATGGAAAAAATACTCAAGCAGCCCGTGGCGCTGGTGAATCGTCCCGGCGCGGGTGGCGCGGTGGGCAATGCGGCGGTGGCGAACGCCAAGCCCGACGGTTATACGCTGCTAATGGCGTTGTCGAGTATTTCGGTGATTCCTGCGGCCGATGCGCTGTTTGACCGCAAACCGGCGTACGCTATTGATCAGTTCGCACCGATTGCACTGATTTCCGCCGATCCGACGATACTGGTGTCGCATCCTTCGCTGCCGGTCAAAAATCTGAAGGAGTTGGTTGCGTTGGCGCGCGTGAAACAGGGGCAGATGTCGTTTTCGTCGTCGGGCATTTACGGCGCGCTGCACATGCCGATGGAAATGTTTTTGCATCACTACAAGCTGAAGATGCGCCACGTGCCGACCAACGGCGGCGGCCCGGCGCTGACGACCTTGCTCGGTGGTCACGTTGAATTGACCGCAGGCGGTCCGGCGGCGATTACTGTGCATGTGAAATCCGGCAAGCTACGGCCGCACGTGAGCTGGGGTGCGAAGCGGCACGAAAATTATCCCGATGTGCCGACGTTTAAGGAGCAGGGTGTCGATATCGAGTACTACATCTGGTCGGGGCTGATGGCGCCGCGCGCGACGCCGGAGCCCATATTGAAAGTGTTGCGCGACACCGTGCGCAGAGCCGTCGAAGATGCTGATTTCAAAACGGCAATGGCGCGTGTCAATTCGCCGATTCAATACATGGATGCACCGGAGTTTGCGAAGTACTGGGACGCCGACGCCAAACGTCTTGCCGCCGTGGTCAAAGTGGTTGGCAAGGTTGACGACAAGAAATAGTCAACCACCATCATTCCCGCCTGCGCGGGAATGACAGGGGTGGTGGATATGACCCGCATGAAGCTCGGATACCTCTGAATAGCAATCACCTATGACTCAACCACCAGAGCCGTCCCGCAGATGGCAATTGCGCAGCGATCAGGTTTCAGGGTTGATGCTGGTCGCGCTGGCGCTATACGTGTGGTGGATGAACCGCGTGTATCCCATCGGCACTTTGTCGGAGCCGGGGCCGGGCTACGTGCCGTTGCTGATGGCGATTTTTATGGGTGTGATGGGATTGATGGTGGCGTTGAGCGGGAGCAAGTCGATGCCGCTGGCTCAAATGGAGTGGACGGAAGCGAAACGTGCCATCGCTATCCTGATTGCCTGCGGTGTCGCTGCCTATGCGCTGGAGCGGCTCGGATATCGCATTACCGTGGCGGCGCTGCTGGTGTTTTTTCTCGGCGTGATGGAGCGAAAAAAGCCGATGACGGTGGCGTTGGTCGGCGCCGGTTTTTCGCTGGTCACTTACTATTTATTCGCGACACTGTTGCGCGTGCCGCTGCCGGTGAGTCCGTGGGGCGTATAGCGTAAATGGT
>JBEBHE010000356.1:0-4470 GCA_040081205.1 Burkholderiales bacterium | reverse complement strand
GTTGATCCAGCCGATTGCGATGGAAGAAGGGCTGCGCTTCGCGATTCGCGAGGGTGGCAGAACCGTCGGCGCCGGCGTCGTCGCGAAAGTTATCGAGTAATTATCAATGGCTGCTTTGAAAAATTCAAAAATTCGTATCCGCCTGAAGGCGTTCGACTATCGTTTGATTGACCAGTCGGCGCAGGAAATCGTGGAGACGGCCAAGCGTACAGGAGCGGTGGTAAAGGGCCCGGTGCCTTTGCCTACACGCAAAGAGCGCTTTGATCTACTGCGTTCTCCGCACGTCAATAAAACATCACGTGATCAGTTGGAGATTCGCACGCATTTGCGCTTGATGGATATTATTGATCCGACGGATAAAACGGTGGATGCGCTGATGAAGCTCGATTTACCAGCGGGTGTCGATGTCGAGATCAAGTTGTAAGGATCACTAAGCGGTAGGTGTTGTAACGAATGTGGCAAGTAATGTAGTAAAGGATTGCCCGTTACGGAGAAAACTCCGAACGTGCTTGATGGATAACGAGTGGCCGGTCAATTGTAACTGGCGCCTTTTTAAAAAAGGTATATAAACATGAATTTAGGACTTGTTGGCCGTAAGGTCGGCATGACCCGTGTATTCACCGAAGACGGCGATACCGTTCCGGTGACTGTAGTGGACGTGTCGAACAATCGTGTGACGCAGCTCAAGACCCCTGAAACCGACGGCTATGCTGCTGTGCAAGTTACATTTGGCAAGCGCCGTGCGAGCCGCGTGGTAAAAGCTGCGGCCGGCCATTTTGCTAAAGCGGGTGTTGAGGCAGGGCACGTGTTGCGTGAGTTTCGCGTTGCCATTGATAAGCTTGGCGAACTTAAGCTGGGCGGCATTGTGGGCGCGAACGTTTTCCAAGTCGGTCAAATGGTTGATGTGACAGGCGTGACGATCGGCAAGGGCTTCCAAGGCGTTATCAAGCGCCATCACTTTTCGTCCAACCGCGCGACGCACGGTAACTCCAGATCGCACAATACGCCTGGCTCTATCGGTATGGCGCAAGATCCCGGACGTGTATTCCCTGGCAAGAAAATGGCGGGCCATCTGGGCGCCGACCAACGCACGGCACAAAGTTTGGAAATCGTGCGTATCGATGAAGCGCGTCAATTGCTGCTGATTCGTGGTGCTGTGCCCGGTTCACGCGGTGGTGACGTTATAGTGCTTCCTGCCAAGCGCGCGAAAAAGCCCGCAATGAAGGCCAAATCGGCGCCCGCAGCCGATGCCAAGAAGAAGTAAGGGCGGATAAATTATGGAACTTAATCTAATAAACGACGAAGGTAAGGCGACTGCGAAGATTTCGGCGTCTGATGCTACTTTCGGTCGGGAATTTAACGAAGCACTGGTGCATCAACTGGTGACTGCGTATCTGGCGAATGGCCGCAGCGGTACTCGGGCGCAGAAGGATCGCGGCGAGGTGAAGCACTCGACCAAAAAGCCGTTCCGCCAAAAAGGAACGGGTCGTGCCAGAGCAGGTATGACCTCTAGCCCATTGTGGCGTGGCGGCGGTCGGATTTTTCCGAATCGGCCAGACGAAAATTTCAGCCAGAAGTTGAACCGGAAAATGTACCGTGCGGGTGTTTGCGCGATCCTATCGCAACTGGCGCGTGAAGACAGGCTGGTAGTGATCGATACGTTTACGCTTAATTCACCCAAGACCAAGTTGTTGGCGCAAAAGTTGAAAGGCATGGGCTTTGATGACGTGCTGATTATCACCGACGCGCTGGATGACAATCTGAGATTGTCATCGCGCAATCTGCATTACGTGAGCGTGGCCTCGGTGAGCGAAGCTGATCCGGTTACGCTGATGCGCCATGAAAAAGTCGTGGTGACCAAGAATGCGGTTGCTAAGATCGAGGAGATGCTGGCATGAAGACCGGTGTGAAAACATATGGCCAGGAACGATTGACGCAGGTGCTTCTCGCACCTGTAGTTTCGGAAAAAAGCACCTTTGTTGGTGAAAAGAACAATCAGTTCGTTTTTCGTGTTGTTTCCGATGCGACCAAGCCGGAAATCAAAGCGGCGGTTGAACTGCTATTCAGTCCGAAAGACAAGAGGCTTGAGGTTGAAGGAGTGCGCATTGTCAACGTCAAAGGCAAGGAAAAGCGCATGGGTAAATTTATTGGGCGTCGTAGCGGCTGGAAAAAGGCTTACGTGTGCCTGAAGGCAGGCCAAGACATCAACTTCGCGGGTGGGGAGAACAAGTAATGTTAGTCAAAGTCAAACCGACGTCTCCCGGTCGTCGCGGTCTAGTCAAGGTAGTTACCCCCGGCCTTCACAAAGGCAAGCCGGTGGCGTCTCTTCTCGATAGCCAATCCAAAAAGGCGGGACGAAACCAGCATGGTCGCGTCACCATGCGCCATCAAGGTGGCGGTCACAAACAGCACTATCGCTTGGTTGATTTCCGCCGCAACAAGGATGGTATCGTTGCGAAAGTCGAACGCATCGAATACGATCCAAATCGCAGCGCGCATCTGGCCTTGTTGTGCTATGCCGATGGCGAACGCGCTTACATCATTGCGACTAAAGGGTTGGCGGCGGGTGTACAGCTTGTGTCGGGCTCAGAGGCGCCGATCAAGTCAGGTAATGCGTTGCCATTGCGCAATGTGCCAGTGGGCAGTACGATTTGCTGTGTGGAGATGATGCCGGGTAAAGGCGCGCAGTTGGCGCGATCTGCTGGTACCTCGGTGCAATTGCTGGCGCGTGAAGGTGATTACGCACAATTGCGCTTGCGTTCAGGCGAAATTCGCAAAGTGCATGTTAATTGCCGCGCCACCATCGGAGAAGTGGGTAACGAAGAGCATTCGCTGGAATCCATTGGCAAGGCAGGTCGCGTGCGCTGGCGTGGCGTGCGTCCGACGGTACGTGGTGTCGCGATGAATCCAATTGACCATCCACACGGCGGCGGTGAGGGCAGAACAGCGGCTGCGCAGGCGCCCGTCAGTCCTTGGGGCGTGATGTGCAAGGGCTACAAGACTCGCAAGGTAAAACGCACGAACAGTATGATTGTTCGCCGGCGAAATTCCAAAGCCTCGGCGTAACAGGAATAAGGGGTAGATATGGCACGTTCGATTAAGAAAGGCCCGTTCGTTGATCAGCATCTGATGGCGAAGGTGGATAAGGCACGCGCAGCATCCGACAAACGGCCGATTAAGACCTGGTCACGTCGTTCGACGGTGTTGCCGGATTTTGTCGGGTTAACAATTGCGGTGCATAACGGCAAGCAGCATATCCCAGTGTATGTTACCGAGAACATGGTTGGACACAAGCTTGGCGAGTTTTCTCACACGCGGACCTTCAAGGGTCACTCCAAGGCGGGTGCGGCAACGGCGGACAAAAAATCCGCACCGACGCCTGCGGCTAAGTAAACGGAGAGCAGCATGCAAACAACAGCAAAATTGTGTGGTGTCAGGTTGTCGGCTCAAAAGGGCCGGCTTGTGGCTGACATGATTCGTGGCCAAGCGGTGGAGAATGCACTTAACATCCTTCAGTTTTCGCCCAAGAAAGGCGCCACGATTATCCGCAAAGTGCTCGAGTCGGCGATTGCCAATGCCGAGCACAATGATGGTGCGGATATTGATGAACTTAAAATTACCACCATATTTGTGGAGAAAGGTCCCGTGCTCAAGCGTTTTCATGCACGTGCCAAAGGTCGCGGTATGCAGGTACTCAAGCATTCTTGCCATATTTATCTGACAGTTGGCGACGGAAGGAACTAGTCATGGGTCAAAAAATTCATCCGACAGGATTCCGTCTTGCGGTCACTCGCGATTGGGCTTCCCGCTGGTACGCGAACAGCCGTAATTTCCCGGGCATGCTGCTCGAGGATCTGAAGGTTCGCGATTACTTAAAACAAAAGCTTTCGCACGCAGCAGTGTCGCGTGTTGTAATTGAGCGTCCCGCGAAAAATGCGCGCATCACGATTTATAGTGCGCGTCCGGGCGTGGTGATTGGCAAGAAAGGCGAGGATATTGAATCGCTCAAGTCGCAACTACAGAAAATGTTGCACGTTCCTGTGCATGTCAATATTGAAGAGGTCCGTAAACCCGAACTCGATGCGCAATTGATAGCGGACTCTATTTCGCAGCAGTTGCAGAAGCGCATTATGTTTCGGCGTGCGATGAAGCGTGCCATTACCAATGCGATGCGTCTGGGCGCTCAAGGCATCAAGATTATGAGTGCTGGCCGATTAAACGGAATTGAGATTGCCCGTACCGAGTGGTATCGCGAAGGCCGTGTTCCTCTGCATACGCTGCGCGCCGGTATTCAGTATGGTGTGTCCGAGGCCAAGACGACTTATGGAATCATCGGCATCAAGGTTTGGGTCTATCAGGGGGAAATGTTAGGCAAGAATGAACAACCGGTCGCCGTACCGGGTGGGGCGCCGTCCGATACCCCGCCGCCAGCGAGAAAACCGCGTAAGCCAGGAGTGAAGCGTGCTACAG
>JBEBHE010000355.1:0-4478 GCA_040081205.1 Burkholderiales bacterium | reverse complement strand
CTCAATTCCTGGCTGATCAATCAGCCATCCCCAGCGCTCGCGTTCCGATTGAATCAGCGCCGCTACACGCAGCATGCACTTTCTGTGGCACGATTACTCCGGCCGCGCACCGGAAGCCTTGATAATTTTCCCCATCTTCTCGATTTCAGCGCGCACATAACGCGTGAATTCTTCGGGTGTGGCGCCACCCGCCTCGATGCCCTGATTCGCGAGTTGTTGCTTCACCTCGGGAATCGCCAGCGCTTTCACAATCGCATCGTTGAGCTTCACGATAATGTCGCGCGGCACCTTGATCGGCGCATGCATGCCGTACCAGGTATCAAATTCGTAATCCTTCACGCCCGCTTCGGCCAGTGTCGGCAAGTTCGGTAAAAACACCGAGCGTTTTTTGCCCGAGGTAGCCAGCGCGGTCAGCCGTTTGGCATTGATGAACGGCATCGTTCCGGGCAATGCGGAAATCATCACCTGTGTTTGCCCCGCCACCATATCTGTCAGTGCGGGCGCCGTGCCTTTGTAGGGAATATGCACGATCTTCGTTTTTGTCGAAAGCCGAAAATATTCCATCGCCAGATGCGATGTGCCGCCGGCACCGGTGCTGGCGTAGTTCAGTGCGTCCGGCTTTGACAATGCCAACGCGATCAAATCCCTGGTATTTTTAACCGGCAGCGAAGGATGCACCACCAGCGTATTGGTGGTCACACCCACCAAAGCCACCTGGGCAAAATCACGCACGGCATCGTACGGCAATTTCGGATACAGCGTCTGGTTAATCGCGATGGCATTGTGAATCACCATCAACGTATAACCGTCGGGCGCTGATTTGGCTACGATATCCGTGCCGACCGTACTACCTGCGCCGGGCCGATTTTCGACAATGACGCTTTGCTTGAACGATTCCGTCAGACGTTGCGCGATAAAGCGCGCCGAAATATCGTTACCGCCGCCCGGCGTGAACGGCACGATGATACGAATCGTTTTTGCAGGATAGTTTTGCGCGTGAACCGCGCCAGCGCAACTGAGCGCGAGCGCCAAGGCAAGCAGCCCTTTTGTGTCGAATTTCATTGTGCTCTTTCGGGTGGGAAAACGATGCAGCATGCTACCATAGCAGCGCGATTCCTTCCTCACGCAGCTTTCTTCATTCAGCCTTCACCATGCGCCCGCTTTCCGGTATCAAAGTCATCGAGTTCTGCCAGGTGCTGGCCGGCCCGTTTTGCGGCTGCCTGCTCGCCGACATGGGCGCGGATGTGATTAAAGTCGAGCCGCCCGACGGCGATTTGATGCGCGCATGGCCGCCGATGGTCGATGGTTACAGCCAATATTTCGCATCGGTCAATCGAAACAAGCGCTCGGTAGTGCTTGATCTCAAAACGCCGTCGGGATTGGCGAGCGCGCGCAAGCTCGCCTTGTCAGGCGACGTCGTGATCGAAAATTTTCGACCTGGTGTGATGGCAAAATTCGGCCTTGATCATGCGTCGCTCGCGACAGAAAAACCGTCGCTGGTGTATTGCTCAGTCTCCGCCTACGGACAAACCGGGCCACGGGCCAAAGAAGGCGGCTTCGACATGACGCTGCAAGCCATGAGCGGCGCAATGAGTGTCACCGGCGACGCCGATGGGCGCCCCGCGAAATGCGGCATTCCCATTGCCGATTTCACTACCGGTCTATACGCGGCATTTTCCGTGGTGGCCTCGCTTAATAAAGTGGCGCGAAGCAAGGATGGCGATCACAACAATCAAGGCGACTACATCGACGTGTCTATGCTCGGCTGCATGCTCGGCATCGCCAATCTGCAAACCAGCGAATTGTTCGGCACCGGTCGCGATCCGGTGCGACTCGGCTCCTCGCATCCGATGAACGCGCCGTACGCGGGGTTTCGCTGCCGCGACGGTGACATCGCACTCGCCGCCGGCACCAACAAATTATGGGAAGCAGCGTGCGAGGGCATCGGACGCACAGACCTGCTTGCCGACAAGCGCTTTGCCACGCCCTCATCGCGTGCGCAGCACCAAAACGCGCTGCGTGATTTGCTGGAACAAACCTTCGCGAATTACGATTGCGCGCAACTACTAAAAATATTTCAGGATCGTGGCGTGCCCTGTGCGCCGATCAACACCTATTCGCAGGTGCTGGCCGATCCGCAAGTCGAACACATGCAGTGGGTCGAACCCATCATGCTGCCGGGAAATAGCGCGGCCAAGGTCACCAGCAAGACAGTGATCTCGCCACAGCGCATATCGGGCGAACGCCTCGGCGTTTATCGCAATCCGCCGGCCCTGGGTGAGCACACTGTAGATGTCATTAAAAATATCATTTAAAAACAAATACTTGAGCAATATCCCCGATCAACACCCATACGACTATAGCCACGGAAACACCCCATGAGCAGCCTCCCCGCGAGCATGAAAGTCATCGAAATCAGCAAACCTGGCGCGCCTGATGTACTGGTGCCGGCGCAGCGTCCGCTGCCTGCGCCGAAACCCGGTGAAGTGCTGGTGAAAGTCGCCGCTACCGGTGTCAACGGCCCGGACATGATGCAGCGCAAGGGGCTTTACCCTGCGCCGGCAGGCGCTTCCGATTTGCTGGGATTGGAAATTTCAGGCGAAGTCGTCGCGATTGGCGATGGTGTCACGCGCTGGAAAACCGGCGATAAACTGTGCGGCCTCACCAACGGCGGCGGCTATGCTGAATATTGCGTGATCGACGCGAATCACTGCTTGCCAATACCAAAAGGCGTGTCGCTGATCGACGCTGCAGGATTGCCCGAAACATTTTTTACGGTTTGGAGCAATGTGTTTATCGGCGCGCAACTCAAAGCCAGCGAAACGTTTTTGGTACACGGCGGCGCCGGCGGCATCGGCACCACCTGCATTCAACTCGGCAAAGCATTCGGCGCCAAAGTTATCGCCACCGACAGTCCCGATGCGCGCTGCCAGCTCTGCCGCGATCTGGGCGCCGATCGCGTCATCGATTACAAAACGGAAGATTTCGTGGAAGTGGTGCGCACCGAAGGCGGCGCGAATGTGATTCTGGATATCGTCGGCGGCCCCAACATCGAGAAAAACATCAAAGCGGCGTCTCCCGATGCGCGCATCATCCAACTCGCCTTCGCCGCCGGTTCCAAAGTGGAAATCAACCTGATGCCGATCATGCTCAAACGCCTAACCTACACCGGTTCGACGCTGCGCACGCGCCCCGTCGCGTTCAAGACACGTGTGGCGCAAGAGCTGGAAGCAAAAGTCTGGCCACTGATCGAGGCCGGCAAGATTCGCGTGGTAACGGGACGCACCTTGCCGCTGGGCCAAGCCGCAGCGTCGCACGCCCTGATGGAATCCGCTGGCCACACCGGGAAAATACTGCTGACGTTGTAATTGATGTTGCAGAACCGTCGCTTTTATGGCGGCGTTACCCAATCCGGGCGCGCGTGCATCGCCACTACGGTGAGAAAATTGGTGGATTTTGGGAGTTTAACTATAATGTCCGGAAAACCAGACACTTGCCGCATTGGATAAGTCGCTCCAAAAAACCGAGACCCGCCGATGATCTACCATCCCCAGAGCGTTTTCACCCGGACCACCAAGGGCATCCGCGAGGCGCGCAGCACCAAACTGCCACGCGAACTGAGCCGGGTGTTCTCTGCGGTCGATGGCAAATGCAGCGTTGCCGAACTGGTCGGTAAATCCGGTGTTGCTGAAGGTCATTGCCATCTGGCGCTCGATCAGCTGGTCACCGAAGGCTATATCCGGCTTTTTTCTGCGCCGGACATGCCGGCAGCTGCGGTCGCGACCGCGTCCGCCGATGTGCTGGGTTCTACTGGCAAGATGCTCGCCGCCAAACCCGCGGCCGCGGCCCCTGCGGTAACTGCCGCACCCGCCCAGCGCGCGGCGCCGGCGAGGAGTCCGCAAGGCGTTACGATCGAAGCCATCGACGAAGGTGATGAACTCGACTTCACCAGTGCCGAAGTCGTCGCCAAAGTAAACGCAGAAGCCACTCAGCGTGCGAAAGCAGAAAACGACGCGCTGGCACGTGCCGAGGTCGCCGCCAAAGCGGCCGCGGAAGCGAAGGTCAGACAGGATACCGAAAACCGCGCACGCGTCGCTGCGGAAGCCCGCGTCAAAGCCGAGGCTGAGGCCCGCGCCCGCGCGGAAGCAGAAGCCCGCTCGCGCGCCGAAGCAGCCATCAAAGCGGCTGCCGAAGCAAAGGCAGCTGCCGACTCCAAGGGACGTGCTGAAGCCGAAGGACGCGTACGCGCGGCCATGGAAGCCAAGGTAAAAGCGGAGGCTGAAGCCAAGACGCGTGCTGCCGCCGAAGCGAAAGCACGCGCCGAGGCGATGGTAAATGCACGGGCCGAAGCGGAAGCCAAGGCCAAAGCGGATACCGAGCAGCGCGCCGCATCCGAAGCGCGCGCCCACGCCGACGACAAATGCGTCTGCGGGCAGACCCAGTTCGGTGCGCACGGCGGCGCGGGCCGCCGCGTCCGG
>JBEBHE010000072.1:0-16797 GCA_040081205.1 Burkholderiales bacterium | reverse complement strand
GACTATCTCAGAGCACGTCAACTTCAAAAATCCACGCACGCCGATACGCATCGAACATGAGACGCCGGTGTCGGCGCGGATGGATGGCGGTAATTATCCCGGCTTCTATGCCGTGTATCGCGCAGCGGAATTGGCGATCGCGAAAGCGAAAGCGTGTCGCTTTTCCGTGGTCGGCATGCGCAACAGTTGGCTCAGTGGACGCAGCGCGTACTACATCGAAAAAATCACGCGCGCGGGTTTTGCAGGCATACACTTTGCGTGCAGTAATCCGGTGGTTGCGCCGTTGGGTGGCAAAGCGGCGGCGCTCGGCACCAATCCGATAGCGTTCGGTTTGCCGGGCGAGCCGCATCCGCTGATCCTTGACATGGCGACCTCGGCCACCAACAACGGCGATGTGGTGCTGGCCACGCGTTTGCAGACACTGCTGCCCGAAGGTGTTGCTATCGACAAAGACGGCAGTCCGACGCGCGATCCCGTGGCGGCACTCGCCGGCGGCAGACTGACGTTCGGTGGCCACAAGGGCTTCGGGCTGTCACTCATCACCCAGGCGATGGGCTTGCTCGCCGGCGCGCCGCTGACGCGCGGACAGGTCCAGGATTTTGGATTTCTGTTTATTGTGTTCGATCCCGGTCTCTTGATGCCACCTGAAGACTGCCAGCGTTACCTCGCGCAATTGATTGCCAACGTCAAGGCCACGCCGACGCAACCCGGCGTGGATGAAATTCGTATTCCATCGGAGCGCGCTTTTTTGGAACGCGAGCAGCGGCGCGCGCGTGGTACCGGTATCACGCTGGATCGCCGTATCTTTGACCGCTTGAATGCGTTGTAATGTTGCGCTGGTCGTGCGTTACGATTTCTGATGAGAGGAAATTCTAAGTGTTTGTTTTTGTTAATAAATTTTATGCATCATGATGATGACTGTGGCGAAGAAAAAGGTATTGGGTGCGTTGGCGGTGTTCGTGGGACTGTGGTTTTCGCTCAGTGTTTTCGTTGTGGTGAGCGCACAAACGTACCCGGCAAAGCCCGTGCGCATCATCGTGCCGTATCCCGCCGGTGGACTTGGCGACATTCTGCCGCGCGCGCTCGGTGCGAGTCTCGGCGAACAGACCGGCCAGCTGTTTGTGACCGAAAACCGCCCCGGTGCCAGCCAGATGATCGGCGCGCAGCTTGCGGCGAAAGCCGCGCCGGACGGCTACACGCTGTTTTTCGGCAGCGTGACCAGCCTCGCGATCAACGTCAGCGCGCAAAAGCAATTGCCCTACGATCCGCTGCGAGATTTCGCACCGGTGTCTTTGTGCTTTTCTACGCCGCTGTATCTGGTGGTGAATCCCGTGGTGCCGGCGCGCTCCGTTAAGGAGTTGATCGCGCTGGTGCGCGCGCGGCCCGGTAAGCTTACCTTTGCATCCGGCGGACCCGGATCGTCGAATCATCTGGCAGGAGAGTTGTTTAAATTTTTGATCGGTGCGGATATCGTGCATGTGCCGTACAAGGGCGCGGGGCCGGCGATGGTCGATGTGATCGGCGGCCATGTCGATATGATGTTCGAGGGCGCGGGTATCAACTATGCCAAGGATGGCAAAGTGCGCGTGCTGGCGGTGAGCAGCGCGGCGCGCTCGCCAGTTGCGCCGCAATTGCCGACGATGCAGGAGGCCGGCGTCCCGGGTTATGAATCGACGATTTGGTTTGGCATCGTGGCGCCCGGCGCAACACCGGCGCCGATCGTAGCCCGGCTGTCGCAGGAAATCGTCAAGGCGCTTGCGCAACCGGTGATGCGTGAACGGCTGGCTGCTGTTAACCTGATCGGCACCACGCCGGAGGTATTTGCGGCGCACATACGTGCTGAAATACCCAAATGGCGCAAGGTAATCGACAACGCGAAAATCCGTTTCGAGTAGACGTCAACATGCAAAAGAAAGCCTTATCCATTGCGATTATCGGCGCCGGCATCGGCGGCCTTGCGACGGCGGCGCTGCT
The DNA here is from genome assembly GCA_040081205.1 of Burkholderiales bacterium. Lineage (GTDB taxonomy): Bacteria > Pseudomonadota > Gammaproteobacteria > Burkholderiales > SG8-41 > UBA5216. Next base: position 14,823 of record JBEBHE010000072.1, on the reverse strand, counting down.
GGCGCGGCGCGGCTTTGCCGTTCGCGTGTACGAACAAGCGCCGGCATTCGCGCGCGTGGGCGCGGGCATCCAGATGGCGCCAAACGCGGTTAAAGTGCTGCGGGCACTGGGCGTCGAAGACTATTTGCGGCGCACGGCATTTCGTTCCGAGCGTGCCGTGAGCCGCGTGTGGGATAGCGGCGAGGTGACCAGCGATCTGCCGCTGGGGGATGCCGTCGAAACGAGATTCGGCGCGCCTTACTTTTTTCTGCATCGCGCAGATTTGCATGCGGCGATAGCTTCGGTGGTGCCAGACGGTTTGATTGCGTTGAATCGCAAGCTGGCGGGATTGGAACAAAATGCGCAGGGCGTTACGCTGGCGTTCGCCGATGGCGCCCACGTCACGGTGGATGCGGTGATCGCTGCCGACGGCGTGCATTCTCTCGTGCGCGAAATCCTGCTCGGTCCGGAGCATGCGCACTTTACCGGCAAAGTGGCCTATCGCACCACGTTCAAGGCTGCGCGCATGAACGGCGTTCACGTGCCCACAGTACGTACCAAATGGTGGGGCGCGGATCGGCATGTGGTGATTTACCCGGTGACCGCCGCGGGCGACGAAATTTATTTCGTTACCAGCCAGCCGGAAAAAGCCGAATGGCGCAGCGCCGAATCGTGGTCAGCCAAAGGGGATCTCGACGAATTGCGCGCCAGTTTTTCAGGGTTTCATCCCGACGTTCAGGCGGTATTCAATGCCGCGACGGAAATTCACAAGTGGGCGTTGTTCGAGCGCGAGCCGTTGCCCGCCTGGGGTGACGGACGCGTGGTCTTGCTGGGTGACGCGTGTCATCCGATGACGCCGTACATGGCGCAGGGCGCTGCCTCTGCGCTGGAAGATGCGATGATACTGAGTCGTTGTATGGAAGCTGTCGATGGGGATGGTGTTGCGGCTGCCTTTAAGCGCTACGAAGCCACGCGCAAGCCGCGCACGTCGCAGATACAGTCTCAATCCAGCAAAAATACCTGGCTCAAAGGTGAAACCGATCCGGCTTGGGTGTATGGTTACGATGCATGTACCGCTGCGTTGGCGGGCTGAGGGCAATTGTTGTTTAGGAGCGAGAAGCAATGAGCATGACAAAAACCGTTGGGAAATGGGGCGTCTCTATGGCACTGGTGCTGTTGACGGGCGCGTGTTGGGCGCAAGCGGGCTATCCGAACAAGCCAATTCGCATTGTTATTGCGCTTGCGCCGGGCGGTGGCGTGGATACATCCGGGCGCTTGCTCGGGCAGAAATTCACCGATGCGTGGGGGCAGCAATCGGTGTCGGAAAACCGGCCGGGCGCGGGCGGTACCATTGCCACAGAATTGGTCGCGCGCTCGGCGCCCGATGGCTATACGCTGCTGATGGTGTCTATGGGCCACGTCATCACGCCGGCGCTTTACAAACTCAGCTACGACGGTATCAAAGACTTCGCGCCGATTTCGTTGTTTGTGCAATCGCCCAGCGTGCTGGCGGTGCATCCGTCGCTGCCGGTAAAAACCGTGAAAGACCTGATCACGTTTACCAAGGCCCGCCCGAACGAGATTCTGTTTTCTTCCTCGGGTAACGGCAGCGGACAGCATCTGTCGATGGAGTTGATTAACCGCATGGCCGGTGTGCAACTCGTGCATGTGCCGTACAAAGGCACCGCGCCGAGCATAGTCGATCTGGTCGGCGGCCGAGTGTCGGTCACGGTGGCAAGCGCGATTTCGACCATGCCGAATGTACGTAGCGGCAGGCTGCGCGCGCTGGCGGTGGCCAGTGCGAAACGTTCGCCGTCGGTACCGGAATTGCCGACTGTCGCCGAAGCGGCGATTCCCGGGTTCGCTGTCGATCAGTGGTACGGGTTGTTCGCGCCTGCGGGCACGCCGCGAGACATCGTTAATAAACTCCACGGCGAAATTGCCAAAACCGTGGCGCAGCCCGATTCTAAGGAACGTCTGCTCGCAATGGGGCTTGATCCTGTCGGCAGTTCGCCCGATGAATTTACCGCTTATCTAAAAACCGAAACCGTCAAATGGGGCAAGCTGGTGCGTGACGCGGGCATAAGGGCGAATTAGCGCAAACCAGCGTGATCGGGCACCGGCGGGCGATTATGGCAAGGGGACAACCGGGTTTGGCGTTTCAGCACGCCAAACCCGCTTTTGTTACTTGATCAGCCGTAGTGCAAACGGATATTTATAGTCGAGCTCGCCGTTTGAGACTTTAATCCCCGCGATGACAGTCAACACCAGCGCGCCGATGCCGACAATGAAGATCAGAAATATCCCGATAATGACGAACATCAGCACGACGCAGATCAGCGCGGCGATCGCTACGGTTATCTGGAAGTTAAGTGCCTCTTTACCGTGTTGGTCCACCAGCGGCATGGTGTCTTTTTTCATCAGCCACACCACCAGCGGGCCGACGATATTTCCAAACGGAATAACAAATCCGGCCAACGCAGAAAGATGGCAAGCCATCGCCCAGTTCTGCTCTTCCTTGCTGGCTGCTTGCGGGTTTGGGTTCTCGCTCATGATTGCTCCCTGAATAGGCGTCCGTGTTGGACGCAGCATCAGAATACTACAATCCGGGAAAATGTGGATTCAGCATTGCGAAGCGCTCGCCCGCCAGAATTGCGGACCGCAGAATTCCGGGGAGCGATCCACGAGATATTGCATCGTGATGAGCAAGCGGCTGGAACTGCCGCGCAGCCGGACCAACGGCTGTTACCGGAGCGATTCGATATAAGCAATCGCCCGCCGGTAACGAGCGATCCGCTCATGATCTTTTTCTGTCGGATGGGCGATACGCGAGAGGTCGCAGTTATCGCGCAGATCGGATAGTTTTACGCGGCGGCCGATCTTGTTTTCGCTTGCGCGGGCAACGAAGTCTTCGTAGGTTTCGCCGCCGCGTTTGGTAACGGCTTGCAGCGCTTCGATAATTTCGGCTGAGAATCCTTCTTCCCGTAATCGCTCGAACGACCAGCCTTCGCAGTCTTCCACCACGTCGTGCAGCACGGCGGTGATGCGTTCGGATTCGGTGGTGACGTGCAGCATGACGCGCAGCGGATGCAGGATGTACGGTGCATCGGCTTTGTCGCGCTGGCCCTGGTGGGCGCTGGCGGCGATGACTATGGCGCGTTCAAGTGTACTCATGTTTATAACTATTTGATTTTTAAGTGAAAAATTATCACGTATGAAAATGGAATACGCTGCTGCGGCGCATCCTGGTTTTCACAAAAATTCTGCAAATCACAGCGCGGCTGGTGTTTGGTAGCGTACGCGCATGACGAAACTTTTTCATGTGCTTCCCGTAGTAAGGATATACTAAGCTTTCATCATACTAAAAGGGAGATGAACATGAATTCAAATGCTGGCGGCATTGGCGTTGTAATGGGTTTGGTCTGGCTTGCCGTGATGGTGTTGGTGATCGTGAGCATGTGGAAAGTCTTTACCAAGGCGGGTCAGCCGGGGTGGGCTGCCATTATCCCGATTTATAACCTTGTTGTGCTGCTCAAGATTATCGGGAAGCCGGTGTGGTGGATTGTCGGTTTTCTGATCCCGGTTGTGAATTTCGTTGTCATGATTTTTCTCGCAGTGGGCCTGGCGAAGGTGTTCGGAAAAGGTACGGGGTTTGCGGTAGGCCTGATTTTTCTGGGGATCGTGTTTATTCCGATTCTTGCCTTCAGCGATGCGAAATACACGGCACCGCCGCCTGCGGCCTGAGTCATACAAAGCGATCGAGGCACGTTTCTAAAGCAGGTGAGTCGAGCTTGGAGGATTGCGTTCGATTTGTCAGAAAAAGGAACCGGCGTAGCGCCGGTTCCTTTTTTTGTTTTTACGTGGTCGAAGAAAGGGTTCCCGCCGGCGCCAGCGCGTTGCGCACATAATCCGGTATAGGCTGCGATTTTCCAGTCGCGCGATCTACCCACACCATGACTGCCTGGCCGTCGGCGTATCTGATCGAGGGGTCGGCTTCCGACAGTAACTCGTAATACGTGGTGAAACTGCTGCGACCGGGCGCGCCGGCATACAAATGGATGAGCACGGTTTCCGGATAAGGAATAGGGCGGCGGTAGTTACAACTGGACTGCGCGACCACCGGGCCTTGTCCGTCGCGCTGCTCGCGCGACCTCACTGATTCGAACCACGCCAGCCGCGCCGATTCAAAGTAAGTAAAGAAACGCGTGTTGTTCACATGCGCGTTGACATCCATATCGGCCCAGCGCACGGGCAGGCTGAGTTGAAAAGCGAGTATTTTTTGGCCGGTCATAGCGTGTAAAGTGAGTGTTGGTAAGCGTAGTACAAGGCGGATTGTTCGCGACGTCAAGTCCCGTGATGTGACAGCGTGCTTTGGGTTAAACTGCTATTTTAGCGAACACGTCTTGTACCCTTGCACCCATGACCGTCGACAACATCGTTGAAATCAGCGATCTCGCATTTTCTTATCCGACGCGCGAGATTTTCAAGCGCGTGAATCTTGCCATTCCACGCGGGCAGGTGACGGGCATTATGGGCGGCAGCGGCAGCGGTAAATCCACGTTGTTGCGGCTGATCGGCGGTCAATTGCATCCGTCGCAAGGCACGTGCAAGGTGATGGGGCAGGACGTACACAAAATCAGCAACGATGCCCTCTACGAACTGCGGCGCAAAATCGGCATGCAGTTTCAGCAAAACGGATTATTCACGGATCTGTCGGTATTCGATAATCTGGCCTTTCCGATGCGCGAAAAAACCGATTTGCCCGCAACGGTGATCCAGGATTTAGTGCTGCTGAAATTGAATGCCGTGGGCTTGCGGGGTGCGGCTGACCTGATGCCTTCGGAGCTCTCGGGAGGCATGACGCGGCGCGTGGGATTGGCGCGCGCCATCGCGCTTGATCCATCGCTCATCATGTACGACGAGCCCTTCGCAGGGCTTGATCCGATTTCCTGCAACGTGGTGGGCAATCTGATCCGCAAACTCAATGACGCGCTGGGCGTGACCTCGATTGTGGTTTCGTATGATGCGCATGAAGCGCTGAAGATTGTCGACTACGTTTATTTTCTTGCGGATGGTGTGATCGCGGCCGAAGGCGCGACCGAAACGGTGAAAATTTCCACCGATCCGTTCGTGCATCAATTTATACGGGGCCGGCCGGATGGGCCGGTGCCGTTTCACTATCCATCCGGCGCCTATGCTGACGATATGGATATGGCTACCCGTGCCTGATCAAGCTCATAAGGTTTTGTTTAGACGTACGTTTTTGAAAGGATTGGTTGGCGCTGTTGCCGGTGTAAGCTTGCCGGTGTCGGCACAGCAGCCGCTGCCGCCTTTGCGCGGCGACTATGAATCCTTCATCGACGCGTTAGCCGGAAAACACGCTCTTGATCGCGTAGCGCTGCGCCGCTTGTTCGCGCAAATCAGGCCGCAACCGTCGATCATTCGCGCGATGAACGCGCCTTCCACATCACGGCCCTGGTATGTGTTCCGTAAAAATCATGTCGATGCGGTGCATATCAATGGCGGCGTGAAATTCTGGTCGCAACATGCGGCAATACTCACGCGCGCGACACGTGAGTTTGGCGTGCCTGAAGAAATCATTACGGCCACCATTGGCATTGAAACGCATTACGGCGGCTATACCGGCAATTTCAAAATTCTGGATGCGCTGGCGACACTGGCGTTTGATTACCCGAAGCGCGCCGAATTTTTTCGCGATGAACTCGAACAGTTTATATTGATGGGCAAAGAGATGGCGCTGGATCTGGCCAACCTGCGCGGCTCGTACGCCGGCGCGATGGGCATCCCGCAATTTATGCCCAGCAGCTATCGAAAATATGCCGTTGATTTCGATGGGGACGGACAGCGCAATCTCTGGACCAATGTGGCGGATGTGATCGGCAGCGTCGCCAACTACTACAAGCTGCACGAATGGCGACCGGGCGAAGCCGTGGTGATTCCTGCGCAAGTGAACGCGACGCCGGACGCTGCGCTGGTGGATGACATAACGCCCAAGACGCCTATCGCTGAATTTCGCAAGCTTGGCATTCAGCCAACCGGCGCAGTGAGCGACGACACGCTTGCCGCACTGCTGCCGCTGGAAACCGAAAGCGGCATGCAATACTGGTTTGGCCTGAAAAATTTTTATGTCATCACGCGCTACAACCGCAGTACCAATTATGCGATGGCGGTGTACGAGATTGCACAGGGCATCAAGGCGCGCGTGAAAGGCGCGTGAAGGCCTGGCGTGCTTAATGCTGGCGTTTTATGCGCGCGGAAATGCCACCAGATGATCGATCTCCAGCCGGATGCCGATTTTCTCGCCGATAGCGTGATTGTGATGGCTCGGTACCAGTGACATTACCCGGCCGCCGCCGGGTAATTCCAGTGTGTACACAAACTCCGCGCCGCGAAACGCTTTGGTGACTACGGTGGCCTGCATTGCGCTGGCGTCGTCGTGCAGAATGTCGTCGGGGCGCAGCAGCACATCGACGGTGGCGCCGGGTGCGGCTTGCAATGGCGTGTCGCTGCGCAGCTCGCCGAGTTCGAGCTTAACGCGGTTGCCGTCGATCACGATGCCCGGCAGGAATGCGCCGCGCCCTATGAATTCCGCGATTTGCCGGTTGGCCGGTTCGTGATACAGGGCATAAGACGTGGCCCATTGTGCGATGTGTCCATCCATCATCACGCCTATTTCATCGGCGAAAGTGAACGCTTCATTCTGATCGTGCGTGACAAGGATGGTGGTGGTGTTCTGGCTTTTGAGGATGTCGCGCACCTCGATGCTCAAACGCTCGCGCATTTCAACGTCAAGGTTGGAGAACGGTTCATCCAGCAACATCAGTGCCGGGCGCGGTGCGAGTGCGCGCGCGAGTGCGACGCGCTGTTGCTGTCCGCCGGAAAGCTCATGAGGGTAGCGGCTGCCCATTGCCTCCAGTCCGACTATCTCCAATAGCTCGGCGACACGTGCGGCGCGGGCGTCATCGGTGATGCCGTGCAATCCGAATGCAATGTTGCGCGCAATCGTTAAATGCGGAAACAGTGCGTAGTCCTGAAACACCATGCCGATGCGCCGCAATTCCGGCGGCACGCTAAAGCCTGGGCTGCTAACGATTGTGCCGTTAATGACAATTTCGCCTTCGATAATTTGCTCGAAGCCGGCGATGCAGCGCAGTACTGTGGTTTTGCCGCAGCCGCTCGCGCCCAGCAGGCACGCGATAGTGCCGTCGCCAAGGCAAAAGCTGACGTTGTCCAGCACTTTGCGCGCGCCATACGACTGACAGACTTGCTGGAGATCAAGGGTTCCGGACATGTGAGAATTATAATCGATTGATGATGATAATGATTCTTGTTACAATAAATTATTGTTTTTTTTCCGATACTTAGAACGCTATTTTTAAGTCACTACCCAGCAGTGGCTACCAATTTTCTGCGCGCTAATTTCCGCCTTGGATATACCCCTGATTATAACGATGGTAATTTGATTGCATGAGTAATGCCTATGCGCACGTTGCACGCCGCCGCGAGTGGCTCGCGTTGCCGCGTCCCACACTGCTGACGGTCATCGCGGTGCTGGTGGCCGCCGCGATAGCGTTGCCGGTACTGGTGGTACTGCAAAATATATTTGTGCCGTCGCAAGGCACTTGGCGTCATCTGGTGCAAACGGTGCTGGGCGACTACGTTGTCAACTCGCTGTTGCTGATGGCAGGTGTCGCCTTCGGTGTGATTTTTGGCGGCGTGTTGACGGCGTGGATCACCACGATGTGCCGCTTTCCAGGACGGCGTGTGTTCGAGTGGGCATTGCTGTTGCCGATGGCGATGCCCGCTTACGTGATGGCCTACGCCTACACTGACCTGCTGCAATTTTCCGGTCCCGTTCAAATGTGGTTGCGGGAATGGATGGGTTGGCGCGCGGGGCAATACTGGTTTCCCGATGTGCGTTCGCTGGGTGGGGCGACGCTGATGTTTTCGCTGGTGTTGTATCCGTATGTCTATTTGCTGGCGCGCGCAGCATTTCTCGAGCAATCCGATAGCATGCTGGAAATGGCGCGGGTGTCCGGCTACAGTCCCTGGGGAACATTCCTGCATGTGGCGCTGCCGTTAGCGAGGCCGGGTATTGTTGCGGGGACGTCGCTCGCGCTGATGGAAACGCTGGCGGATTTCGGCACCGTGTCTTATTTCGGCGTGCAAACATTCACCACCGGTATTTATCGCGCCTGGTTTTCCCTTGGGGATCACACGGCAGCGGCGCAATTGTCGGCGGCGTTGCTGGGTTTTGTGTTTCTGGTGCTTTTGTTCGAGCGTGTTACGCGCGCGCGCGCCAGTTTTTACAGCAACTCCCAGCGCAAGCAACTACGCAATGTCTATCAGTTGCGTGGCTGGTGGGTGCCGCTGGCGGTCGTGTTTTGCGCAATTCCCGTGGTGTTCGGTTTCCTGTTGCCGGCGGGAATCATGCTGCATATGGCGTTGACTTCCGGCGACGCGCAGTTCGGCTCTCGCTATGTGCAACTCACCTTCAATACCGTGACGCTGGCCACGCTGACGGCGATACTCGCGGTGCTGCTGGCGCTGGCGGTGGGTTATGCCGCGCGTTCATCCAGTATGGTTGTGCGAATTGCGAATCGCGTTGCGGGGCTGGGTTACGCAGTGCCGGGCGCGGTGATCGCGGTGGGGGTGCTGATTCCTATCACGCGGCTGGATCATGCCATTGGCGCAATGATCGAATCGTTTGGCGGTGCCAATCCAGGACTGCTTTTGACTGGCGGCGTGGCGGCACTGGTTTACGCCTATCTGGTGCGCTTCTTCGCGGTGGCGTTGCAGTCGGTGGATGCGGGCTTGTCGAAAATTACGCCGAACATGGACAGTGCGGCGCGCTCACTTGGGCTCGGGCCTGTTGCGACGCTTGCGCGCGTACACGCGCCGCTGTTGTGGCGCAGCGCGCTGACGGCTGGACTGCTGGTATTCGTTGATGTGATGAAAGAATTACCGGCAACGTTTGTGATGCGTCCATTCAACTTTGATACGCTGGCGGTTCAGGCGTACACGCTGGCGTCCGATGAGCGCTTGACGGAAGCTTCCACGGCAGCGCTAACGATCGTTGCCGTCGGGCTGATACCGCTGATTGTGTTGTCGCGGATGATTCTCGACCCGCAAAGAGTGTCCGAAAAAAACAAATAAAACATATACTTGCGATGAGGGCGCTGGTAACTGGATTTGATCCGTTCGGCGGGGACGCAATCAACCCGTCGTATGAGGCAGTGCGCCGGCTGCCGGCGCGCATCGGTACGCTTGATGTTGCGACAGCCGAATTGCCGACGTCGTTCAGGGCTGCGACGCCCAAACTGCGCGCGCTGATCAAACGCGAGCGGCCTGACATTGTCTTGTGTGTAGGGCTTGCGGCGGATCGTAATGTAATCAGTGTCGAGCGAATCGCAGTGAATTTAGCGCATGCGCGAGTCGCAGATAATGACGGCGCAAGACCGGTTGAGAAGCCGGTGATTGTCCGTGCGCCGGCGGCTTACTTCTCGACACTGCCAGTTCATGACATAGTAGCGGCGCTGATGCACAAGGGGCTGAATGCGGAAATGTCTTTGAGCGCGGGTACGTTCGTTTGCAATCACGTGTTCTACGGATTGATGCACCTGATTGCGCGACGGCAGCGTGAAACACGCGTGCTGCATGCGGGTTTCGTGCACGTGCCGGCATTGCCGTCTACGCGGGCTGCGCGTGAAGTGCGGTTGCACGAACTGGTAGAGGCGCTGGAAATCGTGCTGGACGTGACACGGCGGTGCCGCACGAAATAGCCGCGCGGGCTGCTGTGATCACTTGAAACCGTCAAGCGTCAGCCCACATGCGCAGCAGGTTGTGATAACAGCCGGTGAGCTGCACGACTTCCGGCGTATCGCCGATGCTGCCGCGCAAGCCAAGTATCGACATATCCAGATCGAACAGTAACTGCCGGCGGCTGTCTTCGCGTACCATGCTTTCGACCCAGAAGAACGACGCCACCCGCGCGCCTCGCGTAACCGGCTCGACGCGGTGCACACTGGTGGCGGGATAAAGAATCAGATCGCCGGCCGGCAGCTTGATGGATTGCGTGCCAAAATTATCTTCGATGATCAGTTCGCCACCGTCGTATTCGGAAGGGTCGCTCAGGAACAGCGTAACCGAGAGATCGGTACGCAGGTGCTTGCCGGTCGCGCGATCGGTGCGTACTGCGTTGTCAACGTGATTGCCGAAGGCGTTGGTTGCACCCGTGTAGCAATTGAACAGCGGCGGGAAAATGCGCCTGGGCAATGCCGCTGTGAAAAATAACGCGCTCTTTCCCAGGCAGTCCAGGACGATCTGGCCCGCTTCACGCGATGCCGGTGCGTCTGCCGGGATTTGCAGATTGTTTTTGGTTTTTTCCGACTGGGAGCCAGCGGTGATGCGCCCATCTGTCCACGCCGCGCTCGCGGTAAGCTGGCGCAATTGCGCCAGCGTGTCGCGGGACAGTACATCAGGAACATGCAGCAACATAGGTGGCTTTCAGAGATTGCTTGATAAGCGAGCGCTTAGAACTTGAACTCGGCGCTCAGGATTGCGATGCGGCGTTGGCCGGGCACCGTAAATCCGCCGTTGTCGTATACCGCGTCGTAGTAGAGTTTGTCGAACAGGTTTTTGATGTTCAAGCGCAATGCCCAGTTTTTTTGCTCATAGGAGGCCATCGCATCCCAACGCACATAGGACGGAGCGGTGTTCGGATGGTAAGCGCCGTTCAGCGTCGGCACGGCGCCGGCGCCGCTCGGGTTGACTGCCTGCCGGTCGCCTTTGGCCTCAACGCCACCGCCTATTTTCCATGCGCCGAAGATCTGATAGGTGCTCCACATATTGAAGGTGTAACGAGGCGTGTTGCGCGCGCGCTTGCCCACATATTCCGGATTGCCCGACGTGATGACGCCGGTGGTGGCATTGACGTTCTGCGCGACTTCGAGAATTTTCGCGTCCATGAGCGCTAGGCCCGCAAACACTTCCCAGCGGTCGGTGACGCGGCCCGCTGCCTCTAGTTCAAAACCGTCGGTGCGCCGCTTGTTGGTCAGAATGGCCGCCGTCGATTCGAGATCGGCGTTGCGTTCCCAGACCTTGGTGGCGCGGTAAAGGGCAGCGCGCAGCGCCAGGTCGCCGTTAAACGCCAACCACTTGGCGCCCAGTTCGATGACGTTGCTGCGTTCGGGCGGCAGCGGCGCCACCGTCAGTTGGTATAGGTCGGCGGTAGGGCTGAAGGAATCGCTCCATCCGAGGTAATAATGCGTGTCCGCAGAGGGATGAAACGACAGGGCGCTGCGGTAGCTGTTCTCACCGTAGCTAAGCCGGGGTGAGGTGGTGCTGCTGTAAGTGGCGTCCAGTTGGTCGCGCCGGATGCCCAGCGTTGCTTTCCATTTCGGGATGAATTCGACTGTGTCCTGTACATAGAGTGCGTAGGATTTTCCGGTGAAGTCGGTCGCAGCGCCGGCCAGCGCCTCCGCATAAGGGAAATAGGCAGGTGCTGCGACCGTTCCGAAATTCTGCAAGCCCTTGCGATGACTGTCTTCCTTGAGATATTCAAGCCCTGCTAGGAACTCATGCTTCATACCGAGTGCCTGGAATTTGGTGCTGAAGTCGGATTGCAGGGTGACCGTCTCGTAATCTGCTGCGCGCGTCTGGTTGCCGCCGACGCCGCCCAGCGCATTGGGCGGTGTGGTGGTGTTCGGCGTTTTTGCCCAGTAACTGCGTTCGTAGTCGCCGAAGCGCAATTGTGTGCGCAACTGGGTTTGCGGCGAGAAATGGTATTCATTTACCAACGTGGTGACATTGGTTTCGCTCTTATCGAAGTTGCGGTCGATGTTCCAGAAATAGCTCGCGGGCAATTGCTTGTTCGGCGCGCGCGTTGCGTTGTCAAAGGTGATGCCGTAGTCGGGGTTATCTTTGGTTTCCGCGTAGTAGTGGTTTAACCAGAAGCGGTTGTTGGCGTTTTGATTCAGCGCAAGGCTGAAAGCGGCGCCTTTGCGATGAATTTCAGGTTCCGTGCCCGTTGACGGATTGCTGCGCCAACTACCCTCGTCGCGTTGCATGAGGTTGACCCGCAGCGCCGTATCGGAATTGAACGCCCTGTTGAGATCGGCGGTCGCTTCCCGATAGCCGAGGGTGCCGCCGCTGCCGGTGAACTTGTACTGATCGAAACGCAGCGGTGTTTTGCTGACCTGATTGATCACGCCGCCCGCCTGACCGCGTCCGAACAGCATCGCGCCGACGCCGCGCAGCACGTCGATCTGTTCGAGATTGAACGTCTCGCGGTTGTACTGAGCGGTATCACGGATGCCGTCCAGATACATATCGCCGAAAGTGTAGAAGCTGCGCAGGTTCATGTTGTCACCAGAGCGCCCGCCCTCGGCGGCGTTGAAGGTCAGGCCGGACACATTGCGCAATGCTTCGCGCAGGCTGCCAACCTGCTGCTGTTCCATCAGGCTGTTGGTGATGGTGGTGATGGCTTGCGGAATGTCGTGCGGATCCTGCAATGTTTTGCCGACGCGCGTGGTGGTGGCACGAACGCCATCCGGTTTGTCCGCGCCTGCCTTTACATTGACCGCGGGCAGTGTAACTTCGCTTGCGGGCGGCGGAGTGGTTTGGGCGGTCTGCGCAAAGGCATCGCTATAGCTAAAGGCCATGCCTGCAAGGGTTGCGCCCAGCGGAATCATTCCGCTCAACGTGATGCGTTCAGTGCGCGGCGGCACGGATTTATTGGGTTTGCGGTTTGATTGCGCGCGATGTCTGGTTGCTTCAATAAACAGACGACGTATTGCTGAGGCCAGCGGCCGTAATTGCGGTTGCTTCACCAGTGTCTCCCTTTAAGAGATGTCGAACCCTTGCAAATTGCTGGCTGGCTATGCAAGCGTGCGGCTTGTTGGCTGGCTAAATAAATTTTATAAGTATTTGTTTTTGTTGTATTTTTTATATCAGATCAATGCACGCGTCTGACCACTTCAGGCGCCTCCGCTTCCGCCTGTGCGAGTGCGCGCTCGGCATGAATGCCTTCCCACACTTCATATAGCCGCTGGCACGTTTCTTGAATCATCGGTGACACGTCATCGCGTGGGTGTTTCAGCACAAATTCAAGCTGATGCAAAAGCATGTGACTTAATCGCGGGCAACCGCTTTTGGCGAAATTGGTCGCCAGGTACAGCGCCGCTACCAACAGATTCTCCAGCGGCGGAAGTTCGGTGGAATCGGGGTTCATGTTTGGTTCCTTTGATGTTGGGCCATGCGCGGGCTCACTTAACCGCAGTGGGATCAGTAATAAATCCAATCTTTACCAAGCCTGCTGTTGCCGCCATAGACATGACTTCCGCGACCTTCTGATATTCGGCGGTGCGATCAGCGCGGATATGCACTTCAGGTAAAGGATCAAGCGTCGCTGCTGCTGTCATGCGGGCGGCGAGGCTTGCCTTATCGGCGATCTCGCCATTCCAGTAAATGGCGCCGTCGGTACGGATGCCTAACTGTATGTTGTCGGGTTTGGTCAGATTTACGTGGCTTGCCGCCTTGGGCAGTTCGACCTTGACCGAGTGCGTTAACAGCGGTGCTGTCACGATAAAAATCACCAGCAGCACCAGCATCACGTCGATCAGCGGCACCATATTGATCTCCGCCATCGGCGCGCTGTCCGTGCCTTTGCTGAATCCGCCGAAGGCCATGATCAGCCACCCTTGACCGCGAGCATCGGCCTGATGGCCTGCGATTGCACGGACGCGGTAGCCGCTTCGTTCAGATGCGCGCCTGTGGTCAGAAACGCAAACAGGTCGTGCGCAAACGAATCCAATTGCGCCAGCACTACGCGGTTGCCGCGCACCATCGCGTTGTAAGCAAGCACTGCGGGTATCGCCACTGCGAGGCCCAGCGCCGTCATCACCAGCGCTTCGCCCACCGGGCCGGCTACTTTATCGAGCGTGCCTTGACCGCTCATGCCGATGTTAATCAGCGCGTGATAAACACCCCACACCGTGCCGAACAAGCCCACAAATGGCGCGGTGCTGCCCACCGACGCCAGCACGGTCAAACCGGATTCCATGCGCGCGGTTTCCTCGTCCACCACGCGGCGCATCGCACGCGTGATGAATTCGGCGGGACTGCCTGCTTCATCCAGTTTGTTAGCGCCTTGTTGCTGGTGATGGCGCACGGCGGCCAGGCCATGCCAGGTGAGATGCGAAAACGGCTCGGCGGGATGGTATTCGTCCAGATAGTTTCCCACGGCCTGCAACGACGGCGCGTTCCAGAATGTTTTCAGATAGCGCTCGGAGCGCCGCCGCATCACCACATATTGAATCGCCTTGGTGATGATCAGAATCCACGTTGCAACGGACATCAACAGCAGCAGCACAAGAATCGCCTTGCCCACGCCGTCGGTCTGCGACAAAAAAGAAACGATGCCGACGTTTTGTATTACGGCTTGTCCAACGGTTTCTGCTTGCATTATTTCTTCAACTTTCCAGCGTAAAAGTAATCGGAACCAGCACCCACGCGGCAACCGGTTGAACGCCTTGCCGCGCGGGAACAAACCGCCAGTGGTGCACAGCGTTGAGCGCTGCTTGGTCGAGTAAATCGTGTCCGCTGCTATTGCGGATTTGCACTTGATCCGCGCTACCGGTGACGTTGACGAAAACGCGAAGCAAAACCTTGCCTTGCTGGCCCTGACGGCGCGACAGTGACGGGTAGGATGGCGCGGGATTGTTAAGATAGTCTGCGTTGAAATTCGGCGGCGTGACCGGTGCGGGCGCGAGCTTTGCAACGGGTGCCGCCACGGGCGCAGGCGCTGCCTCAATGGGGGCGGGC
>JBEBHE010000354.1:0-4491 GCA_040081205.1 Burkholderiales bacterium | reverse complement strand
TCGGCAGCATCGATACGTTGATCAACTGCTGTATTGCCTCGGGCTCGATGTCGCGGGTCCACACCTTTACCGGCACGCGGCCCTTGTTGAATTCGAGTGTTATGGCCACAAGATATTATTTAAAAACAAGCACTTACACTCTCATCTACTGCGGCTTCAATCCGGCATCGCGCACCAGTTTGGCGAACTTGGCAGATTCACGCCGGATGAGATCGGCAAAATACTCCGGCGACTCCGACGGAATATCCAGCCCGGCGTTGATCAGTTTGTCGCGCACATCAGGCTGCGCCGTGGCGCGATTGATCTCGGCGTTGAGCAGTGCAACGATGTCGCGCGGCACTGCGGCGGGCGCGACGAACCCGTACCAGCCGCGCATGTCATACCCCGGCACGAACTCCGCCAACGCAGGCACGTTGGGCAGCAACGCCACGCGCGTTGGATTGGTAATCGCGAGCATGCGCATGCGGCCGGAGCGGATATGCGGCGCAAACGCAGTGTAGGACGACATCGACAAATCGACCTGTCCGCTGATCAGATCGGAAACGACAGCGGCGGAACCTTTGTAAGCCACGTGCACAAAACGCGCGCCGCTTTGCAGCCGCAACAATTCGAACGAAAGATGCTGGAACCCTAATTCACTACCTGACGCAGCCGTGAGTTTGTCGGGATTCGCGCGCCCATAGGCGATCAGTTCCTTCACCGTTTTGAAGGGCGTGCCGGGATGCACCACCAGCGCCGAATAACTCGTAGCCACCACCGCAATCGGCACAAAATCCTTGAGCGGGTCGTAGCGCGGGTTTTTGTAGGTGTGCGGCGTGATGGCGAGATTGGTGCCCTGCCCCATGGAAATCGTGTAACCATCGGGCACCGCGCGCGCGGCGAGTTCCAGTCCCAGTTGTCCGGCCGCACCGGGCCGGTTATCCACCACAAACTGCCGCCCCAGGCGCTCGCCGACTTTCTGTCCGATCAGGCGCGCCAGAATGTCGGCGGTATCGCCCACACCATTGGGCGCAATGATGCGCACCGGCTTGACGGGATAGGCTGGCGGCGGGGTTTGCGTCTGCGCTCGCACGGGCGCGTACGTTGCGCACATCGCAGCAACGCATGCGCTCATTGCGCGCATTGTACGCTGGCGGTAAGTCATGGCTATTCGATGCGGATGCCCGCTACACTTGCGAGCTTGGCTTTTTTGTCGAACTCGACCTTGATATAGGCGGTGAACTCATCCGGCGACGCGCTGGCGGTAAGCTCAATGCCGCGCTCGATGTAGCGTTTGCGCAGCTCAGGCAGGCGAACGATGCGCGACACCTCGCTTTGCAAACGCACGAGCGCCTCGCGCGGCGTGCCCGCCGGCGCGATCAATCCGTTAAACGTAATCTCCTCGTAGCCCTTGAGTCCCGATTCATCGATGGTCGGCACGTCCGGAAACAGCGGCGAGCGCTTAAGGCTGGTAACGCCGAGCGCGCGCAGCTTGCCGGAATCGACGTAGGATTTCGACGTGCTCACCTGATCGAACATCATCTGCACATTGCCCGCGATCACATCAATGATCGCTGCCGAATTGCCCTTGTACGGGATGTGCAGCAGCTTGATGCCCGCCTGTATGCCTAACAGTTCGGCTGCGATGTGCCCGGTGCTGCCCGCGCCGGAGGTGCCGTACGCCAGTTGCCCGGGTTGCGCCTTGCCGAGTGCGATCAGTTCTTTGACCGAGCGCGCCGGCAGCGTGCGTGTGACCACCAGCACTTGCGGCACCAGACACGTCAGTGAAACACCAGCGAAATCCTTCAGCGCGTCGTAGCCCGGATTCTTCATCAGCGACGGCACGGTCGCAAACGTGTTGGCAATCGCGAGCAGCGTGTAACCATCGGCAGGCGCCTTGGCCACGAATTGTGTGCCGACCAGACTGCTCGCGCCGGGACGATTCTCGACGATGACTTGCTGGCCGAAAGCGTCACCCATGGGCGCGGCAACCGCGCGCGCGACAATATCCAGATTGCCGCCGGGCGCCAGCGGCACGACGATGCGCACTTGTTTTGACGGAAAATTTTGCGCCTGGACCACCGTCACCATAACACCGGTAGCAACCATCGCCGCAGTAACTAATATTGTTCTATTCATGACGTCTCCTTGGGCCGCGATTATCGCTTTTTTGTTTGCACACCAGTAGATTGCCGTGTCCGTGCAAACCAATTTATAAATTAACTATTTGTTTTTATTGATATTTTTAGTTGTAACCTCGCCGTTACGCATGCAACACTTTGTTGCACTTGAAACGTCGGCAGCGCGCGCAGCAAAGCGTTTTAGGAAGTGGCAACCATTTAAAAGGAGGATGCCATGAAGACCACCAAGACACTGACTCTGTTAGCCACCGTTTCACTGATGAGTGCGGCATTCGCCGCGCACGCTGACGATCAAACGGGTCGCAACTCGCGTGGTACGCACGGCGCCCGCAACCAGTCGGCAGTGAATACGCCCGCGGTTACGGCACGCCGCCCGGCACCCGTGGTGCCGGCAGTAGCACCGGCCGCGACAAACCGGCCCACGTTCAGGAATGTGAACGTGCAACCTGCGCACAGACCAGTGGTGAACCATGGCCCGGCCATCGTGCATCGCCCGGTAGTGATGCAGCGTCCGGTGTTCGTGCCGCCGCCCGTAATCGTGCAACGCCCCATCGTGATCGAGCGTCCGGTGTATGTTGAGCGCCCGGTCTACGTAGAACGTCCGGTGTATACCGAACCGGCGATTTACTCCGAAGGGCCTGCGCCCGTGTATTACCCGGAACCGACCTACACGCCGGAACCGGCGTACTACCCCGAACCGGTGCCGGTTGCTTACCCGACCTATCCGGCGTACGAAGAGCGTGGCCCGAACGTGGCCGGTGCAGTGGGCGGTGCGGCCATCGGTGGTGTGATCGGCAACGTAATCGGCGCTCAAATGGGACACGGCAACAGCCAGGGCATCGCCACCGCCATCGGGGCTTTGCTCGGCGGGTTGATCGGCAGCGGGTTCTGATACCTGACACCCGCGGGAAGCAACAGGGGCAGCCTGTAGTACTGGGCTGCCCCTGTTTGTTTGTACTAGTGCGCCACTAAGCCGTGTTTTTTCGCACGCGCATTTTCCACAACTCCCACGGGCGATCCATGTTGGCGTAGTTGGCCGCATCGGCGCCAGCGGCTTCTGCGTCATTCAGGAAATTAATCTCTCCCGGTCCGGCTAAACGCAAGGCTTCCGACTGCAAACGCGCATTCTGCTCCGCATACACCGCGCGATAAACCACCTGACGGATGGAGTCCCCCACCGCCACCGCGCCGTGCCCGCGCATCAACGCAAACGCTGCGCTGCCCAGCGTGCGCGCGAAAGCCACGCCCAACTGCGGCGTACGAATCAGCATGTCAGTGCCCGGCCCGCCCGCATCGCGTATCTCGAAGTTGGGTACGTTGCCGGCAAGAAATCCGCTCATGTGCGAAATCGGGCGCAATTTTGTGTTGGTCACACCAAACGGGATGACCGCCGGCGAATGGTTATGCACCACCGCCTGCACATCGGCGCGCACGCGATACACCTCGCTATGGATGAATCGCTCCAGATACGGCTTGCGCCCAGATGTACCGATGGCTTCCACCGGATTGCCATCCAGATCGAACTCCATGATGTCTTCGGCCTTGACGTTACCGGGCGCGATACTGCGTGAGAGCAAAAACCGATCTGGCCGCGTGGGATGGCGCACGCTGACATGACCGAAACCATCCACCACGCCTTCGTTATAAAGGATATGGTTGGCGGTAACCAGATCGTCGATGATGTCGCGTTCGTTCATGTTTTCTCAGTAATCAAAGAAAACGGTTTCATGCGGTCCCTGCAAATGCACGTCCCAGCGTAACGTGCCATCCGCTGATCTTGTTGCAATCAGGGTGGAACGCCGCGCTGCAGGCACGAGGTTCAACACGGCATCGGCCGCGTTCACCGCATCATCTGGAAAATAAATCCGCGTCATCAGATGTTTGAGCAGACCGCGCATGAAAATCACCACGGTGATATGCGGCGCCTGTTCTTTTCCATCCACGCCAGCCACTTTGCCGGGCTTAATCGTTGTCAGACGAAACCCGCCCTGCGTATCGGTCAGCACGCGGCCGAAGCCCCGGAAGTTTTCTTCGAGCAGCTTTTCCTGCGCGTCGTCCGGATGCGCGTATTTGCCATACGAATTGGCCTGCCAGGTTTCGATCACGCCATCGGTGACCGGCTGGCCGTCGCCGTCAAAAATCTTTCCGGTGATGACCACACGCTCGCCGGCCACGCCGGCAGGCGCCACGTCCGGTACCGCCTGTTTTTCAAAGCCAATCGCCACATACGGGCCGACGGTTTGCGCCGCCGTCAATAACAGGCTCATCGCTTGCTCACTTTCGTTGCTTCCATCGGAGTTACGTCGCGTCCGCGAAGGATAATGTCGAAGCGATAGGCAATCGCGTATTCGGGCAAGGTATTCTCCCAATC
>JBEBHE010000071.1:0-16801 GCA_040081205.1 Burkholderiales bacterium | reverse complement strand
CATATATTTATGTGAAATCATGATTTTCTCCTCGTGTCGATATCACTATACCAATCGTTCAATTGGCTTTGTTGTGTATGCGCGATTGTTCACGCTCTTCCGGTGACATGTGATCGATTTTCGCTTCCAGAAACGGCGTCGAACACACCATCGCATAGCGCACGAACGGCGACTTGGTATCTAATTGATACGGCGTGCCGCGCGGAATCTGCACCACGTCGCCTGCGCTCACGTCGCGGCTTTCCGCACCTGCACGCGCGCGCATCGTGCCGCCGATCATGTAGATAAAGATTTCCCGATCGCTCACCAGTTCAGGTTCCGCATAACCGGCGGGCACATCAAACAGCCCGAACGCCAGCCGTTCGCCTTCAATCCAGTACACGCGGCGCGCCGAAACCTGCGGCGCATCCAGCGATTCGATCAAAGGGTAATAACACTCATGCAGGCCTTCGATTATGGCCTGCGATGCGCCTTGCGGTGCGACGCGCGCTTTGCCCGAGCCATGCAATTTGTTAATTTCGTCAATCGTAAAAGCCTTATCCGGCACCGCCTGATCCGCGGCCAGCCCCACTACCGTCCAGGTTTTGTCCTTGATGTAGAGATACGAAAGATCTCCGTCGCCGGTCGCTTTCATCGAGTGACGCGCAAACGCCGGCGCATGCACAAACGTTCCGGGATTCACCACGCGCCGATCCGTGCCGACGATGGCGTTAATCTTTCCGCGCAGCGGAAAAATCAGCAATTCGTTGGGATGGTAATGCAACTCGGAGCCGGTGCCCGCGATCTTATGCACGAGACAGAAATACAGGTATTCGCCTTCGATCACCGGCCCGCGCGCGGACGACAAATCCGGCGTCAGCGCCTTGCTTTCGAGGTTTTCAAAACGGTGGAACGGCATACGATGCTCCGGGGAATGCTGAATTAAGGAATGAGAAAATGAAATTCAATAGCGGAACCGAAATGCTATCACGGCAGGCAAGCGTCAGTAAGTTATGCAACGAACAGGCATTTATCGTCTTGTCCGCTGTATTGCCTGATTCCACTGCATACGCAGTTCCTGAACGTGCGCTTGCGGCATTATCGGCTCGAATCGCCGCTCGGCTGACCACTGCGCGTCGATTTCCGCAGCACTTTTCCAGTAGCCCACCGCCAGCCCCGCCAGATACGCTGCGCCAAGCGCCGTGGTCTCGGTAACACGCGGGCGCACCACCGGCACACCCAGCACGTCAGCCTGAAACTGCATCAGGAAATCGTTGCACGCGGCGCCGCCATCCACCCTGAGTTCGGTGATGGCGATACCGGAATCCTTTTGCATGGCGTCCAGCACATCGGCTGTCTGGTAGGCAATGCTTTCCAGCGCGGCGCGCGCAATGTGCGCAGCCGTGCTGCCGCGGGTGAGCCCGCTGATGTTGCCCCGCGCATACGGATCCCAGTGCGGACTGCCCAGCCCGGCGAACGCCGGTACGAAATAAACGCCGCCGTTGTCCGCAACACGGGTTGCGAGTGCCTCTACTTCCGATGCGGATTGGATGATGCCTAAGCCATCGCGCAGCCACTGCACCACCGCGCCGCCGATGAACACGCTGCCTTCGAGCGCATACTCGCGTTCGGCGCCATGCTGCACCGCGCAGGTCGTCAACAATTGCTGTTGTGAATGAACGATGCGCTCGCCGGTATGCATTAGCATGAAGCAACCGGTGCCGTAGGTATTTTTCACCAGCCCCGGCGTGACGCAGCGCTGGCCGAACAGTGCTGCCTGCTGATCGCCCGCGATGCCCGCGATGGGAATCGGCGTATCAAATACGCCGCGCGCGGTGTCGCCGACGATATCGCTGGAACGCGCCACCTTGGGCAACAGGTTGTGCAATACGTTGAAGCGCTCCACCAACACGTCGTCCCACCCGCCTTCGCGTGAATTGTAGAGCAGTGTGCGCGACGCATTGGATACATCGGTGAAGTGCGCCGCACCGCCGGTAAGGTTCCACAACAGCCACGAGTCGATGGTGCCAAACGCAAGCCGGCCAGTGTTTGCAAGCTTGCGCGCACCGGCTACGTTGTCGAGCAACCAGCGTATTTTGGTTGCGGAGAAATAGGCGTCGAGTACCAAGCCGGTACGGCGCGTGATGTCTGCGCCATGGCCATCGGCTTTCAGCGTTTCGCAGTGATCCGCCGTACGCCGGTCCTGCCAAACAATGGCATTGTGTATGGGCACGCCGGTCTTGCGATCCCACACCACGGTGGTTTCGCGCTGATTGGTGATGCCGATGGCCGCGATGTCGTGCGCGCGCAATCCTGCTTTCGCCAGGGCTTCACGCGCTACGGCCAATTGCGTATCCCAGATCTCCATCGGGTCGTGCTCGACCCAGCCCGGCTGCGGAAATATCTGCCGAAATTCACGCTGCGCCACCGCGCGCACTGCGCCCGCCTGATCGAAGACCATCGCGCGTGAACTGGTAGTGCCTTGATCAAGCGCAAGGATGAAAGGCATTTATTCAATAAAAACAAATGGTTATAATTTTACGCTTATGCATCGCGCCGAACACCAGTACGACGCCGTGCATTAGCACGATACGCTAGAATACGCGCCTGCAAAAGTTGCATACTAAGTGTATTTTTTCAGTTTATCTCCAAGGAATATCAGTGAAACAAATCAATGTAGGCATTATCGGCACCGGCTGGTGCGGCGGTATCCGCGCGGAGACCTGCGCGATGAATCCGCTGGTCGGGGATTTGCACGTGGTGGAAACACGTCCGGAGCGGCTGGCGGAAATCGCGGCAAAAACCAAAGCCAAGACGGCGACGGCCGACTACAGAGAACTCATCAAGCGCGACGACATTGATGCGGTTTTCATCTCAGCCACCCCGGAAGTGCTGCACTATCCGATGGCGCGCGAATGCCTGATTTCCGGCAAGCATGTGTTTCTGGAAAAGCCGATTGCGCTCGAACTCCACGAAGCCGATGAACTGAATCATCTCGCTAAAAAGAACAATCTGAAATTCAGCATCGGCTACTCGCAGCGTTTTAATCCGAAATTCGCGTATGTAAAGCAATCACTGCGCGACGGCACGCTGGGCAAACCGGTGAGTGCGCTGGTCAGCCGTCACATCGGTCGCGGCCTCGGCAAAAAAATCACCGGGCGCAGTAAGCTCTCTCCCGCCGCAATGGAAGCTACGCACGATCTCGATTTCGTCATGTGGTGTTTGCAGCCGGCGAAACCGATTCGTGTCTATTCAACGGTGAATTACGGTGCGATGAAAGAATCCACCGGCGCCGATATCCCCGATACGCAATACATTACGGTGACCTTCGACAACGGCGTCTCATGCGTGGTGTGTGCTGGCTGGAGCCTGCCGCCCGCTTATCCGAATTTCTCGATGACGTGGATCGAAATGATCGGCACCGAAGGCGCGCTGATTATTGACGACACGCACCGCGACACGCAATTGACGACAATGAAATCGGGTATCGTGCATCCGATGTCCACCATGCCGGGCGAGCCGGTCGAACACACCTACGCCGGCCCGATGGCTGCCGAGACCGTGCATTTTCTGGAAGCCGTTGCCTGTGATCGCCCCGTGCTGGTCACCGGCGAAGAAGCACGCGATGTGATGGAGGTGTATATCGCCGCCGATCTTTCCGCTGAACGCCACGAACCGGTAAACCTGCCGTTGCCAGAATCTCGGCCTGCCGTGGCTGCCGTGCGATGAAAAAAGATCCCAAGAAAATCGGTTTGGCTATCGTAGGCGCCGGCCGCGTCGGGCTGATACGCGGTGAACTGGCCGCGCGCCACCCTTCCGTCGGCTGGATTGGTATCGCCGAAAAACAACCGGAGCGCGGCGAAATCGTGGGCGAAAAATGTCACGCCGATTTCGTCACCACCTCCTACAAAGACCTGCTGTCGCGCCCCGAAGTCAACGCGGTTATCGTCTGCACTGACGAACATTTGCACGTCGATCCGGTGATCATGGCCGCCGAACGCAATTTGCCGTTGCTGATCGAAAAACCGTTGGCCACCGATCTGGCCGAATCCGCGCAAACGCTCGCGGCCATCGAAAAATCCGGCGTCGATGCGGTAATCGGCTACACACAACGCTTCCGCCGCCGCTGGCTGGTAGCAAAGGAAAAAGTGCAGTCCGGCGCGCTGGGCGAGGTGACGATGGTCACGTCGCGTGCGTTTATGAATCGCCTGGTCGCCATTGACAACTACAAGCGCAGCGACAACCGCGCTGAAGTAACGCCGATGGTGATTTCGGGTACGCACGCGCTGGACATCGTAATGTGGCTGATGGAAGCCAAGAAACCCGTTGAAGTTTATGCCCGCTCGGTGAACAAGGCGCTCGGCCCCACTTGGCAGGGCGTTGATGGCACCGGCTACACCATCAGCTTCGACGACGGCGCGATTTATCATGGCGTGATTTCTTGGGCGCTGCCGGAAGTGTGGCCCGGCGCGGTGTACTCGCTGGAAGTCGGCGCGGTCGGCACCGAAGGCGTGCTAACCATTGATGACACGCATCGCGACATGGTGCTCGCGACAAACCTGATACAAGCCGAAGGTTACGCGCCAGACAAACGCCGGCACGTTGATTTTCTGACCAGCTATCCGGTGGGCGATATGGCGCTGGGCGAATTGCGCGGCCCCATGCGCGAAGAAACCAACTCGTGGCTGAACCGCGTGTCCCTTGGCGTGTCAACGCAACACGCGACGGCGCGTGAAGGACATAACCGGCTGATGCTGACCAAGGCGATCGATCTCTCGGCGAAATTGAAACGCCCCGTGAAGCTGCCGATCACGCCGGAAGATGAAAAAATGACTGCGTAGCCGCAGGTTGTCGTTGCACCCATAAACATAAGACGAGGAGCATTGGAATGAAAAATAACATTTATAAACAAATACTTATGGTTGTTTCCGGTTTTGGCGTCACCACGGCGGCGATAGCACAGGACTACCCCAGCCGTTCGGTGCGCATGGTGGTGCCGTTTGCACCGGGCGGTGCGTCAGACTTCGTGGGCCGCATACTCCAGTCGCGCATGACCGAACTGCTGGGCCAGCAAGTGGTGATCGACAACCGCGCCGGCGCCGCCGGCAACATCGGTGTCGAACTCGCGGCCAAAGCCAATCCCGACGGCTACACGTTCCTGCTGGGTAACGTCGGCACGATGGCGATCAACGCCAACATCTTTACCAAATTTCCCGTCAAACCGCTGAACGAACTGATGCCGATTACGCAAGTCGTGGATGTGTCGGGCTGCCTCGTGGTGCATCCGGCGCTGCCGGTCAAGAACGTCAAGGAACTGATCGCCTACATGAAGGCGAATCCGGGAAAACTGAACTACGGTTCGCCTGCGCCAAGCAGCGCGAACAATCTGGAAATGCAGATGTTCATGATCGCCACCGGCACCAATGCGCAGCAGGTCAACTACAAAGGCGGCGCGGGGCCGGCAATGATCGGATTGCTGGCCAACGAAGTTCAAACCATGTTCGTGACTTTCTCTTCGGCCGTCACTCACGCCAAGAGTGGCCGCGCGCGTATGCTGGCCACGGTTTCGCCCGAGCGCATCCCTGCTATGCCGGACGTGCCAACGATGCGCGAACAGGGTCTGAATATGGTGGTCGGTTCGTGGCAAGGCATCTACGTGCCCAAAGGCACGCCCGCGCCGGTCATCAAACGGCTGTATGACGTATCGCAGGAAACCATGAAGCATCCGGACGTGATGAAGCGCTTGGGCGACAGCGGCGTCACTATCGTCGTCAGCAAATCATCTGATGAGTTCGCCAAATTCTGGAAGAGCGAGCACGATCGCTTCGCGAAAGTCATTCGTGACGCGAAGATTCCGACAGAGTAAATCACGCGATGATCCCGGCGCTCGCCGGGATCATCATGCACAAGTGCGCAAGCCGGTACCTTAAGTCCCGGTAAACACGGGCTCGCGGCGATCAAACCCGGCTTTCACGCCTTCCTTGAAGTCATTGGTCTCGCGCAGCATATTTTGCTGGAACGCTTCGCGCTCGGTTGCCGCGCGAAACGCTGCCAAAAGAACGCCATTGAGCGTTACGCGCGCGGCCTGCACGGCTAGCGGACCCGACTTTGCGAGATCTGCCGCCATCTCCTGCGCCGCCTGGCGCACCTGATCCTGCGCAACCAGCCGGTCGGCCAATCCCATCGCGACCGCTTCGTCACCGGGAATGCGTTTGCCCGTCAGGAACAACCATTTCGCGGTTTGATGCCCGACCACGCGCGGCAGTGTAACCGTCATGCCAAAACCGGGGTGATAACCAATCGCGCAAAAATTGGCGGCAAGCCTCGCCTCTTTGCACGTCACCCGAAAATCCGCCACCAGCGCGAGGCCCAACCCTGCCCCGATTGCGCTGCCGTGTACCGCCGCAACGATAGGCTTACGCGTCTGCACCAGACGCTGCGCCTCGTGATACAGATGACGCGGTTGCGTAACCACTTTTTTACCAGCGGCTTCGTCATCCACGCGTTTTTTCAGATTCGCACCGGCGCAAAAATGTTTGCCCGCCGCTGCCAGCACAATGCTGCGGCACGATGCGTCGTCATCCAGCGCCTCCAGCACCGACGCCAGATTTCCGATGAAATCGATGTCGAGAAAATTGTTCGGCGGACGCCGCAATTCCACCGTTGCCACGTGATGCTCAATGCTGACGCCGACTTCTTCGTTACCCATGATGTTCTCCCTTTGAATGAATGCTGTTCTACCGACGTGCCATTCTATATGCATTAAACGCGGCGGGCGCTGCGCCGGGATATCGGGTTTGCCCGTCAATTGTTATGATGCGACCGTTCTCAGCGCTACCACCTGAAAGGCGAAAATAGTGGACTTCACCCTACCCGAAGAACTGCGCATGCTGCGCGACACCGTGGCGCGTTTCACGCGGGAAGAACTCCTGCCGCTCGAAAAAGACGTGATCCGCCGCGAGGCCGAACGCGGACTCACCGACGCGCCGCTGGTCGATCCCGACGCTGAAAAAGCCCTCAATCGCAAGGCCAAGGAAATCGGTCTCTACGGCATTGATGTGCCCGAAGAATATGGCGGCCAAAACATGGGGATGCTCGCCAAGGCCGTGGTCATCGAGGAACTGAAAACCAGCATAACCCCATTCGTGTTGCCGCCCGACAGCCCGAACCTGTTTATGCTCAAAGAGACCTGCAAGGGCGACCAGATCAAGAAATATTTCATCCCCTACGCCAATGGCGATTTGAAAAGTGCCATTGCCATTACCGAGCCGGGCGCGGGCTCCGACCCGGCGGGCATGAAAACGCGCGCCGAATACAAAAACGGCAAGTGGGTAATCAACGGGCAGAAAATATTCATCAGCAACGCGCGCAAAGCTGATTTCATGATCGTGATGGCGGTTACCGATCCGGCGAAAGGCTCACGCGGCGGCATCACGGCGTTTCTCGTCGATAAGGGTACCAAAGGCGTGTCGATACCGACCGTGCTGAATACCATCGGTGAACATGCACCTTATGGCGTGTTTTTTGATAACGTTGAACTCACCGACGATCAGGTGCTGGGCGACGTCGGCAACGGCTTTGGCCCAATGCAAAACCGCCTGGGTGTGCGCCGTCTGGAAATCGCCTGCCGCGCGCTGGGCTACGCGCGCCGTTGTCTGGAGTTGATGATCCCGCAGGCGAACGAACGCGTGACGTTCGGCAAGCCGCTCGCCGACCGTCAGGCCGTGCAATGGTGGATCGCCGACAGCTTTCAGGAAATGGAAATGGTGCGCCTGATCGCCTGGCGCCTGGCGTGCAAGATCGATGCTGGCGAAACCAACTGGCGGCGCGACGCAGCGATGGTCAAGCTGCAAGGCAGTGAAATGATTTACCGCGTGGCAGATCGCGCAATGCAATTGTTCGGCGGCATGGGCATGACCAAAGACCTGCCGCTCGAATACATCTGCCGCGCCAGCCGTGTGTGGCGCATCTATGAAGGCCCCAGCGAAGTGCATCGCTGGTTTATCGCACGCGATTTGCTGCGCAATGGGATGCCGGCGAACTAATCGGGATGAATGTAGCGGAACTCCAGCGGCGTTTTGATGAAGAAGCGGCCAACGGCTATGTCATTGGCCCCGATCGCCGCGAATCAGACGTCTATTGCCTGACCCAAAAAGGCAGCCATTGGGAAGTCTGCTACACCGAGCGCGGATTGGATCAATCGCCGCTCTTTACGTCAGGTAGCGAGCAAGAAGCCTGCGATTATTTCTTTAAATACATGATGTCGTTTCGCCATGATCATTGCGCGGGATTCTTTCGATCCAAAACCGCTGCGGATGCATTTCACGTAAAACTGGAAGCCATGCGCCTGAGCCCGTGGCAAGACAAAATACCCTACGGTGGCCTGAATGAGCCGCGCTATCGTGTGCTAGTCGCCGGCAAAGCCATCTTTGCAGTGCGGGCGGCGTTCGGCGCTGTCCCTGTTCGCGACTAAGGCATCAAACGGTCCAAACTTAAAATACAATACGGCAGCCTGCGGAATGTCATCAGCCGCTAAACCGAATTTCAAAGGAGAAACCATGTCGTCCAAAATCATGCTGTGCAGCTTCAAGACTTGCCCGTGGGTGCAACGCGCCGCTATCGTGTTGCGCGCGAAAAACATCGATTACGACATCACCTACATCGACCGTAATAACCGCCCCGACTGGTTTCTGAAAATTTCGCCGCACGCCAAGGTGCCCGTACTGCGCATCGGCGACAACGACGCGCTGTTTGAATCAAACGCCATCGCCGAATATCTCGACGAAACCGTCGCACCGCAATTGCATCCGGCAGATCCGATCACCCGCGCGCGCAACCGGGCGTGGACCGATTACGTGTCCACCTTCGCCAGTGCGATTTCCACCACTGCGTATTCTGATTCCGAAGAAGAATTCGCCAAGAAAGCCACCAAGATCGCCGAGGTTTTTGGCAAGCTCGACGAAGCGCTAGCCAAGCGCGGCAACAGCGGCCCTTATTTCAACGGCCCGAAAATGTCACTGGTCGATGCCGCATATGCGCCCTTCCTGCAGCGCTACACCTTCATGGATCATCTGAAGCCGCTCGGCATTATCGAAAAATTCCCGAATCTCAAAGCGTGGCGCGACGCCCTGCTCGCGGCACCGGCAGTGAAAGCGTCCACCGTGGCTAACATTGAAGCGGTATGGCAGGAAAACATGATTATCAACAAGCGCTGGCTGGCGAAGTTTGTGTCGGAGAGTGTGCTCGGGGCCGCGGCAGCGTAGCCCTTGTGTAGAACGTCAATAAGCGCAGCGCATGCGCCGGATGCGTTGGTGAATCGAATGAGCATTCGGCGCAATAAGGATCGCGTCCTACGAGTTGCGATGATTACGGGCTACGCTTGCTATAGGCGTAGCTGCATTTAGATAACGATCGAACGCCATCTGATACATTGGCATACTTGAAATTGCTGGCAGAAGATTATTGACAAACCGAAGTAGTGAGTTTCCAGTCTCCGGCATAAGGCCTGTGCGCGGGGTTGAATACGCTTTCAACGTCACATACCAGTCAGTGTCGAGTACGACAATGCCATGTATGTGGGTCGGCGTCTTTTCGAGGGCGTCCGCCAAATCAGCAACAAACGCACTGATGTCCCCCCATCCTTTGTGACGGATTGCCACCAAGTATGAGCGAGGCGGCGGCTTTGAGAGTTTGAACTGAATTTGCCCAGTGATACTCTTGCCCGATTTGCTCGCATCCTTTGGTATTGCTGCGTAAGCGGCATACCACCTTTCCGCACCAAGATTACGAATCTGCTGAATGTCTTCTAGTACTTTTCGAAGATCCTTTTTCTGAAGCAGCCGTTTTACCTCTACAGTCGCATAAACCATTTCCACTGGATAGACACTAGAAGACAATTCACGATGTAGAGGAGCATTTTGCACCTCGTCATAGATCACAACGTCCATTTGTGGACTAACTCCAAGCGCTTTATTTGAAGAAACGATAAAACCGGATCCCACAGAAAAACGTTGAGGCAGCACCCGTTTCAGGAATCCTCTAACACGCTCCTCTTCATTTCGCCCGCGCTCTCCCAAGTGCGGCAATGCTGTAGATCGCTTTGCTTTTAGTAAGAATTCATTCCGGAGCGTGTCGTAGTATTCCTGAACATTAATTGTGCTAGGTTTCTTTGCCAATCGCGCACCTCCTCACATACTCGATTCGTATCAACTGTTTATAACAGTTCGTATAAATTGGCTTATGCTCATCACTATTCCACCACCGCCACCGCCTCAACCTCCACCAGAAAATCCGAACGTGCCAATGCCTGCACACCCACCAACGTACTCGCCGGTGGTTTGTCCTTCGACACATATTTTTCCCTGACCGATTGCAGCAACGCGCGATGCTCGGGCTGGAAGCCGACCGCATAAACGTTGAGTTTCACCACATCTGCAAACGTCGCACCTGCACCCGCCAAAGCGATACTCAGATTTTTATAAACCTGTTCGGTCTGCGCCAGCAGATCACCCTTGCCAACCAGTTTTCCGGCGGCGTCCTGCGATACCTGCCCGGAAATGTAAATGGTTTTGCCGCCGCTGACGCTGATCGCAGGGGTGTAAACGCCGGGTTTGACTAGCCCTTCCGGGTTGATGAATTGCTTTTCCATGAGAAACCTCGCGAGTATTGAAATGGGGATTGCGCGCGAAAGTTTACTCCATTCCACTGTGCGGAACGCTCCCGCGATCACGGGCTTGCGCATGTCTAGCCGCGCCGTTACATTGTGGCTCACCAGCGGCGGATAGCACATGTCCACAATCTGTCGCCCTCTGTAAATCGCAAGGAAAACGCCATGAGCCAGAACCCTGCCGCGCCGCTGCCATTGCTGGACCGTTCGTCATTAATCGTGCCGTTGAGCAGCGAAAAATTTATCATCAAGGCGCACCTGCGCGGCGCGGACAGCATCACGCTGGATCTTGAGGATGGCGTTGCGCCCAACGCCAAGGCGGCGGCGCGCGAGCGCCTTGCCTCCGCGGTAAAAGAAGTGAGTCGCGGCGGCGCGCGCGTAAAGGTGCGCATCAACCGTCCACTGGATATGGTGGTACGCGATATCGAAGCTGCGGTAATCCCCGGCGTGTGGATGCTGGCCATCGCCAAGGCAGATAGCCCCGGCCATGTGCGGCTGATATCGGAATACGTCGCCAAACTGGAAATCGAGCGCGGCCTGCCGCCGATGAGTGTCAGGCTGTCCGCCGCCATCGAAACCACGGCGGCGTTTCGGCAGATTTATGAAATCGCCGCTGCCGATCCGCGATTGGCCATGATCGGTCTGGGCGGCGAAGATTTTTCCGCCGAATGCGGATTCGACCCGACGCCCGAGGCTCTGTTTTATCCCAAGCAGGTGACGCTGTTCGCAGCCAAGGCGGCCGGCATCGCTGCCAGTGGTTATATGGGATCCATCGCGGATTTCTCCGATCTGGAAGCCTTCCGCGCGATCATCCGGCGCTCGCGTAGGCTGGGATACCGGGGCGGCAGTTGTATCCACCCGGATCAGGTGCCGGTGCTGAACGAGGAATTCTCACCGACTGCGCAGGAAGTCATCGATGCCACGGCTATCGTTGAAGAAGCCAAAGTCCAATTTGCCAAAGGCGTCGGCGCGTTTCCCTACAAGGGCAAGATGATCGACAAGCCCGTGGTCGATCGCGCGTTCGAAATCGTGCTGGTAGCAGCGGCCATTGCCGCGCAAGCAGAACGTGCCAAGGCGATGAAATAAAGTAATTGATACCAGGAGATAGCACCATCATGTCGTTGTGGACCAAAGAACAAATGGCATCGATACACACGATGCTCAATCCGCGCTCGTTCGCCATCGTCGGCGCCACGCCGCGCCAGCAGTATGGCGGACGCATGCTCGCCGCTGCGTTGAAAATGCAGGGACGCGTCAATGTTTATGCGGTGAATCCCAAGTACGACGAGATCATGGGCGTCAAATCGTACAAGAGCATCACCGACCTGCCGGAAACACCGGATGTGGTCGCAGTGGTAGTGCCGTATAACCACGTGCTAAGCACCTTGAAAGAAGCGCACGCCAAGGGCACACGCGCAGCTATCGTGATCTCCGCCGGATTCTCGGAGCGCGGCCTGAGCGATCGCGCCGATTTGCAGGCGGAAGTCGCGGCTTACGCGCGTGAATCCGGACTGCGCATCAGCGGCCCCAATTGCCTGGGACTTGCCAATATCCGCGACAACATCTGGCTTACATCCTCCAGCCGGCAGATGACCGGTGTAAACGGCAAGGTTGGCCTGGTCTGTCAAAGCGGCGCTACACTGTTTGGGCCGTTTCTAGCGCGCGCCGCCGATTCGGGCATGGGCTTGAGCTACGTGGTATCGACTGGCAACGAAGCGGATCTGGACTTTGCAGATTTCGCCCGTTACCTGCTCGACGATGAAGGAACCACGGTGATCGCCGGTTTTGTTGAAGGCTTCAAAGACGCGGCAAAGTTTATCGAAGTCGCCAAACTCGCTGCCGAACGCGGCAAGCCCATCGTGCTGATTAAAATCGGCCGCTCTGATCTGGGCAAGCGTGCCGCCAGTTCGCATACCGCAGCACTCACCGGCAGCGACGCACTATACGACGCCATCTGCAAACAATACGGCGTGATTCGTGTGCCGAGTTACGATGATCTGCTGGAAGTCGCGCAACTGCTGGCGCAGTCACACAAGCCCAAACAACCGGGCATCGCCGTGGTGTCGCACTCCGGCGGCATCTGTTCGCTCACCGCCGATATGTGCGGTCAAGCCGGGCTTGATTTACCGGTGTTAAGCGACAAGGCGCGCGGCGTGATCGACGGCATCCTGAAAGGCTTCGGCTGGGCCGCCAATCCTGCCGATGTCACCGGCAAAGCCAACAGCGATTCGTTCCCGGCGATCATGGAGGCGATGATTGACGAACCCGGCGTGGGTACACTTGCCATCGCCAGTTCGGGACGCGATCAGCAAGCCGATCAAATCATCGCGTTGCGCGAAAAGACCGACAAGAACGTAGCCTACATGTGGACCGGCAGCCGCGACGATAGTCCGAGTTTGGCCAAACTCAAGGCCGCGGGCGTGCCGCTGTTTTACACGCCGGACTCACTGGCGCGCGGCTTGCGGCATCTGATCGATTATCACACTTGGCATGAAAAGCGCATGGCGAACGGATTCGCCAGCACGCCCGCAATGAACGCCGCACAAAAAGAAGCCCTCGCAAAAGCGCAGGCACTCAAACGCCGCGCATTATCCGAATCCGAAAGCAAACAACTCATCGCCGCCTGGGGTGTTCCTGTATCGATGGAAGTTTGCGTCAAAGATGCCGATGCGGCGGTAAAAGCTGCCGACAAACTAGGTTATCCCGTCGTTCTGAAAGCGGATTCCCCGGACATCCCTCATAAAACCGAAGCGGGCGTGGTACGTCTGAATCTGCGCAATGCCGATGAAGTGCGCTCGGCACACGCCGCGATTCTTGCGAATGCCAGACAACACGCACCGAATGCCGCGATCAACGGCGTACTCGTGCAGGAAATGGTTACCGGCGGCGTGGAAGTCATCGTCGGTGTTTCATACGACCCTCAACTCGGCCCGACGTTGTTGTTCGGCACAGGAGGCGTGATGGTAGAGGTTTACAAAGACGTGGCGATGCGCCACTGCCCCATCACACCTGCCGAAGCGCGCGAGATGATCGCTGAAGTCAAAGGCGCGAAACTGCTGCAAGGGTTCCGCGGCAAGCCCGCGTGCGACATGGATGCGCTGGCGACGGTGCTGGTGAATGTGTCTCACCTTGCGGTGAATCTCAATGGTCAGTTGGCCGAGCTCGACATCAACCCGCTCCTGGTGCTGCCCAAAGGCCAAGGTGTGAAGGCCGTTGATGCGTTAGTTACTTTAGAGGAATAAACAGCAATGCCGCTCCCCCGCTCTGCGCCACGTAAACTCAGTCACAACCGCGTCATCGACATTCAAGGATTCGAGCGCGAAGACGGTCTGTGGGATATTGAAGGCCATCTTAGCGACGTTAAAACCGAAACCTGGTTCAACCGCACCGGCAGTACCGATCTGCCGGCAGGCGTGCCCGCGCACGACATGTGGATACGGTTGACCATTGACCTCAATATGCACATACACGATTGCGTGGCATCGACCGATAGCAGCCCCTACGCACTGTGCGGTGACATCACACCCAAGTTCGCGCAGCTCAAAGGTAAACGTATCGAACGCGGTTGGGCCAAAAGTCTGCGCGATGTGGTCGGCGGCGCTCACGGCTGCACGCATCAATGGGAACTGCTGGGCCGCGTTGCCGCCGCCGCGTTTCAGGTAACCAACCGCGCGCGGCAAGCCACCCAAAAACATGTGCCCGGTACCATGCCGCGCACGTTCAATACCTGTCACATGTACACACCGCATAGTGAAGAAACCTTGCGTCGCTGGCCCGATTTGTACACCGGACCGAAGTCACCGGGGCAGCTATCCAAAGTTTCGTAAAGGAGTTCCCTTGTCCTATCCCCTGCTGAATCACTTGCTGCAACTCGCCGGACTGCCCGAATCGGCGGCAGACAATACTGAGATCACCGGCTCCGATGCGCTGCTGCAAACGCCCTATAAATTCGTGGCGCCCGGCGCGGCCTGCGTCGCAGCCACCGGGCTTGCCGCAGCTGAATTGTGGCGGCTGAAAACCGGTCGCACGCAAAAGGTGCGTCTGACCATGCACGCCGCTGCCGCCGCGATGCGCAGCCCGCGTTACATCAAAATCGACGGCAAGAAACCTGAAGAAGATGGTGGGAAAATCAGCGGCTTTTATCCATTGAAAGATGGTCGCTGGATATATCTGCACTGTAATTTTCCGAATGTGCGTGACGGCAATCTCAAGGCGCTCGGCGTGCCTATGGACAAAGAAGCGGTCACCAAGGCCGTTGCCCAACGCGAAGGACTGGAACTTGAAGCTGCCATGTTCGCCAACGGCGGTTGCGGCGGATTGATCCGCACCGAAGCCGAATGGGAAACGCTCGCGCATCAGAAAAGCGCTGCGGAAATTCCATTGTTTGAAATCGTGAAAATTGGCGATGCGCCGGTGCAGCCCCTTCCAACTATTACGGCAGGAGACCGTCCGCTGTCGGGCATACGCATGCTGGATCTCACGCGCGTGCTGGCTGGCCCAGCATGCGCGAAGGCATTCGCGGAGCATGGTGCGGATGTGATGCGCATCACGCGCAAGGATTTGCCCGATCTCGGACCGCCCTCGGACGTGGATACCGGCATCGGCAAACTCCAGGCGCACATCGACATGCGCGACGCGGCACAGGCGGAAATCATGCGCAGGCTGGTGAAAGATTGCGACGTGTTTTTACAGGCGTATCGTCCAGGATCGCTGGCGGCACGCGGCCTGTCGCCCGAAGCGCTCGCGCAAACGCGTCCGGGCATTGTGTATGTCACGCTCTCCGCATGGGGACATGAAGGCCCGTGGAAAGACAAACGCGGCTACGACACCGTGGTGCAATCATTCAACGGCATGGCATGGCGGCCAAACAACGAGAAGCCTGCGTTCCTGCCCGGCTCACCGCACGACTACATCGCAGGTTATGTGCTGGCATTTGCCACCATGGTTGCGCTGCATCGCCGCGCAACCATCGGTGGAAGCTGGTTGGTACGCACCTCACTGGCCGGCGCGGGAGAATGGTTCCGTGGGCTTGGCAAGTTTTCGCCGGCGGAGTATCAAAATCTTCCCTTGGAACTGCCTGCGGATGTGTTACCGGGTCTGCTGATGGAGCACGATTCGCCGTGGGGCCGCGTGACACATCTCAAACCCGCGGTGCAGCTTTCGGAAACACCGGGGCATTGGGTGCGTCCCGCTGCGCCGCGCGGCTCGCATGCGCCGGTGTGGCCGGCACGCACATAACATCGTTGCTTATCAAATAGGCGGATATGGCGATTAATCTACGCAAGCTTTCCTACGGCCTCGGCGCTGAAGTCTGCGACATCGATGTCGCTGCGCCGATGAGCGAATCCGCATTCGGTGAAGTGCATCGCGCGTTCCTGAATTACGGCGTACTGCTGTTTCGCAATCAGAACATCACGCGCGATCAGCATCTCGAATTCAGCCGGCGCTTCGGTGAACTCGACAAACATGATGCATTTCCCAGCGACCGTCATCCGCAAATCCCCGAACTCATGCTGGTCACCAACGAGCCACAAGCCGATGGCACGCCGTCGGTATCGCGTTATACCGGACGGCGCTGGCATACCGATATGTCGCACACCCTTGAGCCATCCCTCGGCTCGCTGCTGCGCTGCTGGAAAATCCCGGAAGTCGGCGGCGATACCCTGTTCGCCAATATGACTCTGGCTTACGATGCGCTGTCGGCGGGCATGCAAAAATTGATCGCGAATCTCAATGCGATTCATTTTTCGGGCGGACGCAAACTCGACAGCACCAGTGCCGACAAGGCGCACGCCGATGAGCAACGCAAAATCAGTCCGCCGGTAGCGCATCCGGTGGTGCGTGTACACCCGGAAACCGGACGCAAAGCTATTTATCTCGGCGAAAAAGTAAAGCGCTTCGATGGCATGACCGAAGAAGAAAGCAAACCGCTGATCGACTATCTGAATCGCCATGCCACCAAACCGGAATTCGTCTATCGTCATCAATGGCGTGAG
This sequence comes from Burkholderiales bacterium, assembly GCA_040081205.1. Classification (GTDB taxonomy): domain Bacteria; phylum Pseudomonadota; class Gammaproteobacteria; order Burkholderiales; family SG8-41; genus UBA5216. The sequence goes on along the minus strand of JBEBHE010000071.1, from coordinate 160 downwards.
AACGACATCGTGCTGTGGGACAATCGCTGCACCATGCATCAGGCGCTCGGAGATTTTGATCAGGAACATCGGCGGCATATGGAGCGCACCACGGTGCTAGGCACGCCATCGGGTTATGTGGCAGCCTCAGCATAAACTTTATAACTATTTGTTTTTATTG
>JBEBHE010000353.1:0-4512 GCA_040081205.1 Burkholderiales bacterium | reverse complement strand
ATGCCCGGCTCGGTGCCTTCGTTCATGTCGGCGAAGATGCTGCGCCCGATCATGTTGCCGGCGGCATCGAGTTTGATCGCGTGGATGTATTTCGACGAGCGCGTGTTTGCCACATACATGGTGCGTTCGTCGGGCGACAGCGCAAGGCCGTTGGGATACTCGCAATGCGCAAGGATGCTCAGGCTGCCGTCAGGCGCCAGGCGATACACGCACGCGCCATCCCACAGATTGTTGTCGCCATCGCGTCCGGGAATTTCACGTTCGTGGTAAGCGCGGCGTTTGTCCGGGTCGGTAAAATAAATACTGCCGTTCGAGTGGCACACCACATCATTGGGACGATTGAAGCGCCCGCCCTTGTAGTTGTCCACCAGTGTTTCCACTTTGCCGTCGGCGCCCATGCGCGTGACTTTGCGTCCATCGCCTTCGCACAGAATCAGGCGGCCCTGCAAATCAAACGTAGTGCCGTTGCCGCCTTCCGTGTCGCGCACGCGCTCAGCCTTTTGTCCCAGCGTGATGCGGTAAAGCTTGTTGGGGCGGATATCCACGAAGTACCAGAAATTGTCCGGATGCCACAGCGGGCCTTCGGTAAAAATAAAACCGGTGGCGACGCGCTCGGCTTCGGTGGTGTCGAGAACGTCGGGCAAATAGTTTGCGGCGGGCATGGAGCACTCCTTGATTGACAAGACAGGGATGAGACGATTTTAAGGCTTCATTGCAAAGAATGCATCGCACCGCGATTTCCGGTTGCTTCCCGTTACTTCCACTTTCCCCGCTTGACCGCTGCTATCGTGGCCAACCCATAAGCAATCATTGCGAATCCGATCACCCAGAACAGGCCCGCGAGCGTGCCGTTGAAAACGCGCAACACGATCAGCCCCCCGACCACTGCGATCAAAAAGCGCGCGCTGCCTGCCAGCACCGGCCACAACATTTTGCCTGCGCCCTGCGATGCAAAATACAGTGCGACACCCACGCCGAAAAAGGCATAACACCCACCGGCGATGCGCAAATAGGTGTAGGCGGCATCCAGCACAGCAGCGTCGCTGCTGAATAATCCCGCCCATACGCCGGGCCATATGGCTACGACAATTCCTACGCTGCCGGTAATGCCCGCCGCCAACCCCGCGCCGCACCACGCGATGTGCCGCGCCCGTTTGACGTCACCGGCGCCGATGCAGGTGCCTACCATCACCACCAGTGCGGAACCGATCGCAAACACCACTGGGATTTGCAGCAGTTCTAGCCGCACGCCCAAACCGTAACCGGCGAGTGCTGCCGTGCCGAATGTTCCCACCATGCCGGTGACGATGACCGCGGCAGCAATGACTTGCAGCGCGTTAAACGATGACAGCAAACCGACTTTGAGAATGTCCGAGAACAGGCGAGCGCTGAACGCGATGCCGCGCCGCAGCACAGGGATGCTGGCTTTTCCACTCAGCAGGTACCCCGCGAAGCACAGCGCCCCCATGCCGAACGAACACACGTACGCGATGGCAGCCCCCTTGATGCCCAATGACGGAAACGGACCCCATCCGAGCACCAGTGCGCCGCACAGCGGCATTTGCAACAACGCGGTAGCGCTTAAGATGATCGCGGGCACAGCCATATTGCCGGTGCCGCGCACCACATTGGCCAGAATATTGCACAGCCACACGGTCAGCGCGCCGCCGAACACAATGGTCGAATAATCCACCGCGTGACGCAGCGCCGCGCCGCTGCCGCCCAGCAATCGGTACAACGCGGGGCCGGCCAACAGCATGACCGCAGTGAACAACAATCCGAATGCAACGGCGATCACGGCGGCATGCCACGCAAGCTGCCCGGCGCGGCCTCCATCACCGGCGCCCAGCGCGCGCGCAATGGCGGAAGACACACCGCCGCCCATCGCGCCAGCAGACATCATTTGCATCAGAATCAGAATAGGGAATACCAATGCAACGCCCGCCAGACCGTCGGTGCCCAGCCTGCCGATAAACCACGCATCCGCAAAACTCACCAATGCCTGCATCAGCGCGAGCAGCACATTGGGCGCGGCAAGCGCTACCAAGGTTGGCAGTGCGGGCGCGGTGAGCAGACGTGTGCGGCGGTCGCCGGATGTGGTTGCGGACATGTCAGGCAGTCTGATCAAACATTACGCCGACCTCATTATATTTTTCAGATGCCGCGCGTGCGACCGCCATCCACGTTGACTGCGCAGCCGGTAATCATGCCCGCGCGCGCCGACGCCAGAAATACCGCGAGATCGGCGACATCGCCGGGTTGCACTACGCGGCCCATCGGCACGTCCGCGGTCAGCGTCTTTTCGGCAGCTTCGCGCGACACGCCGCGTTCGCGCGCGGCAATGGTCACCAGTTCAGTCCAGCGTCCGGTGTCGGTGGAGCCGGGACAGATGGCGTTCACCGTGATGCCGTCCTTGCCTAACTCATTTGCCATCGCCTTGGTGATGGAGAGGGTGCCGAGATTGATCGGCCCGGACATCACCTGCACACCATGCGGCTCGCGTCCGCGTGTACCGGAAATGTTGATCACGCGCCCCTGGGTGGATTGGCGCAGATACGGAATCGTCTCGCGTGTCATGCGGATCAATCCCAACGGTTTGATCGCGAAATAGCTTTCCCATAGTTCATCGGGAATTTCTTCGAGCCTGCCGCGATAAGCGCCGCCTGCGCAGTTGACGAGAATATCCACACCACCGAGTTCAGCGATGGCTTTCTCGACGGCGGGCTTGATTGCTTTGGGCGTGGCAAGGTCAAGCTCGATGACTGCGGTGCGTGTGCCGGGAAAACGCGTGCGCAAATCCAGCGCCACGTCGTTGCAGCGCGGAATGTCCCGGCCAAACAAAGCGATACTCACGCCTTCTGCGGCGAGCGCGGTTGCGATGGCCCGCCCGATGCCGCGGCTGGCACCGGTGACGAATGCAATGCGGCCCTGGAGTTTTAATTCCATGCAAGTCCTCGGTAATTATTAATAAAAACAAATGCTTATATCAATGCAATGCGTGAGCCTGTCCGCGAGTTTCCGTTGTGCGCCGTGCAAACATGAGATACTCACCGCTTGCATAAACAGGATCATCGAAAGGAATAGCATGAAACGCAGTATCGCACTACTTGCACTGATCGCCGCCTCAACCGGTGCGTGGGCACAGCAGCAATGGCCCGCCAAATCCATACGCTTCGTGGCGCCGTTCGCACCGGGCGGCGGCACCGACTTCATTGGCCGCGTCGCGGCGCAAAAGTTAACTGAAGCCGTCAAGCAACAGGTGATTGTTGATAATCGGCCCGGCGCAGGCGGCACGCTGGGCGCTGAACTCGGCGCCAAGGCGCCGCCGGACGGCTACACCTTCACCGTGATCGCCGGCAGCTATGCGGTGAACCCTGCGATTTACAAACTGGGGTTCGATCCGGTGAACGACATCGTGCCGGTGATCCAGTTTTCCCAAGGGCCGCTGCTGGTCGTGGTCAATCCGGCGCTGCCGATCAAGAGCATGAAAGATATGATCGCGCTCGCCAAAGCCAAACCCAACGCGTTGAGCTACGCGTCGAGCGGGCAAGGCAGTATTGTGCATCTTGCGACAGAACTGTTCCTGTATACGGCAGGCATTAAGTCTGTGCATATTCCGTATAAAGGTACAGGCCCGGCGATCACCGACACTATCTCCGGTCAGACGCAGTTTCTGTTTGGCAGTATTGCCGTAGTGATGCCCGTGGTAAAGCAGGGACGGCTGCGCGGCGTGGCGGTGACGACGGCGAAGCGTCTGCCCGCATTGCCGGATGTGCCGACGCTCGCCGAATCCGGCGTAAAAGACTATGACGTGGTGCTGTGGCACGGGCTGGTCGGTCCCAAAGGGTTGCCACGCCCCATCGTTGATCGCGTAAACAACGAACTCAACAAGGCGCTCAAGGCGAAAGACATGGAAGACAAGCTCGCCGCCGACGGCGTGTCTCCTGCCGGCGGTACGCCCGAGCAGTTTGCCGCGACTATCAAGCGCGATATCGATACCTGGCGCAAGGTGGTGCAGACAGCGGGCGTCAAAGGCGACTAAAGGCGCGAGGTTTTCGCTGCCCCAGTAAAAATGCCGCGAGAGATCGCGGCATTTTTACTGTCTGGCTGTGCGCGTCGTGACGTGAGTTATACGCCCTCGACAATTCGCAGATCGCGATCCGCGCCATCGCCCAGTGCTTTCAGCGCGGCTTGGTAACCGGGGCTGTCGTGCGTGGCGATGGCTTTTTCGACGCTTTCGAATTCGATCACCACCACGCGTTCCATCTGGCCCAGCTCGTACGTCTTGGCGGGCATGCCGCGCACCAGAAACTTGGCGCCCGCGGCCTGCATCGCCGGGCCCGCCAGGTTGCGATAGGCCTCGACTTTCGCCGGGTCTTTGATGGCGCGAAACACGTTGATCCAGTAGCCTTTAGCCATGATATACCTCTAAAAATATATTTAAAAACAAATAGTTATGTAATTTCCCGGGCTATACGACAAACCGCTTTTTCAGATCCGCAATTTGCCCGT
>JBEBHE010000070.1:0-16862 GCA_040081205.1 Burkholderiales bacterium | reverse complement strand
TTGCTACCCCTTGTGCGCCTGATGCTGACACGCGGCCTGCACTACCCAGCAGCCGCGGAAATGCTTAAAAGCCTCTACATCGAAATCGCCGATCGCGAATTTGCGCTCGATAAAAAGCGTCAAACCGATTCGCGCGTCAGCCTATTGACTGGTGTGCATCGCAAGGACGTCAAGCGCCTGCGGCATGCGCCACCCGATTCAAAATCTGCGGCACCACCTGATGTATCTCTCGGGTCACAAGTCATCGCCGCGTGGAATGCCAACCCCGATTACGTGGACGAAGAAGGCTTACCCAAGCCACTTGCCCGATTTGCGCAGGATGGTGGTGAAAAATCTTTTGAAACGTTGGTCAAGCGCATTAGCACCGATATGCACCCGCGCGCGTTACTGGACGAATGGTTGCGCAGTGGCATTGCCACGCTGAACGAGCAAAGCCAGGTTTGCCTGCAAGCCGATGCCTTTATTCCCGAAGAAGGGTACGCCGAAAAAATATTCTACTTCGGTCACGATCTGCATGACCACGCTGCCGCCATAGCACACAACCTATCGGGCGGACGACCTTCCATGCTGGAACGCTGCGTGCATTACGACGGCCTTGATGCCGACGCTGTCGACAAGATCAGTGAAGCCGCTGTCAAATTAGGCATGCGCGCACTGCGCGGCGTCAATGCGCGCGCAGCTGAAGCGCTGGCAGCAACAAGGGACAGCCTACCAGCGCGCCGCACGCGCATGACTTTCGGGGTGTATTTCTATCAAGAGCCGCAGGAGGAACCATTGGCAGCACCCGCGGAGCAAACAGCGTGATCAGCGTGTTTCGCCGCGCTATTCTGACCGCGCTTTTTAGCGTTGCGTGTGCGGTCACGCCCGCACATGGCGCCGAAACGGGAAATATCTGCGCACGCGCATCGCTCTCCAATCCCGATGCCGGTTCCGGCGGCATGGGTGGCACCGGCACTGTCGCCAAAGGCGGTATGGGCGGCACCGGCATCACGGCCGAGGCTACGCCCCTCGCACCCGGATCGGGTGGCATGGGTGGCACCGGCGTCGTGGGCATCATCACCGGCTTCGCCAGCATTTGCGTCAACGGCGTGGAAGTTCACTACGACAGTCGCACGCCGGTATCCGTGAACGGTCAAGCAGCCGCGGCACGCGATCTGGCAGTGGGCCAACTGGTTGTAGTCCACGCGCGCACCGTCGGCGGCCAATTACGTGCCAACGGCATCGGCGCCATCGACGCGGTCAGCGGCCCTGTCACCGGCGTCAACGCGGTTGCGCGCGAATTACAGGTGATGGGACAAACCGTGCGCGTGGACAACACCATTGCGCCCGACCTTGCGTCGATCAAGCCCGGCACTTCGGTGCGCGTCAGTGGCCTGCGCACGGACGGCGGCGTCGTCGTCGCGTCACGCTTGGATGCAACACCCGCTACCAGCGCAAGCGTGTTGGGCACGGTGTCGAGCGTGGCGGCCGGTACCGCAATCGTGAACGGCACGCGCGTCAATCTGCCACAAGGCGCCCTACCGCTTTCGATCGGCACGGAAGTTTTTGTCGCGGGCATATGGAATGGCACCGCGCTGCAGGCAAGCCGCACAGAAGTGCAACCCGTACACAACGCAATATCCCGCGCGCAACGCGCCATCGTCGAAGGTTATGTGACAAATCAGCGTGGAAATCAGATAAGCGTGGGAGCCGTCACCCTGCAACTATCGGCGCAGGTGCGCATCAATGGCGGCAATGACCGCGATCTGGAGGTCGGCCGAAAAGTGCAGGTTGAGGTTCGCCGCGTTGGCGATGCCTGGCTGGCGGATCGCGTCATCTTGCAGCGTTCCGAAAACACAAGCGGCGAAAGTCCGCGCGGCAGTTCGAACAATTCGCGTGGCAATGCGGATTCTGGCTCGGGACGCGACGGTGGCGGTAATTCACAAGATAACAGTGATCGGAATAACTCCGGTAGTGACAGTCATTCTGGCAATTCGGGTTCCGGGAATTCGGGTCGTTCGGACTCCAGCAATTCCGGTTCGAGCGGGTCCAATTCCAGCAGTTCTGGTTCCAGCAGATCGAATTCGGGAAGTTCGCATTCTGGCACATCAGGTTCCAGCCGCAGCACTGGATCGAGCAGTGGCTCCGGCAGCGGTACGCGAGGTACCCGACGTTAATATTATTAACATTGTGCAGTGCGCTGGCCGCGCGTCTTCACAAATCATTAAGGCCTTGCATGCAACAATTAGCACTATATTAATCAATAGCCGAATCGACGACAAACGTCGAACAAACCATAAGCAAAGCGAGATAAGCACTTCGTCAAAAAAAACGGAAATGGGGGGTATCTTGAAAGCATTAATGAGTCGTGCTCTGATTGCTTCGACAGCAGTCTTTATTGTGCCAGCGTGGTGCCATGCAGACGGATTTTCGTTTGGGATAGGCTCCGACTACTCCAGTGGCAAGTACGGCGGCGTAGATCGGACCACCATCACCAGCGTGCCAATTCATGCCAAATACACCAGCGGCCCGGTAACCGTCAAAGTGTCAGTGCCCTGGCTGCACATTTCGGGAACTGGTGTTGTCATTCCAAGCGGCATCGGCGGCATTGGCGGATCTGGTGGCGACAGTAACGGTTCGTCAGGCGGATCGGCGAACAGCTCTGGCGGAAGTATAGGTGTCTTTGGATGTGCTGCCGACAACCGCGGCGGCGCAAGCAGGCCTGAGGACAATGGCCCTTGCGCAGGAACTACAACGACTGTGGTTACCGCTGGCGGTGGCACTATTGTGGTACCAGTACGTAGAACCGAAGAAGGGTTTGGCGACATCGTTGCGGCGGCGACATACAACGCCATTAATTCAAACGGCTTGCTGCTTGACGTAACCGGCAAAATTAAATTCGCCACGGCGAGCGAGTCGCGCGGTCTGGGCTCTGGAAAAAACGATTACGCGTTGCAATTTGAAGCCGAAAAATCGATGGGCAAGTTCTACTTCAACGCTGGTTTGGGTTACAAGTGGCTGGGAGACCCTAATGGCATTTCGTTGCGTAACGTATGGTACGGCGCTCTCGGTGGCGGTTACAAGGTCACGCCCGAAACCACGATTGGCGTTTCCTATGATCATGCCAGTTCGGCACGCAGCGGCGGACCATCGGTGCAAGAAGTATCTACCTACGTGTCGCATCGGTTAACCAAAGCGGTACGGCTGAACGGCAGCGTGTTCAAAGGATTGAGCAATGCGGTTCCCAATTGGGGTGCAGGCATCGGCCTGAGCTACGCGTTCTAAATTAAGGTTCACCGCTGCAGCGAGCGCAAGAAGCGCGTAGCGCTGAGTCTGTAAATCTATCCTCATTACTGGACTCCCTTGGAACAGCGACAACCTGACCCAAGTGGTTTATGGGCGTATTTCTGGAATATTTTCACGTGCCAGGCTCTTATCATTTTGCTACTTTGCGACGCATCAGCAGATACGCAGCAGGTATGACCAACATCGACAGTAGCGGTGCCGTGATCATGCCGCCGACCATAGGTGCCGCAATGCGCTGCATGACTTCGGCACCAGTGCCGCTCGACCACATGATCGGTAACAGGCCGGCGAGTATCACTGCGACAGTCATCGCTTTGGGCCGCACGCGCAGCACCGCTCCCTCGGTGATGGCGTCTACCACCATTTGCACGTTGGGCGTCTCGCCGGCGGCGATACGCTTCTCAAGTGCCTGCCGCAGATAGAGCAGCATGATGATGCCAAATTCCGCTGCAACGCCAGCCAGTGCTATGAAGCCAACTGCTGCAGCGACCGACATGTTGTAGCCCAAAAACCACATTAGCCAGAAGCCGCCGATCAGCGCGAATGGCACTGCTGCCATGATAAGCAGCGCCTCATCGGCACGATGAAACGTTAGATACAGCAACACAAAAATAATCGCCAGCGTGAAAGGAATGACCAGAGCCAGGCGCTTCTTGGCACGCTCCAGAAATTCGAACTGGCCCGACCACGACACCGAGTAGCCTGCAGGGAGCTTCACCTGTTCGCGCACTACCTTTTGCGCATCGTTAACCACCGATTGCAGATCGCGGCCACGCAAATCGACATACACCCAGCCCGAGAGCCGTGCGTTCTCGCTCTTCAGCATCGGCGGGCCATCCACGAACTCAAACTGCGCAAGCGATCCGAGTGGAATCTGCGCGCCACGTTCAGTGACAACAGGCAGGCTACGCAGCGCCTCCATCGAGTCGCGCAGCTCTCGCGGATAGCGTACATTGATCGGAAAGCGCTGTAGCCCCTCGATAGTCTCGCCTATGTTCTCGCCACCTATCGCTGCTGAAATAATGTCCTGGACATCAACAATATTCAGGCCATAGCGGGCCGCCACCAGCCGGTCTATTTTCACGTCGATGTAACGCCCGCCCGTGAGCCGCTCGGCCAGTGCCGAAGACACACCCGGCACATCCTTCACCACGCGCTCAATGTCCTGCGTCACGCGCTCGATCTGCGCGAGGTCAGGACCAGACACCTTGATGCCGAGCGGGCTTTTGATGCCGGTGGCGAGCATGTCGATGCGATTGCGTATCGGCGGTACCCATATATTGGTGAGGCCAGGTACTTTGACGATGCGGTCGAGTTCCTCGATCAACTTCTCCGGTGTCATGCCCGGTCGCCACTCACCTTTGGGTTTGAATTGAATGGTGGTTTCAACCATTTCCAGCGGCGCAGGATCGGTGGCGGTCTCGGCACGGCCAATTTTGCCGAAGACACTTGCCACTTCCGGAACGGTTTTAATCAGCCGGTCCGTCAGTTGCAGGATTTCGGACGCTTTGCCTGCGGACAGGCCGGGCAAAGCGGTCGGCATGTACAGCAAATCCCCTTCGTCGAGCGGCGGTATGAACTCCCCGCCCAGTTGCAAAGCGGGATAGGCACTGACCATGAGCAGCACACTGGCGATTACCAGGGTGCTGCGTGGAAAGCGCAATACCGCGCTCAGCAATGGCCGGTATATCGCGATCATTAGTCTGTTAAGAGGATTCGATTTTTCTTCTGGAATCCGGCCACGTATCCAGTAGCCCATCAATACCGGCACCAGCGTCACCGACAACGCAGCTGCCGCTGCCATGGAATAGGTCTTGGTGAATGCCAGCGGCGAGAATAACCGTCCCTCCTGCGCCTCAAGCGCAAACACCGGTATGAACGAGAGTGTGATCACCAGCAGGCTAAAGAACAATGCGGGCCCGACTTCGGCTGCCGCGTCACCAATCAAACGCCAGCGCTCGGCATCTGCCAGCGTTTCGTTGGGATGGGCGTGACGCCAGGATTCAAGGTGTTTGTGCGCATTCTCGATCATCACCACCGCAGCGTCTACCATCGCACCGACGGCGATGGCGATACCACCCAGGGACATAATATTTGCGTTTACGCCCTGATAGCGCATAACGATGAAAGCGATCAACACGCCCAGCGGCAGCGTAATAATGGCAACAAAACTGGAGCGCAGATGAAACAAAAATACGATGCATACCAGTGCAACGACGATAAACTCTTCAATGAGCTTGTCCCGCAGATGGTCGATGGCGCGCTGTATCAATCCGGAGCGGTCGTATGTCGGCACAATTTCAACCCCTGGCGGCAGCCCGGGTTTCAGCGCATCAAGCTTGGCTTTGACCGCAGCTATCGTTTCCAGCGCATTCTTGCCCTGGCGCATGACGATGATCCCGCCGACGGTCTCACCCTCCCCGTCGAGTTCGGCTATGCCACGGCGCATTTCTGGTCCTACCTGCACGCGTGCCACGTCTTTCAGCAGCACCGGAGTGCCGGCATCACCCAGCGCAATGGGTATCGCACGGAAATCATCGAGCGATTTGAGATAGCCGTGGGTGCGCACCATGTATTCGGCTTCACCCAGTTCCAGCACGGAACCGCCACTTTCCTGATTGGCATTCTTTACCGCCTGAATCACGCGGGATACCGGAATCGAATACGCTCGCAGACGGTCGGGATTAAGCACGATCTGGTACTGGCGCACCATACCGCCAACCGTAGCCACCTCGGCAACATTGGCTACGCTTTTCAGTTCGTACTTGAGAAACCAGTCCTGCAACGCTCGCAACTGGCTCAGATCATGGCGACCGCTGCGATCAACCAGCGCGTATTCGTAAATCCAGCCCACACCGGTGGCATCCGGCCCCAGCGCGGCCTTTGCCGCTCGCGGCAGCCTGCCCTGCACCTGATTCAGATACTCCAGCACGCGCGAACGTGCCCAGTAAAGATCGACACCGTCCTCAAACAACACGTAGACGAAGGAGTCGCCGAAGAATGAATAGCCGCGCACGGCCTTTGCTCCCGGCACCGACAGCATCGTCGTGGTGAGGGGATAGGTCACCTGGTCCTCGACAATTTGCGGTGCCTGCCCCGGCCAGGTTGTGCGGATGATTACCTGCACATCGGACAGATCGGGAATCGCATCCAGTGGTGTCTTGCCCATTGACCACACTCCCCATGCCGTTACCATGAGGGTAGCCAGTAGCACCAGAAAACGGTTGGTGATCGACCAGCGTATGAGCCGTGCGATCATTTTGCCGTCCCCTGCTTCCGTGGCGCAATGCGAGTGATCAGGTAGTCGCCCTCCTTGTCGGGCTCGCCGCCAACCTGGAATTCGATCTCGTCGCCCGGTTTGATCCCGTTCAACTGTGCTTTGTCCTTGATGCGGAAGTTCATGGTCATCGCCGGCCACTTGAGTGTCGGCATAGGTCCGTGGCTAATCTCCAGCGTGCCATCCTTGACATCGATCTGATTGACCCTGCCGCTTCCCGCGTGTTGCGTGTTCTTCACAGCATTGTCGGACGGTCCCGTCGCGGGATCCTTAACCGATTCAAGGCGGCTCAACGTCGTTTTAAGGCTTGATTCAGAATCGATTAGAAACTGCCCGGAAGAGACCACTTTCTGTCCGGCAACCAAACCCTTGCGAATTTCCATCCTGTCGCCGTTGTCGCGCCCGGTTTCGACATCAACCGGCTGGAACTTACCGCCGTCTCCGGCGATGATGACTACGCTACGTTTGCCGGTATGTATCACCGCTTCGGCAGGGACGGTCAACATCGGCTTGGCCTCGCCGCCAAACTCCACCTTCACGAACATGCCGGGCTTCAGCCGTCCACCGGGATTGGCAAGCACGATGCGCGCCTTGATCGTGCGCGTGGCGGCGTTGACATCGGGCAACAGCGTTGCGACCATGCCCTTGTAAACCGTATCCGGCAGCGCCGTTGCCCGCGCCGTCACCTGCGTGCCGGGACGCACCAGCGCCGCCTCTGTCTCCGGCACTTCGGCGTTTACCCATACCGAACCGAGGCTCGCAAGGCGAAACAGAGACACACCAGGATTTACCGCCATCCCCTCGCGCGCGCCTATCTCCCACACCACGCCCTCGTTTGGCGCGTAAAGCGTCACGCGCGATTCCGGTTTACCTGCTTTCTCGATGCGCTGAATCTGGACTTCTGATACGCCGAGCAGTACGAGACGCGATCGCGCAGCCTGCGCGATCGACTCCGCGCCAGGCTGCGTACTGCGCTTGAGCACGAGATACTCCTCCTGTGCAGCCAGCCATTCCGGTGAGTAGACTTCGGCAAGCGCTTGCCCGCGCGCCACCACATCGTACTGTGCGCGCACATATAGCTTCTCGATATAGCCGTTGACGCGAGCCTGTACCGTGCTGAGTGAGCGTTCGTCTACGCTCACCGCACCGGTGGTGGCAAAGCCCATGGGTATGCGGGCTTCTTTCACTTCAACGATGCGAATGCCGAGGTTCTGCGCAGTACGCGCACTGATCGTCACCTTGCCATTATCGGCGGCTGCGTCGGCATAGACCGGCACCAGGTCCATGTTCATGAAGGGCGACTTGCCGGGCTTGTCGAATTTCGGACCCGGCGTCATAGGGTCGTGCCAATAGAGCACACGGCGGCCAGTGGCAGGTTCGGATTTTCCGGGTGTCGGTGCAGCCGTCGCTGGCATGGTTGCTGGTGCAGCAGGGTCAGTGTGCATACGGCGCGTGGCGAACCAGTAGCCGCCCGCTGCGCCGATGGCAGCTATCACCAGGCCAATCAGTATCAATACGAATGTTTGACGCTTCATTTCGCAGACTCCTCAGGCATAAAATAGATGAGCTGCGCGCGGGCACGCCCCAGTTCGGCGGCAAGCTGTAATTTCTGCAAGCGCAGATCGATCTCCATGCGCCGCGCTTCCAGAAGGGTGGCGAGCGTGCTGATACCGCCGCGATAGGTTGCGAGTGCAAGTGTCACATTGTCGCGTGCCAGTGGCAGCAGCGCATCATCGAAGCGTTTCAGTCGCTTGGTTGCCACGTCCAATTCCGCTTGTGCAGTGGCCGCCTCAGCGAGATGCTGGCGCAGTGCATCCTCGCGCAGCGCACGCGCTTGCTCCACCTGCGCGAGGCGTGCTGCGGCCTCGCGGTTCTGGCGCCGGTCGGCAAACAACGGCAGATCGATAGACACCTGCACCGTTAGCATGTTGCTGTAAGTGGGACCGCGCTGCGCGTAGCTCACTTCCATTCCCCAATCGGGCTTGGTTGCCGCTTTCGCGAGATCGGCTTCGCTCTGCGCGACATCAATCTGCCGTTCCAGCGATTGCAGATGGGGATGCCGGGGTGCGTGAGCATCCGCACCATCGGGTTGCGGATACGCCGGTGCGGGACCAGCCGCCACAAAGTCCGGCAGCGGCGCAAGCGGCCGTCGCGCCCCCTCGCCCAGCCAGCGCGAAAGCATGGCTTGCGCGCGCGCCGCCTGTTTGTCGAATTCGGCGCGGCGATCAAGCAGCATCTGCAAAGTCGCATCCAGCGCAATCCGCTCCGAAAGCGTAGTGCGGCTGGCGGCCACGCCCGCTTGCAGTGCGTCCCGCTGCAGCATGGTTTCCGCGTATTTTTCGTCAACTACTTTCGCCATCAGCTCGGCGTAATACCGCTCCATCCACGCAACGGCAACGTCGCGCCGCAATGCAGCTTGTGCATCTCCAAGAAGCGCCTGCTCGCGAGCGAGCTGATGCTCGGCGCGACGGCCCTTGATCTCGCGCTTCTCCGCTCGCGGAAACTCCTGTGCTACGCCAATGCGGCGCATGGTCATGAAATCGCGCGTAACGCTATATCGGTCCGGGCCGTCTATTGGGTAGTTGTCGACACCGAGCTTGAGCTTGGGATCAGGCAACTCACGCGCGAATACCGTGCCTTCTTGCGCAGCCTGGATGGCGGAACGTTGCGCGGCAAGCAGCGCAGAATCGCGAGTCGCGATGCGCAGGGCTTCCACCAGCGAAAGGGGCGGCTCAGCTGCCATGCAGGATCCGCTGGCAGCCAATGTAATAAGCAACAGGACAGGCAGTCGAGCGACCACCCTTAACAACAATAAATAATGCATAAAACCTCCGCAAGTTCGTCAATGGGACGATGCCGGTAATGCACCGGCAGGATTGCGGAGGGGATTAAATCAGCAGGCGGCAGTAAACCAGTATGAGTGGTGGCGGCGCGGCACGTTCGGCAATGGGATCATTCGGCGCAGCGCAAGCAGTAATCGGCGCCGGCAACATGCCGAAAACCGCTGCCAGCGGCAAATTATCAATCGCCGGCAGATGAATTTTTGCAGTCTCGAACGACGCATCGCGCGACTGGCATCGCGGTTGGCAGTCACGCTGCCGGCTGGTATCGCTATGGCTGTCTGCGGTTTGGTGACAGGGTGCCGCCGCTTCTGCTTCGGTTGCCAGCGTTGACATCGCGCTCACGCATCCTTGGGCAGCGGCAGAGGTCTGGCACGTCACCAATATGAAAATGGCGATGTTCAAGAATAGCCGACGAATAAGGGCGACTCGAATCATTTGTTTATAATACCGCGATCGACTGGATCCGCATAAGCATCTGTTTTAATTGCGTTTTATATATTTTCGCCACGAATTGTTGAAATGTTGGTGCATCGTGTGCCGACCGGTATTGATTTGGCGCAATTAATTTACATATTCCGCAGCTTACGAATTTTATTTGCTCGCCAAATTCGAATCGAAAAGAGTAATTGTAGGCTTCGCAAAATGAGGTTTTCACTATAGCAGCCTTGGAACGGTCGCTTTTAGGCATCGCGATTCCGTCAGCCTAGGACAGTTCCTGGCCGACTTTTGCCCAATGGGAAAGGCTTAGAAATTCACCGAATTTGTCACCCTTGTCCCGTAAAGCGGACAGTGCTGGTAGCACCCCAATTTTCTTGGCAACGTTGACCCGAAGGTATTGCGTAGGTGGCCGTCACTCACCCCCGTCACTGAAAAAACCACTGCTAATGGGCTTCACCCGATTTCCCGGACACATTTGGTAAGTTAACGATCTTATCGGAGGTGTCAAATGCAGAGAAGGCGATTCACGGCGGAGTTCAAGGCTGAGGCGGTGAGACAAGCGCTGCAACCGGGGGTGTCAAAGGCGAAGGTTGCCGAGGATTTGCAAATTCACGGCAATGTGCTGCTCGTGATGCGCTCGACCGTGAACTCGCCGCTGGCGGCGAACTGGGCGGCGAGCGCCGCCATTACCGCTGCGGCGGGCGCGCACGGCGCGGTGATGAAGCCGCCGTTGCGGCTCACCAGCGGCGCGATGATGCCCAGCGCCGCTGCGCCGAGAATGCCGGCCAGTGCGCCTTCGCCCGCGTAGCCCGGCCCGATCGCGGTGTAGATCAGCACGCCGAACGCGATTGCCGAGGGCAGCGCCACCAGCATCGCCGCCAGCCCGCCCCACAGGTCGCCCGAGAGAGGTGACCCGTCAGTGCGCTGCGTGCTGCTCGTCATGGTTGCGCCTTGAGTTTTGCCGCTGGCCGCACAATCGCGCCGGAACAACCCGCGACCGGCCGCGGCCGTTTACGCCGTGGTTTGCTTCAATATTTTTACATGGTCACGCAAGTAAGCTGCCGGCGTCAAGGGGGCAATGCGACAGCACGGGCTGGGAGTGGATAGGCATTTTAACCCCCCTTTTTCACTGCCAAGAACTCTTTCCCCCTAACCATCGGGTAGTCAAACGCACGAGTCTTTAGTGAAAACTCCTCACTCTCGATGACTATTCATTACGAAATTCAAATAACAAGGAGTAACCGCTATTGGCCCGGGTACGAGAGTACCTCCACCTATGGCCAGTGACCGCTGTCCGCTGCTTAGCCGAAGTTCGAGGCTCCCGTAGTGCCGGCGTGCGCAGCCCCGTCTGTTGCCTCCTCAATACGGCCCCGCTGCTCCTCCCACAACGCCGGCGGATCCACCACCTGAGCGAATAGCGTGATGTCGTTCGGCAGGCTGTCGTCCAGGATGGCAGCGACGATGTCCGGCGCGAGGTTGGTCAAATTCACCATCCGACTCACGTAACTGTTGTCGATCTTCACGCGCTCGGCGATTCCCCTGAGCGATTTGACCTCGCCCGACTCCAGCATGGCGAGCGAGAGTCCGTTGTACTTCGCATAGCTGCCACTCAAGGAACCCGCCTTGCGCGTCCGGTCGATATGACCCATTCAGAATTTCCGTTTGCTGTCATTGAGATTTTTCGTAAGCGGCTATTCATTTTTCTTTCAAGCAGCCGTTCAAACTAGCCAGGCAACTCGGGAGTTCTTTCTGGAAGTTTGGCAAACTTGACATCTTAAGGGCGCAGCCATTCCGATTCCTTTCGCAGCTGACGCCCACCCCGAGCGACGGGCATAGTGGGACTGTTCGCAGTGCGAACAGTCGTGTGGCTGATAAACTTACGAAAATAATTTCCGTCGAACAGACTTAACCCAAGCAGCATATATCGTTGAAACTTTTTTTCTGGCGCAAAGTCAAACCGCCAAATGCGAGAGGGTTATTTTTGCCATCTCGCACATCCAGCGGATTACAAAGAGTTTCTTTGGACATCACTGGACAGCATCGGTTTTTCGCTGGCTGAGTTAGCCCGATTGATGCGCGTTAAGCATCGCCTGTAGTACCGCAGTACCAAAGCCGGACAGATCTCCTGAAACACCGGTGGCCGCAAGGTCGGAGGTATTGGTAAGTGAAGTATCGCCACACGTGCGTCTGTGCGTGCGGCAAAGTCAGCACGTGATGGCGATTCATTCGCCTGGTTATTCTGTAGCACGTCAAAGATGCCGTCTCGGTTCTATGGAGCCGGCATTCTGTCAAATATAGCTGCGCCAAGTGGCGGCGATGGTCTCCATCGTCATGCCCAGCGCCAGCCTCCGTTAGCACTTCTGCGCCAGTCATCTGGGCCAGCGCGCGTCGTAACTAGACAGCGCCAGCTGCTAGTGACGACGCGTGGAATCTCTGCGTCATCAAGCATTTAAGTAGTGGTTTTTGTAATGACCGTCAGTAGTGATAGGCCGTTCTGGCCCATCACATTCTGTGAACCGTGCAATGCGGTTCGTCCCTGCCCGTCTTGTCGGGCGTCTGGTACCGCGCCTCTCCAGCGCAACCCGTGAGTCGTGGGTTACGACTCAGCGATGGTCAGCATCTCCAACAGGAGGCGCCATCGATGCCAATGCCGTGTCGGGCAGGCAAGCAGCAAAAACAACGACACAAACCGGGAGTGGTGTCCTGAGGTCCCTCGTAGCGCTCCCATGCCAAGGCATGGAGCCGGACAGTAACACTGACCTGAAATGCAGCACACACCAAAAGTAATGGATTTAAGGGACGAGCAAACGGATTGAAAGGACGAAGTACGGTGAGGCACGGTATGAAGACTGCATATCGACTGCAAACAGACTGCATTTTGACTGCGGAAAGGCCGCACTTCGACTGCATTTCCGACTGCATATCGACGGCAAGGGGACAGCACCTCCGGCGCATGCCACGGGTTGCACGGTTGCCTGCTGCAACCAGAGAAATGGGCCTCTCCCTGCAAATAAAAATCCTTTTCCGGTCCATCCCCCCTCACTTTTGTAGGGGTGGGTCGCCCACTTTTTTATTGACTCACGTGAAAATCGATTCACGTGAAACCCTGAATTGAGGAACCCTGTGAGAGACCTGAACTACGAACTGAAACAACTGTGCCAGCGCAACCACGACGGCAGCTACGCCACCCGGCATGCGAGAGAGGCCATCCTGACCCAGATCGCCAACCAGTTGCATGAGCTGGGGTTCCGGGATATGCGAGCGACCAGTCTGAAACCCAAGCATGTGACGGCGCTGGTAGAACTGTGGAAATCCCAAGGTCTGTCCGTCGGCACCATCAAAAACCGGATGACGGAACTACGGTGGTGGGCGGAGAAGGTGAACAAGCGCAATGTCATGGCGCGCGACAATGAGCACTACGGTATCGCCAGACGCCAGTACGTCACCAACCTCGACAAGTCCAGAACACTGACCAGCGGTGACCTGGGCAAGGTTACCGATCCGTATACACAGTTCTCCCTGAAACTGCAGGCGGCGTTTGGGCTTCGCCTGGAGGAGTCCATCAAGATTCGTCCCGACTGGGCCGACTGCGGTGACCGACTCTCTCTCAAGGATACCTGGACCAAGGGCGGACGAGCGCGCGAAATCCCGATCCTGAATGAACGGCAGCGGGCGGTATTGGAAGAAGCCAAACAACTTGTCGGCAAAGAAAGTCTTATTCCAGCCGACAAGTCCTACAAAGAGCAAATGAATCGCTTCAAGGCGCAGTGTCAGGCCGCTGGAATCTTTCATGTGCACGGACACCGCCACCACTATGCGCAAGAGCGCTATCGGGAACTGACCGGCTGGCTATGTCCGGCACAAGGTGGGCCAACCTCAAAACAGCTAACGCTGGACCAGAAATGCCAGGATCGTCAGGCGCGGCTCACCATCAGTGAGGAGCTCGGACATGGGCGTGAGCGCATCGTCGCGGTTTACATTGGACGATAACTTGGGTGTTCGCAGTGCGAACAGTAAACCTGTGGCGTTTTCCACGGTGGCCGGCGGGCGGCGCCCCTCGCTCGCAAAGTCCGGCGCGGTGGGAAACGCCATTACCGTTGTCACTGAGCTGAATTGCCTAAATGAAAACGCTTGATCTGCCGGAAGCCGCAGCATTCCTCAAGATGAACGCGGAGGAACTGCGCAAGAAAGTAAAAACCGGAATTGTTCCGGGCGCTAAAGCAGGGAAACGATGGGTATTTATTGAGGATGATCTTGTTGCTTACTTACGCTCGCGGTATGCTTCACCCCGGCAAGCGTTGGTAGGTGACGGGAGTCAATTATGTCAATCTACAAACGCGGAAATACGTGGTGGGTTCGTTTCACCACGCCGCGCGGCGAATTTGTTAGACAGTCTGCTCAGACAGAAGACAAACAAGCCGCGCGGGAATACCACGACAAGCTAAAAGCCGAATCGTGGCGGGTTGCGAAGCTGGGCCACAAGCCTGCGCGCACCTGGGATGAAGCCGCTTACCGGTGGCTTCAGGAAACGCAACATAAGAAGTCGCATCATTCAGACGTGGCGATGGTCAAGTGGCTTCAGCAACATCTGTCCATGAAACTTTTGAATGAAGTCACGCGAGATAGAGTGACGGAAATTGCTGAAATCAAGCGAAAGCAGGCTTCTTGCTCTACGGCAAACCGATTTATTGCGCTTATCAGGGCAATTCTGCGGAGGGCTGAACGAGAGTGGGAGTGGATTGATCGTAGTCCGTTTTTGAGGCTATATCCTGAACCGAAACGACGGATCAGGTGGATAACACCCGAGCAAGCGCAGAAGCTGCTCTCCCTGTTGTCCGAGCATCAGCGGGAATTGGTCACATTTGCTCTTGCAACCGGCTTGAGGCAAGCGAATGTGCTGAAACTGGAATGGTCGCAGGTGGACATGCAACGAAAAGTTGCTTGGATACACGCTGATCAGGCCAAGGCTGGAAGGGATATTCACGTTTCACTGAATGAGACTGCTTTAAACGTGCTTCGAAGTCAGATTGGAAAGCATCCCAATCGAGTGTTTACGTTTCGTGGCAAACCGATTGCATGGGCCAACACGCGAGCATGGCGACAAGCATTGAAGGAAGCGGAAATTACCAATTTCCGATGGCATGACCTTCGGCATACTTGGGCAAGTTGGCTCGCGCAGAATGGCGTGCCGATAAGCGACATTCAGGAAATGGGAGCGTGGGAAAGTGCGGAGATGGTAAGACGCTACGCACATCTCTCCCCGGCGCATCTTGCTAAACGCGCCGAGGTTGTAGATAACCTTCTAGGCACAAATTCAGCACAGGGCTGAACTTGTTGCTTTCGTAAGTACTTGATTGTTTGGTGGGCCCTGATGGACTTGAACCATCGACCAACGGATTATGAGTCCGCTGCTCTAACCAACTGAGCTAAGGGCCCGAGAGGCGTCTATTTTACTCTGGCCCGGAAAAAACGCACAGCACACTGCGCCGTAGCGGCGTTCCGTTAAAATATCCATGGCCCGCCTTCATAGAAACGCTCGCATGACAATCCTGTCCGCATCCGCACCGCCGCTGCTGTTTACGCCAATGAAACTGGGTGGCATCACCCTGCGCAATCGCGTGGTGGTGTCGCCGATGTGCCAGTACGCCTCCGAAAGTGATGGCGGTCCTGGGGACTATCATCTGGTACATCTGGGTCAATTCGCCATGGGCGGCGCAGGCCTGATATTTTGCGAAGAAACGGCTGTCGAAGATCGCGGGCGAAAGTCCTATCACTGCGCGGGTATCTACGACGACCGGCACCTCACGCAATATCGCCGCATCAACGATTTTCTTCGCACGCATGGCGCGGCACCCGCAATACAACTGGGGCATGGCGGGCGCAAGGGTTCCGGGTGCCCGCCGTGGGACGGCTATCGGCCGCTCACCGCCGAAGACGCAACGCACGGCGAAGCGCCGTGGACTACCATTTCATCCAGCGCGGCGCCCGCCGGTGCAACAGCGCCTTTGCCGCATGCGTTATCGAAAACAGAAATCGCTGAAGTGGTTGCGCACTGGCGTGAAGCCGCATGGCGTTCGGTCGACGCCGGCTATGACGTTGTTGAAGTTCACGGCGCACACGGTTATTTGATTCATCAATTCTTGTCGCCGTTGGTAAACCGGCGTAGTGATGGTTATGGCGGCGATCTGCAAGGCCGCATGCGTTTTTGCATGGAAGTCATCGAGACGGTGCGCAGCGTCTGGCCGAAAGACAAGCCCGTATTTCTGCGCGTGTCGGCGGTCGATGGCAGCGGCAACGCGTGGACGTTGGACGACACGGTAACCCTCGCGCGCGAAGCCAAAGCACGCGGCATTGCAGTGATCACCACGTCGTCAGGCGGCATTGGTGGGGCAGGCACGGCAACACTGGTGCCCCGCACGCCCGGTTACCATGTGCCGTTCTCCAAACATGTGCGTGCCGAGGCCGCCATAAAAACCATTGCAGTCGGTTTAATTACCGAAGCGCATCACGCGGAACAAATTCTGCAAAACGGCGACGCGGATTTGATCGCGATCGCGCGTGAGTTTCTGTGGGATCCTTATTGGACGGTGCATGCCGCGCGCGAATTGGGTGTGCCGAATTACCACGATTTATTGCCGCGCACCTACGCCTGGTGGCTGAAGCGGCGCGACGAAATTCGCGAAGTTACAAGCAAGGCGAAACAAATCGATAGCGCACCGCCCGCATAGGCGCCGATTTACGTTTGGGTGAACGACATCAGCTGCACGCGCTTGTTTTCCAGCACTTTGCCTGCGGAGTGCTTTTGCCAAAAATACGCCTCGATAAACCGCCTTACTTCGGGCGCAACCCAATATCGGGATCGCAGCTGGATACTACCGACAGCACCCCTTGTCCATCCCGAGCCTTCGATGCGAAAGGCGTCGAAAGTCCCGGCGGGAACGGTCTTATTCTCCCGCGCCACCACCTTGAAATCGTACACGGTGTCGTAGGGGTCACCCTTCGGACTGAAGACGCGGTGA
>JBEBHE010000352.1:0-4520 GCA_040081205.1 Burkholderiales bacterium | reverse complement strand
ATGCTCATATCCGCGCGCACGTTATCGAACAGCGACGCACCGAGAAAAAATCCCTGCTCGGTTTTAAACGTGCGTCCGTCGAGCACCAGCTTTGCACCTTCGGCTACGCCTTTATCGACATAGCCCGCGACTTTATCGCGATGCACCTGGGTGACGAGCGGCCCCATGTCAGGTTCCTTGCCATCGACCTTGCCCGCGCCCGGCCCGATACGCAGTACCGAGGCTTTTTTCTGGATGGTCGCGACCAAAGCATCGCCGATATCGCCCACCGCCACCACCGCCGAAATCGCCATGCAGCGCTCGCCCGCCGAGCCATAGCCTGCACCGATCAGCGAGTCGGCCACGAAATCGAGATCGGCTGCGTTGTTCATGTCGGGCAGCACCACCGCGTGGTTTTTCGCACCGCCCAGCGCCTGCACGCGCTTGCCGGATTTTGCGCAGGTCTCGTAGATGTATTTCGCAATCGGCGTCGACCCCACAAACGAAATCGCCTTGATATCCGCGTGATTCAGCAGCGCATCGACCGCCTGCTTGTCGCCATGCACCACGTTGAACACGCCGTCAGGCAATCCCGCTTCCTTGAATAACTCGGCAAGCCGCATCGCGGTCGAAGGCACTTTCTCCGAAGGCTTCAACACGAACGTATTGCCGCAGGCAATCGCCACCGGGTACATCCACAGCGGCACCATCGCCGGAAAATTAAACGGTGTAATCCCCGCGCACACGCCCAGCGGCTGACGCAGCGAATGACAATCGACGCCGGTACCGACCTCCTCGCTGTGCTCGCCTTTAATCAGATGCGGAATACCCATCGCGAACTCGACCACTTCCAACCCGCGCTGCACCGAGCCACCGGCATCGCTCAGCGTCTTGCCGTGCTCGGCGGTAATCAACGCCGCCAGTTCGTCGCGATGCGCATCGATCAGTTCACGATATTTCATCAGAATGCGCGCGCGGCGCAGCGGCGGCGTGTCGCGCCACGCGGGAAATGCCGCTTTCGCTGCGGCCACCGCAGTGTCGATATCCGCTTCGTTGCACAGCGGCACGCGCGCCGTTATTGCGCCTGTCGCGGGGTTGGTGATGTCACCCGCGCGCGTGCTGCTTGCTACGGCGGGCTTGTTATTGATCCATAGTGGAATATTCGCAACTATCTGTTTTTCAACAAGTTTATTCATTACTGGCTCCGGCGTTCCTGATAGAGTTCTCTGAATGTTTTGCCCTGTGGTCCTGTTGGCGCAGGCAGGTCTCGCCCGTTGGTCCATCCGCTGCCGAGTGGTAGCTTATGTATCAACCGGTCGCTGCTGCCCATCACCGCCAGCACGCGCGCGGCAATTTTGGTAAGCATCGCATAAATTTTCGGGCGTTGCGCAGCCCAACGCCATAGCGCAAGACCCCAGGTTTCCGCGCGCGGCTTCAAGTTTTGCTCGAATTGGCGTTCGCGCAATTTTCGCATCAAATCGGGCAGCGGAATTTTTACCGGGCACACCACACCGCATTGATTGCACAGCGTCGAGGCGTTCGGCAGATCAACCGCGTTTTCCAATCCCACATACGTCGGCGTCAGTATCGATCCCATCGGGCCCGGATACACCCAGCCGTACGCATGCCCGCCCACGCTTTGATACACCGGGCAATGATTCATGCACGCGCCGCAGCGGATACAGCGCAGCATATCCTGCATATCGCCGCCGAGCAGCTTGGTGCGTCCGCCGTCAAGCAGAATAATGTGAAAATGCTCTGGTCCGTCGGTATCGCCTTGGTCACCAGGGTGGCCATCGTTACCCTGGCGTCGCGGCCCCGTCGTCACCGAAACGTAATTCGTGATCGTCTGCCCCGTGCCATGACGCGGCAGCACACGAATCAATGTCGAAATATCTTCCAGCGTCGGCACCACTTTTTCGATACCGGTGATCGCTACATGAATGCGCGGCAGCGTCGTCACCATGCGTCCGTTGCCTTCGTTGGTGACAATCAGCGTCGAACCGGTTTCAGCAATGACGAAGTTCGCGCCGGAGATCCCCATGTCTGCGCTGACAAAATGCGGGCGCAGCATTTCGCGCGCCTCGCGGCACAACTCCGGGATGCCGGATTTACGCGCAAGCTGGTGTTTCTCTTCGAATAAATCCGAGACTTCCTCCTTGCTCTTGTGTACTACCGGCGCCACGATGTGCGACGGCGCCTCTTTCGCCAATTGCAGTATGTATTCACCCAGGTCGGTTTCGACCACCTGCACGCCAGCGGCTTCGAGGGCGTCGTTGAGCGCGCATTCCTCGCTCACCATCGATTTCGACTTGACCGCTTTTTTCACGTCGTACTTCGCGGCCAGTTCGCAAACGATGCGATTCACATCCGCTGTGGTTTCCGCCCAATGCACCACCGCGCCGCGCGCCGTGGCGTTGCGCTCGAATTCCTCCAGATACAAATCCAGGTGATCAAGCGTGCGCGCGCGTATCTCCGCCGCCGCATCGCGTATCGCCGGAAAATTCTCCAACTCCGCCACACGATCGGCGCGGCCCTTGACGAAATTGCCCTGCAATTTCTTTAGCGCAGCCTGCAGCTTAACGTCGGCAAGCTTTTCGCGGGAGCGGGATTTGAATTGGTGAGAAGTAAGTTGCACGCAGCGATGCTACACCAAAACCGGGGCTGATCGCGTGGCCCCGCATTGCGCCGGGAAGGATTGCCAGCCGCCGCAAATCCGCCTATTCTGGAACACACCAGAAACAAAACGGCGCAGACCGGAACCCACGGAGGAGTCATGCATTACCTTGCGGCAATCACGGCCAGTGCAACCTTTGTTTTCACAGCGGCCTATGCCACCGCGCAGACATTCCCCTCCAAACCCATGCGCATGGTCGTGCCCACGCCGCCCAGCGGTTCCGCCGATATTCTGGGACGGCTGGTAGCAGAAAATCTGCAAAAGCGTCTCGGCCAGAACGTCATCACCGACAATCGTGGCGGCGCAGGCCAAACCATCGGCACTAACATGGTGGCGCGCAGCGACCCTGACGGGCACACGCTGCTGCTGGTCACGGTGAGCTATGTCATCAACCCGGCGATCTATGCCAAGCTGCCGTACGATCCGGCAGCCGACCTTACCGGCGTGGCGATGGTCGGCAGCGGTCCGCTGCTGGTGACCGTACATCCGTCGCTGCCGGTGCGCTCGGTGAAGGAACTGATCGCGGTCGCGCGCACGCGCGCCGGACAACTCGATTATGGCAGCGCTGGTGCGGGCACCATTCCGCATCTCGCAGCGGAGCTTTTCGCCGCCGCCGCGAACGTGAAACTGCAGCACGTGCCTTACAAGGGGGTTGCACCCGCCGTTACCGCAGCCGTCGCGGGCGAAGTACCGCTGCTGTTTGTCAGCACACCGTCGGTCGGACCGATGGTCAAGGCGCAGCGGCTGCGCGCGCTTGCGGTCACCACCGCAAAACGCACCGCGTTAATGCCGGAATTGCCGACCGTCGCAGAATCCGGCGTGCCGGGTTACGACGTAGCAACGTGGTGGGGTGTACTGGCGCCGGGAAAAACACCGGCTCCGATCGTCAATCGATTGAATGAGGAAATCCGCAAGATTCTCGCCACCGACGAAGCCGCGTCGGTGCTGGTGAATAACGGCGCCACGCCCGACCTCACCATGACGCCTGAACAGTTCAATGCACGGCTCAAAACGGAAATCGCCAGTTGGAAAAAAATCGTCAGCGAGCGCAACATCAAAGTAAATTGAGTGAACCGATCTACGGCACCAGCCCCAGCGCCTGCAGCATGCCACCGCAGAATTCGCGCTCGGCATCCATGAACGCCCGCAGTTTGTCGCCCGTCATGAAAGCGCCCGACCAACTGTTCGCCGCCAGTTCCGCCTGCCAGTCAGCGTGCGCCAGCGCCGCGCCCAGCGCGTGGGTCCAAAACGCCAACGCATCCGCGCCGACACCCGATGCGCCCAGCACGCCGCGCCACTGACCGATCACGCACGGCACGCCGAGTTCCGTCCACGTGGGCGCACCCGCAAACACGCCCGCGAGACGCTCCGGCGCCGACACCACCAGTGCACGAACCTGCCCTGCCTTGAGCGCTTTCACCGCGCTAACCGCCGAAATCACGCCCAGCGGCGCGTTGCCCGCCACCACATCATCAACGGCATACAACGCGGAATCGAACACGCGCAAATCCAGCTTGCGCGGATCGGCGCCAAGATGGCGGAGAATCTGCCCCAGCGCCATGTGGTTGGTGCTGCCAACGGCGGTGGCCAGCGCAATTTTAATGGCACCCGGATCAGCCTTCAGCATCGCCAGCAATTCCGTGGCACTCTGGATGCCTGAATCCGCGCGCACGATGAACGCGAGATACTCAGTATAAAGATTGGCGACCAATGTCAGTTCACGGTAATCAAAATCGCTCACGCCGAGGATGCGGTTGCTCAGCAGTGGCGGCGCGCTGATCGACAGCACCTACGTGGACAACGCTGTCGCCGCGCTGGTGGCCGCGCTCGACGCAGTGCACCCATCGGCGGAGTGCGCCGGTCG
>JBEBHE010000351.1:0-4530 GCA_040081205.1 Burkholderiales bacterium | reverse complement strand
GGCACCGCCTTTGGCACGGTGGGAAAAATTGCCATGTTTGTGACGGGATTCGCGATGCTGCTGATGTTTCCGACGGGATTGTGGGTGTGGATGCGTAAGTGCCGGGTGGAGCAGTTCGAGCATTCACGCCGCACGCGGCTGCGTGCGCAGCGCACCGCCACAGAGGCGACGCGCGTCCGTCATCATGGAGCGCTTGAATGATCGTGGTGCGCGGCTGCGGATTCCCCGAAGACCGGCACTATCATGCCAACTACAATGTGTGGGTGCGGCGTGATGCAAAGGATGAGGTGACGCTGGGCGCGACATCCTATGGCGTGGCCCTTGCGATAGAATTTTTTGCGTTTACACCCAAGCCAGTAGGCACGCGACTGGATGCGGGTCGTGCGGTTGGATTACTGGAACTCTCAAAAACCGTGGTGTCTGTGCGCACGCCTGTCGCCGGAACGCTGCTCGAAGTCAATTCGGCAGCAATAGCCAAACCTTCCATGATCAGCGCGGATCCTTACGGTACTGGCTGGTTGGTGCGGTTGTCGTCGAATACGGATTTTCTGCCGCAAGCATGCTTACTTGCCGGTGACGCCCTTGCCGCCGCGTTCGAAGCCGAGATGACGCTCGAAAATTTTGACAACCCGCGCAACACATGAAAAGCAAAGTCGCAATTTTGTTATGGGCCGCTGATCCGGATCAGCCGCATTTGTGCGCGACGCCTTTTTTTCATGCAGCCGCGGCGGCGGCGATGGATGCCGAAGTCGAAATTTATTTCACCAGCCGTTCGGTCAAACTGCTCGTGCAAGGCGTGGCAGCATCGCTACCCACCGGCCCGCTGAAACGGGAGACGGTCTATGCCTTCATGCGGCGCGCAGCCGAACACGGCGCAAAATTTTATGCGTGCAGTCACGCCATGCAGGAACACGGTGTCGTTGACAAGGATTTCATTCCTGAAGTGACCGGCATCGCCGGCGCGGCGGTTTACATGGCGCGCTGCATGGATGAACAATGGGTTGCCATAACCTATTGATGCCACTGTTTTGAGCGCATTCCGTGAATGACATTTCTGCTGCCCTGAGTGAGGCGCTTCGACTTATCGTCAGCGTGGACGCACAACTTGCGCAAATCGTCTGGCTGAGTGTGCAGGTAAGTCTTGCCGCAGTGGTCATTGCCGCAGCGATAGCGTTGCCGCTGGGTGCGTTGCTCGCGATCACGCGTTTTCCGGGACGGCAAGCGGTGATTGCCGTGCTCAATGCGCTGATGGGTTTGCCGCCGGTGGTGGTGGGCTTGCTGATTTACTTGATGCTGTCGCGCGCCGGGCCGTTGGGGCAGTTCGGCCTGTTGTTCACACCCACGGCGATGATCATCGCGCAAGCCGTGTTGGTCACGCCGATCATCGCGGCGCTGTCACGTCAGGTAATCGAAGATGCCTGGCGCGAGTACGAAGACCAACTGAATTCTCTCGGTGCGGGCACATTCGCTGCGGCACAAACCTTGTTGTGGGATACGCGCTTTGCGTTGATGACGGTAGTGCTGGCGGGGTTCGGGCGCGCTGCGGCGGAAGTCGGCGCGGTGATGATTGTCGGTGGCAATATCGATGGCGTTACACGCGTGATGACAACGGCAATTGCGCTCGAAACAAGCAAGGGGGATTTGCCGCTGGCGTTGGGCCTCGGGATAGTGCTGGTAGTGATCATCATCAACGTGAATCTGCTGGCGCATGGGGTTAAACTCACCGCACAGCGTTATCACGGCTGACCTGATATGTTGCCGTTGACAATAGATAAACTGGGATTTTCCATCGCGGGACGGGAAATCATCAAGTCGATCTCTTGTGAAATCACAGCCGGCACGCGCACGGTTATTCTCGGTGCCAATGGCGCCGGCAAGAGCGTGCTGATGCGGCTGTGCCACGGACTGCTTAAACCGACCGCAGGGCGTATCGTATGGACGCATGATGGATTGACTCGTCGCGCGCGCGGGCAAGCGATGGTGTTTCAACGCCCGGTGATGCTGCGCCGCTCGGCTATTGCAAACGTGATTTACGCGCTCAAACTGTCCGGAATGACTTCAATGGAGTGTCGCTTGCGTGCGGAAGATGTTTTGGAGGCGGTGGGGCTTGCAAACGTCGCTGACCGGCCGGCACGTGTGTTGTCCGGCGGTGAGCAACAACGTCTCGCGCTGGCGCGCGCATGGGCGCTGGGGCCGGAAGTTTTGTTTCTCGATGAGCCCACGGCCAATCTTGATCCAAACGCCACGCGCGACATCGAAAGTATAATCAGCGCCATCCACGCCAGCGGCACGAAAATCATCATGACCACACACAGTCTGGGGCAGGCAAGGCGACTCGGCGATGAAATATTTTTTCTGAGTGAAGGCCGGCTGATCGAGCGCGCATCAGTAGATGATTTCTTCAAACTACCGAAGTCGCCGGAAGCGATTTCATTTCTACGCGGAGAGTTACCATAAGCATGTTTAAAATATTTTTTAAAAACAAATACTTACTGATATTTTTGTTATTGACTTCGAATCTACAGGCGCAAGACAAATTTATCACCGTGGCTTCCACCACATCGACCGAGCAATCCGGTTTGTTTAAACATTTGTTGCCGGTGTTCGAGAAAAATAACGGTATACAAGTGCGCGTGGTTGCGCTCGGTACCGGGCAGGCGCTGGACATGGCGCGGCGCGGTGATGCGGATGTGGTATTTGTGCATGACCAGGTGGCGGAAGAAAAATTCGTGGCTGACGGGTTTGGCGTGCGCCGTTATGAAGTGATGTACAACGATTTTGTGCTGGTCGGTTCCAAGGGCGACATGGCCAAAGTTGCCGGTGGCAAAGACATACTTGCGGCGTACAAAAAAATCGCCGAGTCGAAAGCGCCATTCGCCTCGCGTGGCGACAAAAGCGGCACGCACGCCGCCGAGTTGCGTTTATGGAAAGTGGCGGGTGTCGATCCGCAGACGGGGAAAGGCACGTGGTACCGCGAAACCGGCTCCGGCATGGGCCCCACGCTCAATACGGCTTCTGCGATGAACGCTTATGCGTTTACCGATCGGGGCACGTGGCTTTCGTTTAAAAATCGCGGCGACCTCGCGATAATGGTCGAAGGCGATCAGCGTTTGTTCAATCAGTATGGCGTAATGCTGGTAAACCCCGCTAAACATGCGCATGTAAAGAAAGATTTCGGCCAGATGTTCGTCGATTGGGTAATATCCGCGGAGGGGCAAAAAACCATCGCCGGTTACAAAATCGGCAGCAATCAATTATTTTTTCCGAATGCAAAATTGGAGTAACGCTGACATGAATTCTTTGATGAAGCCTATCGCAGGTGCGTGGTTTTGCGTTGCAGCGATGCACATGCCTGTAATGGCGCAGTCCAACTACCCCGCCAAGTCCGTGCGCATGATTCTGCCGTTCGCTCCGGGCGGGCCGTCCGACCTCATTGGACGCGCATTAGCCGGAAAACTGACCGAGCAAGTCGGCCAACCGGTGGTGGTTGATAATCGTGGCGGCGCCGGGGGCAATCTCGGCATGGAACTGGGTGCAAAGGCGCCGCCCGACGGCTATACGATTACGCTCACGTCGCCGACGATGGCTATCAGCCCCAGTCTTTATCGCAAGCTCGCGTTCGATCCGCAAAAGGATTTTGCGCCGATATCCCTAGTGGCCAACATTCCTAATATTATGGTGACGCATCTGTCGGTGCCGGTAAAAACGCTGAAGGAGTTTATCCAGATTGCACGCAACAGCCCCGGCAAGCTCAACTACGGATCGAGTGGGGCGGGCAGCACCACGCATTTGTCGAGCGAGATTCTCAGTAACCTTGCGGGCCTCAAGATGGTTCACGTGCCGTACAAAGGGCAGGGACTCGCGCTGGTGGGTTTGCTCAGCGGCCAGGTTGATATGATGATCCTTGCGGTGCCTACGGTGCTGCCGATGATCCAGTCGAACAAGGTGCGCGCCATTGCCGCGCTTTCGGCCAAGCGCCTGCCGTCGGTTCCCACGGTGCCGACTACCGCGGAATCGGGCGTGAAAGATTTTGAAGTATCGGTATGGTTCGGCATGCTCGCGCCGGCCGGCACTTCGGGCGCCATCGTTAATCGCCTGAATCAGGAACTCGCGAAAGCGATGGCTGCGCAGGACATCCGCGACCGGTTCGCCGCAGGTGGTATTGAACCACTCACCAGCACGCCAGAACAATTCGCGAGCTTCGCGCGTGCTGAAACCGTGCGTTACGCCAAGGTAATCAAGGACGCTAATATCAGTATCGACTGATGACAGTGCCTCAAATGCGTTTTGCAATGATTTGTGCTGAAGCAAATAGCTCGGCGGTATTCGGACACGATTTCTGAACAGAACGCCGACGATGCGCTATCCGGGGCTTACATTACGTATTCTGGGTTCAGGTGACCCTGCGATGGGGCCGGGCAAGGCGGCGCTGATTGAGCGCATCGACGCCAGCGGTTCAATCTCGGCTGCAGCGCGTGATATGGGCATGTCGTACCGGCGCGCGTGGCTGTTGGTGGAAGCAATCAACGC
>JBEBHE010000069.1:0-16924 GCA_040081205.1 Burkholderiales bacterium | reverse complement strand
TTTCCAATCCGGTGCAGGAAATGTGGAACAGCAGCAACATGGCGTTCTGCCTGTGTCCGATGCTGACGTCGGGTGTGATGGAAGCGCTGGCGCATCATGCGTCCGCCGAGCAGTTGCAGCGCTACGTGCCCAAGCTCAATTCTGGCGAGTGGAGCGGTACCATGAATCTCACCGAGCCGCAGGCGGGCTCCGATCTGGCGGCGGTGCGCAGCAAAGCCGTTCCCGAAGGCGATCACTACAAGATTAGCGGTACCAAGATTTTTATCACGTGGGGCGAGCACGATATGGCGGACAACATCGTGCATCTGGTCCTGGCCCGCCTGCCCGATGCGCCCGAAGGCGTGAAAGGCATTTCGCTGTTCATCGTGCCCAAGTTCCTGCTCAACGCCGACGGCAGTCCCGGCGCGCGCAACGACGTGAAATGCATTTCTATCGAACACAAGCTCGGCATCCATGCCAGTCCGACCTGCGTGATGCAATACGGCGACCGCGGCGGGGCGGTGGGGTATCTGGTGGGTGAGCCGAATCGCGGGCTGGAATACATGTTCACCATGATGAACCATGCACGGCTGGCGGTGGGGCTGGAAGGCGTGGCCGTTGCCGAGCGCGCTTATCAGCATGCGCTCGAATACGCGAAGACGCGCGTGCAGGGACGCGAAGTCGGACAGCGCAGCGGCGACCGCGTAACGATTATTCACCACCCCGATGTGCGGCGCATGCTGATGAACATGAAGTCGCAGATCGAAGCGATGCGCGCGCTGGCGTATCTGGCGGCTGCGACGTTGGACAAGGCCAAGCATCATCCCGATGCGGCGGAGAAGCGGCGTAATCAGGCGCTGATCGATTTACTGATCCCGGTGGTGAAGGCTTGGTGTACTGAGCAGTGCGTGGAGATCGCGTCCACCGGCGTGCAGATACACGGCGGCATGGGTTTCGTCGAGGAAACCGGCGCGGCACAGTTTCTGCGCGATGCGCGCATCACCACGATTTACGAAGGCACTACCGGCATACAAGCCAACGATCTGGTGGGGCGCAAGGTGGGTTACGAGAAAGGCGCGACCGCGCTGGCGGTGATGGCGGAAATGCGCAAGACGGCGGCAACGCTGTCTTCAGGCGAATTGGCTGCTATGGGCAAAACCCTTACCAGTAGCATTGACGCACTGGAAGAAGCCACGCGCTGGATCGTCGATACGTTCCAGAAAAATCCGAACGCGGTATTTGCTGTCGCAGTGCCGTATCTCAAGTTGTTTGGCACCGTGGGCGGCGGCTGGATGATGGCGCGCGCGGCAGAAGTGGCGCAACGCAAACGCGGCGAACCCGGCGCAGATACGGCTTTTTACAATACCAAGATTGCGACGGCACGTTTTTATGGCGAACACATTTTGCCGCAGGCAGCGGCGTTCAGGCAGACAGTGGTGAGCGGCGCGGACAGTGTGCTGGCATTGGAAGAATCACAGTTTTAAAAAGGGAGAACAATATGAATTTTGTCGTGCGGCGATTGACCGTGATGGTGGCTGGTTTGTTGGCATTGGCGACGAGCGGTGCTTACGCGCAGGCGCCCGTTGCGGACCCGAAGGCCGAATCCGCAGCAGCATTCAAGGCCGCCGAAGCCGCAATGACCAAAGGCCCCGCCGACATCAAGCTCGCCGATCAGGCCGTCATCAAAATACCGGCGGGACAAACTTTTATTCCGACGGCGGAAGCAGGGCGTTTGCTGAAAGTCATGGGCAACCGCGCGGGCGATGGGCTGCTCGGTCTGGTGATGCCGCTGGGACAAGCGGAATGGTTTGTCGTCGCGCGCAATATCAAGTCGGGCTACATCAAGGATGATGATGCCAAGGACTGGAAAGCCGACGACATGCTGACCAGCATCAAGGAAGGCACGGAAGAAAGCAACAAGGAGCGCCGCACGCGAGGCATCCGCGAAATAGACATTATCGGCTGGGTGCAACCGCCGACTTATGATGCGGCGGCGCGGCGGTTGGTGTGGGCGCTGTCGTCAAAGGAAAAAGGCGCAGCGGATTCTTCGGACGCCGGCATCAACTACAACACTTACGCGCTGGGTCGCGACGGTTATATCAGCCTGAATCTGGTGACTTCATTAAAGAGCATCGAACGCGACAAACCGGTGGCGCACAGTTTGCTGGCTGCACTGGATTTTAATGAGGGCAAGCGCTACGCCGATTTCAATTCGTCCACCGACAAAGTGGCCGAATACGGCCTTGCGGCGCTGGTGGCAGGGGTTGCGGCCAAGAAACTCGGATTACTCGCAGCCATCGGGGTGTTTCTGCTGAAATTCTGGAAGATCGGGCTGCTTGCTGTGGTGGGTTTCGGCGCGCTCTTCGCAAAGTTTTTTGGGCGCAAGAAATCCACGGATGCTGTTCCTCCGCCGCCTGCGTCGTAGTACGTCTCGCGTCATGGCGATGCCGCCATTGCGGTAGTCACGGCGGATGGATGCCGCAGTGCGTATGCTGCCGAAGCGTCCGCTTTCGGCGCAGGGATTTCCGTGTCGGGTTTAACAGCGGCGCTGCGAGGTGTGTTGTTGGCAGTGATCGTCACGCGATTTCGCCCGCCTGCCTTCGACGCGTAAAGTGCTTTGTCGGCGCGGGCCATGTACGCTTCAATGGTTTCTCCTGCCAAGTAGTCGGTGATGCCCAGCGAAATAGTGATTTTTCCGACATCGCCGGTGGTGCCGTTGCTGATGCTGCCGGCTTCTACGACTGCTCTGATATGTTCGGCAAGTTTGCACGCGCCTTCGATGG
The DNA here is from genome assembly GCA_040081205.1 of Burkholderiales bacterium. Taxonomy (GTDB): domain Bacteria; phylum Pseudomonadota; class Gammaproteobacteria; order Burkholderiales; family SG8-41; genus UBA5216. The sequence goes on along the minus strand of JBEBHE010000069.1, from coordinate 14,162 downwards.
CGGTGTCGGGCAGAAGAATAACGAATTCTTCGCCGCCGATACGGGCAGCCGTGTCCTGACCTTTGATCATGCGCGTCAGTATTTGCGCGAGGCTGCGAATGACTTTATCACCGAAGAGATGCCCGTAGGTGTCATTGCATTTCTTGAAATGATCTATGTCTATCGCGATCAGGCACGACTTTCCCAGTCCATCTTTGCGCGCATCTGCAGCGTCAATCGCTGCGGTGAAGCCGCGGCGATTGGCGATGCCGGTCAACGGATCGGTCAGCGCGTCTCCCGTGGCGCGTGCCAATTTCGTGCGCAACACTTCCACTTCATGGCTGCTTTCCTGTAGCTGCGCTTCAAGCGCTTTGGCACGTATGCGCATCTGCTCCGTATTTTCGATCATCGCTGCGACGGCCACTTTCAATTGTTCCGGGTCGATACCCGGCTTTAACTGATCGCCGAACCCATCCAGGGATTTGCTATAAGCAGTGACATGTTCGCCCGTGGTGGTGGTGGTCAGCGACAAATCGTGCAGCATGCGCTCCAGTTCGGCGCGTAGATTTGCTGACGCATCGTCATCCCGTTTGGCAATGTATTTTTCATATAACGACCAAATCCGATGATCGTCGAGCAACTGGCCGGAATCAGTGATCTTGTCGATTTCTGATTTCAGCGGCAGATTGATGCCCGCTGCGTATTCGTAGCACACCGCGTAGCTGATCGGATTGAATCCCGCAGCCTGTTTTGCCAACAGAGGTAGGATAACTCTCAGCAGTTCACCGCTTGCCTCGCGCGATTCAGAGTAGGGTTGCATGTCGGGCTATTCTCATTTTGAATAAAAAAGGGAACGCTTGTTGTTCTTGCGAATCGAGCAGTTAGTGGCTGACGATCCTGACGACGATGCGAATGTAAGGAAGCGGTTCGACGGTTATAGCCGGGAATAGGCAGCGAAAAGCCCCGCATTTACGTCAATCGGCGCTTGTCCGCGGCGCGATGAGCCCCTACTATCCTGATTTTCCGGATGAATTGGGAGGCATATGGCTGAAACGACAGGCAAGATCATTAACAATCCGCTGTTAGCCCGTTTACGCAACGGCGACCTTGGTCTGGCGCTGATGATTCGCCACGCGCGCACGGTGGATATCGCGCTGGCCGCCAGTGCTTGCGGCTTCGATGCGCTGTACTTTGATTTGCAGCACAGCCCGTTGCCTGAATGTGATGTGGCGCAGATGTGCGTGGCGGCATTGGGCGCCGGCGTGACACCGCTGGTGCGTATTCCCGACAGGGATTACGGTCTGGCGCTGCGCATGCTGGATTCCGGCGCGCTGGGTATCGTGGTGCCCGATTGCGCGAATGCGGAAGATGCGCGCGCGGCGGTGGCTGCATGCAAATATGCGCCGATTGGCCGTCGTTCGGGTACTTCCAGTTTCCCGCATTTTGGCTATCGCCCGGTGCCGGTGGTGGAAGCGCGCAAGATACTGAACGACAACACGTTGCTCATCATCATGATCGAAAGCGTTGCTGCGCTGGAACAGGTGGAGGAGATCGCAGCGGTACCGGGCGTGGATGTGCTGCATATCGGCAGCAGCGATTTGTCATCCGATCTGGGCGTGCCGGGTGAGGTGACGCATCCTAAAGTCAAAGCGGCGTTTGAGCGCATCGTCGCGGCTTGTCACAAACACGGTAAGATTCCCGGCATCGGCGGTTTGGCGGGTGCGGATACTCAAAATTATGACTACGCGATCAAACTCGGTGCGCGCTTCATGTCGGCGGGTAACGAATGGGCGTTGATGCTCGCGGCGGGCAAGGCGCGTGTTAAATCGATACGCAGTCTGCACTCGGTGTGATAAATTGAAATGTTATAAGTATTTGTTTTTATTGATAATTTTATGACATAAGGGGGCGCATATGCAGACGCTAGTGGCGGGCGGCGGTGTCATCGCGGTGGTTTGGGCGCTGGCGTATTTTTGCGCGCCGGCGTGGATGTGGACTGCGTTTGCTGCGGCAGGGCTGCTGGCGTTAGGATTTTCTGGATGCGCGTCGCCCATCGTGTTGACGCTGGCGTGGATCATCTTCGCGATACTCGCGTTGCTGCTGAATCCGGGGCCGATACGCCGCGCCGTGCTGGGTGCGCCTTTGCTCGGATTGTTCCGAAAAATTTTGCCGCAGATGTCTTCAACGGAAAAAGAAGCGCTGGAAGCCGGCACCGTGTGGTGGGACGGCGAGTTGTTCAGCGGCAAGCCCGACTGGAAAATACTGCAGGCCTATCCGAAGCCGGTGTTGAGCGCGGAAGAGCAGGCATTTCTCGATGGCCCGGTCGAGGATCTTTGCGACATGGTGAACGAATGGGAAGTCACCAACGATCTGCACGATCTGCCGCCGCAAGCGTGGCAGTTCATCAAGGATCAGGGTTTTCTCGGGATGATTATTCCGAAGGAATTCGGCGGCAAAGGTTTCTCCGCGCTGATGCATTCGGCGGTGATCGTCAAACTCACCACGCGCAGCGGCACGGCGGCGGTGTCGGTGATGGTGCCCAACTCGCTGGGCCCGGCAGAGTTGCTGCTGCACTACGGCACCCAGGCGCAAAAAGATTATTACCTACCACGTCTTGCCAAGGGTTTGGAGATGCCTTGTTTCGCATTGACCAGTCCGGAGGCCGGCTCTGACGCGGGCGGCATTCCCGATTTTGGCGTGGTGTGCAAAGGCGAGTGGCAGGGCAAACAGGTGCTCGGAATACGGCTCACGTGGGAGAAACGCTACATCACTTTGGGGCCGATAGCCACGCTACTGGGGTTGGCGTTTCGGCTCTACGACCCGGATCATATTCTCGGCCCGGAAGAGGATCGAGGTATCACGCTTGGGCTTATTCCCACCGACACGCCGGGGGTGAATATCGGGCGGCGGCATTTCCCGCTGAATGGCGCGTTCATGAACGGCCCAAACTGGGGTAAGGATGTATTCGTGCCGATGGATTATGTGATCGGCGGCGTCGATTACGTGGGCCAGGGCTGGAAGATGCTGATGAATTGCCTGGCGGCGGGGCGTTCGATTTCGTTGCCCGGCAACGCGGTGGGCATGTCGAAACTTGCGGCGCGCACCACCGGCGGTTATGGCCGCGTGCGCACGCAATTCAAGATGTCGATTGGCCGCTTCGAAGGGGTAGAAGAAGCAATGGCGCGCATCGGCGGGAATTTGTACTTGATGGATGCTGCGCGCGTGATGACCGCCGGCGCGATTGATCTGGGTGAAAAGCCGTCGGTGGTTTCCGCGATTGTGAAGTATCACCTCACCGAGCGCGGGCGTGATGTTGTCAACGATGCGATGGATGTGCATGGCGGCAAAGGCATTTGCATGGGGCCGAATAATTATCTGGGCCGCGCCTATCAACAAATTCCGATTGCGATTACGGTGGAAGGCGCGAACATTCTCACGCGCTCTATGATTATTTTCGGGCAAGGTGCGATACGCGGCCATCCGTTTGTGCTGAAGGAAATGGAAGCGACGCATGATAAAGATGACGCCAAGGCACTGCGTGATTTCGATGCGGCGTTTTTCGGTCATGTGGCGTTCACGATTTCGAACAAGGCCCGCGCGTCTTGGATGGGATTAACGTGCGCGCGCTTCGTATCGGCGCCGGGCGACGGAAACACGCGGCAGTATTATCAACAACTCACACGGCTTTCGAGCGCGTTTGCGTGGGCGTCGGATGTGGCGATGTTCGTGCTCGGCGGATCACTGAAGCGCCGCGAGCGGCTGTCGGCGCGGCTGGGCGACATTCTGAGCATGCTCTATCTCGCATCGACCGTGCTCAAACGCTATGAGGATGACGGCAAGCCTGAAGAAGATCTGCCGTTCATGCATTGGGCGATGCAGGACACGCTTAATCGCACGCAAGAGGCGTTCTACGGGCTGTTTGAGAATTTGCCCAACCGCTTCGTCGCGTGGGGCCTGCGCGTGAGCATCTTTCCGTGGGGCCGCGTGTTCGATGCGCCGTCCGACATGCTGGGCGGTAAAGTGGTGGGCCTGCTAATGACGCCGGGAGCGTCGCGTGATCGCCTGACGCAGGGCATGTGCATACCGCGCGACGAAAACGATCCGGTAACGGTCATCGATTTGGCGTTGCTGGCGGTGATTGCGGCGGAACCGGTTGAAGCCAAGATACGCGCAGCACAACGGACGGGCACCGTCAGCGGAGCGTTTGCCGATATGGCGGCGCAAGATGCGCTGGCTAAAGGCGTCATTACACAACACGAGGCGGATACCCTCACGCGCGCGAAATCTTTGCGCCGAAAAGTGATTATGGTCGATGACTTCCCGAAAGATTTCGGCCGCAGCGAAATGTTCCAGACCACGCAGGCGGTGAGCTTCGAAGCGTTGCAGCGTCAATGACCGCGCATGCGTAATACCGTGCTGTACGCCGTTGCGGACGGTATCGCAACCATCACGTTTAATCGGCCACAAGTGATGAATGCGCTTGATCCGGAAGCGATTATTGAATTTCGCGCGCTGTGTGAACGCGCTGAGCACGATACACAGGCGCGCGTGGTGGTATTGCGCGGCGCCGGGTCAGCGTTTCTCGCGGGCGGCGATGTAGCGTCGTTCAAAAACAATCTCGCCGATTTTTCCGGCAAGGTGATTGCGCTGGCAGGTGAATTGCATCGCGGCATCCTCGCGCTGCGGCGCGCACCTAAGCCGGTGATCGCGAGTGTGCATGGCGCGGTAGCCGGGGCGGGCATGAGCATCATGATGGCGTGTGATTTGATTGTCGCGGCGGAAGGCACGCAGTTCAGCATGGCATACAGTCGCATCGCCACCAGCCCCGATGGCGGCGCGACCTGGTTTCTGCCGCGCCTGGTGGGTTATCAAAAAGCGATGGAACTGTTGTTGCTGGCGGATACGGTAGATGCCGCAACCTTGCAATCATTGGGCGTGATCAATCGTGTGGTCGCTGCTGCGGAACTGGAAGCGGCTACGACCACACTCGCGCAGCGCTTGGCGGCAGGCCCGGCAACCGCTTACGCCGAAACCAAGGCTCTGGTAAATTCTTCGCAAAAACAAATACTTATGACGCATCTGGACGCGGAGGCTCAGGCGTTTGCACGCTGCTCGGCGCACGCGGATTTTGCCGAAGGCGTGACGGCGTTTGTGGAAAAGCGCAAAGCGGTGTTTAAGCGCGATTGACTGATTTTAGCGGTGAAACTTCAGGATACTTCATGGCGGGCTTAAAAGGCAAAACGCTTTTCATCACCGGCGCGAGCCGCGGCATCGGTCGCGAAATTGCGCTGCGTTGCGCGCGCGACGGCGCCAACATCGTGGTGACAGCGAAAACCGCTGAGCCGCATGCGTCGCTACCGGGCACGATACACAGCGTGGCTGCGGAGGTCGAAGCCGCGGGCGGCAAGGCGCTGGCACTGCAACTGGATGTGCGCGACGAAAACGCCATTGCCGCTGCGGTGCACGAAGCGGTGCGCGTATTCGGCGGCATTGATATTCTGGTGAATAACGCGAGTGCAATCATGTTGACCGGCACAGCGGCTACGCCGATGAAGCGTTATGACTTGATGCAGGGCGTGAATGCGCGAGGAACGTTTGCGTGTTCGCAGGCGTGTTTGCCGTATCTCGCGAAATCAAGCACGGCAGGTCGTAACCCGCACATTCTTACATTGTCGCCGCCGCTGAACATGAAGCCGCGCTGGTTCAAGGATCATGTCGCTTACACTCTCAGCAAGTACGGCATGAGTATGTGTACGCTAGGCATGGCGGAGGAATTCCGCACGCAGGGCATCGCGGTGAATTCGCTGTGGCCGCGCACGACGATTGCCACTGCCGCGATTGCGGTGAACTTCCCCGAGGCGATTCTGAAAGCCAGCCGCAAGCCGGCGATCATGGCGGACGCGGCGTATGCAATTTTTAATCGCGACGGCGGCGCTGCGACCGGCCATTTTTATATCGATGAATCGGTGCTGCGTGAGGAAGGTGTGACCGATTTCGATGTGTATGCGGTAACGCCTGGTGCGAAGTTGTATACTGATCTTTTCCTGGAATAAAAACAAAATTGCCAGCGTAAATAAGAAGGAGGATTGCCATGTCGAACGTCCCGGATAGCGTCATTTCGGTCGAAGCAGCAGGCACCCTGGATGGCCTGTTCCGCGAGCGCGTAAAGCGTACGCCAGAAGGCATAGCCTATCGCGACTACAACCAGCAACACTCAAACTGGCGCGACTACACCTGGGCGCAGATCGATCATCAGGTCGCGCGCTGGCAGGCGGCACTGGAAAAAGACGGTTTGAAAGCGGGCGACCGCGTGGCGGTGATGCTGCGCAACTCACCCGAGTGGGTGATATTCGATCAGGCGGCGCTGGGACTTGGTCTTGTGGTGGTGCCGCTGTACACGCAGGACAGGCCTGACAACGTTGCGTATATACTCAATGATTCCGGCTGCAAGGTGTTGCTGTTCGGCACCAACGCGCAGTGGAAAACGTTCAGCGATGTGCGTGCTCAACTGAGCGGATTGGTGAGAATTCTGACGGTCGAACCAGTGGAAGGCGCGCCCGATGATCCGCGCTTGCGATCGATTGATCAATGGTTGCCGGATCAGGGCGCGGGCACCAAACATTTATCCCGCAGCGGCGATGAGCTCGCGACGGTCGTGTACACATCAGGCACTACCGGCAAGCCCAAGGGCGTGATGCTGTCGCATAACAATATTCTCACCAACGCGTATGCGGGCTTGCAGTTGCTGACGATACGGCCCGACGATTCGTTTTTATCGTTCCTGCCGTTGTCGCACACCTTCGAGCGCACCTGCGGCTATTACCTGACGATCATGTGCGGCGCCACGGTGACCTATGCGCGAGGCATTCCTCAGCTCGGCGAGGATTTGCAAACCATACGCCCAACGATGCTGATCTCGGTGCCGCGTATTTATGAACGCATCTGGGGTGCGATCCGCGCCAAGCTCGATGAAGGATCGCCGCTCAAGAAAAAACTCTTCATGCTCGCGGTGGAGGTGGGCTTTGCGCGCTTCGAACATGAACAAGGCCGCGGGTCGTGGAAGCCTTTGTTTCTGTTGTGGCCGATATTGAATGCGCTGGTGGCGAGTAAAGTGCTGGCGCGGCTGGGCGGGCGCATGCGCGCGGCGATGTCGGGCGGCGCCGCGTTGCCGCCGGATATCTCGCGCGTGTTTATCGGACTGGGCCTGCCGGTGTTGCAGGGTTACGGGCTGACGGAAACGAGTCCGATGGCCTGCGCGAATAGTCCTTCGGACAATCTGCCGGCCAGCGTAGGGAAAGCCATGCCGGGCGTACAGGTAAAAATTGGCGATAACAATGCGCTGCTGATTAAAGGCCCCAACGTCATGCTCGGTTACTGGAACAACGAATCCGCGACCAAAGCCATGATCCAGCCCGACGGCTGGTTGAATTCCGGCGATACCGCGCGTATTGACGAACAGGGGCATGTGTTCATCACTGGGCGCATCAAGGAAATTATCGTGATGTCCAACGGCGAGAAACTGCCGCCGGTGGATATGGAAAATGCGATTTTGCGCGATCCGATTTTCGAGCAGGTGATGTTGCTGGGCGAGGCGAAGCCTTACTTGAGCGTGATCGCGGTGCTTAACACCGATCACTGGAAAAAACTTGCTGCTGAAAAAGGCTGGAAAGCCGACGACCCCGCCGTGGTGCGCAGCAAGGAAGTCGAAAGCGCAATCACTGCGCGGGTCGGCGCGCAACTCAAGGAATTCCCCGGGTACGCGCAGGTGCGCCGCGCAACCGTGTCGCTGGAGCCGTGGACCATGGACAACGGCCTGCTCACGCCGACCCTTAAACTGAAACGCCCGAAAGTGATGGAAAAATTCATGGCTGAGATTGACCGCATGTATGCGGGCCACTGATCGCCAAGACTTGATATGAGTGAAATCACCACACTGCCCAAGGATAAAGAACCCACCTTGCGCGTCATCCCGATGCCCGCCGATGCGAATCACACCGGTGACATCTTCGGCGGCTGGATCATGTCGCAGGTGGATCTGGCGGGCAGCGTGCCCGCTGTAAGGCTGGCGCAGGGGCGGGTGGCGACGGTGGCGGTGAATTCGTTTGTGTTCCGGCAGCCGGTGTTTGTGGGTGATGTGGTGAGTTTTTATGCTGAAGTGGTCAAGGTCGGGCGCACGTCGATCACCGTGGATGTCGAAGTGTATTCCCAGCGTCGGCCCGAAAAAGAGTTGTGCGTCAAAGTGACCGAAGCGACGCTGACCTATGTTGCCGTGGACGATAACCGTCAGCCGCGTGTTGTAAATGCGCCACGGGCGTGATATCGAATTTGCAAAACAATTGTAAATAGAACAAGAACTTGCGTAACGAGGGCTAGAATATTTGCTGATCTAACCGGATGGAGTATGGCATGAAATTTACTAATAAAATCATAAGGTTATCGGTATTTTCGGTATTGGCTGCGGCAGCGTTGCCTGCATTCGCAGGTGGTTTTGGCATCGGCACCCAAAGTGGCAGCGGCACCGGCAATGCTTTTGCGGGCGGTGCTGCGGTGGCGGATGACGCGAGCGTTGTGTGGTCGAATCCAGCGGGCATGACGGCGCTGCCGTTGGGCAAGCATGTTACGGGCGCGCTGCATATCGTCAGACCGTCATTTAAATTTACCAATACCGGATCGGCTGCCACCTTGCCTGTTGGAACGGGGAACGGTGGCGACGGTGGCGACTGGGCGTATATCCCCAACGGGTTTTTCGCGATGGATATCAGCCCGTCGTTACGTTTTGGCGTGGCATTTAACGTGCCCTTTGGCTTGACTACAGAGTATGACACCGGTTGGCACGGGCAATTGACTGCGCTCAAGTCGGAAATCAAAACGATCAACATCAATCCTTCGCTCGCATACAAAGTAAACGATAATTTTTCCATTGGTGGCGGCGTGAGTATTCAGCGCATTGAGGCCGAGTTGACTGCCGGCGCGAATCTGGCAGGTACCAACATATTCAAGCTGGGTGCGAATGACGTTGGTTATGGCTTCAATATTGGCGCCACTCTTCAGCCTTCGCCCGCGACCAGAATAGGCTTGCATTACCGCTCGTCGATCAAATACAAGCTGGATGGCAGCGCAACGTTCAGTCTGGCGCCGGCTGGGAACGGGCCGGTAACGGCTGACCTCAGAACGCCGGACAGCGCGTCGGTCAGTGTTCTGCACCAGGTCAGCCCGAAGCTGGAATTGATGGGTGATGTGACGTGGACCAAGTGGAGCAATCTTCAGCAATTGGTCGTACAGCGGACGAGCGGGGCTGTGTTGACCAATTTGTTATTCCGCTGGGAAGACACGTGGCGTGTCGGCGTCGGCGCCAACTATAAGGTCAGCGATCAAACAAAGTTGCGATTTGGTCTTGCCTACGATCGTACGCCCACTAACGACATAGATCGCACACCGCGTTTGCCCGATCAGAACCGCACCTGGCTTGCGTTCGGCGTGCAATACAAGCCATCCAAGCAAGGCATACTGGATATCGGGTATGCGCACGAGTTTGTAAAAGATGCAGCGGTGAATACGCCGACAGCAGCCGGCAATCTGGTCGGAAACTTCAAAGTCAAAGCGGACATTTTTTCGATTCAGTATTCGCACTTATTCTGAGACAGTTTTTCCAAACCGGGCAGCTTTACTGCTGCCCGGTTTTTTTTATAAGGCCCATTAAGCGTGTTATTTCGCTATTAGGCATGCCCTTGCCTGAGTGCTAGAATCGTCTGCAATTCCAATCGGGAGTTTTTATGTCCACCGTCTCCCCCCCCATTTCGTCATTTCTAGTACGTAAGGCCGCCGTTCTGGGCGCCGGTGTGATGGGCGCGCAGATTGCTGCGCATCTGGTCAACGCCAACGTCGAAGTCATTCTGTTTGAGTTGCCGGCGAAAGAGGGCGACCCGAACGGCAATGTGTTGAAGGCGGTCGATAATCTGCGCAAGCTCGAACCCAGTCCGCTGGCGACACCGGCGCGCGCGGGGTTCATTCGCCCGGCGAACTATGAGCAGCATCTTGATTTGCTCAAGGAATGCGACATCGTGATCGAAGCTATTTCCGAGCGCATGGACTGGAAATCCGATCTCTACAAAAAGGTTGCGCCGCACCTCGGAGCGAATGCGATTTTTGCGAGCAATACGTCGGGGCTCTCGATCAATCAACTGGCCGGAGCGTTTCCGGCGGAATTGCGCCATCGTTTCTGCGGCGTGCATTTTTTCAATCCGCCGCGTTATATGCATCTGGTCGAACTGATTGCGTGTAAAGAAACGGAAGCACGCATACTCGACGATCTCGAGAAATTTCTGGTTACTACGCTCGGCAAAGGCGTCATTCGCGCCAAAGACACGCCGAATTTCATCGCCAATCGCGTGGGCGTGTTTTCGATGCTGGCGACGATTTATCACGCAGAGCGTTTGGGCATCGGCTTTGATACCGTGGATGCGCTGACCGGTTCGTTGATCGGCAGGCCGAAGAGCGCGACCTTCCGCACGGCGGATGTGGTGGGCCTCGATACGTTTGCGCATGTCGTGAACACTATGAAAGACACGCTGCCGAATGATCCGTGGCATCAGTATTACGCCGTGCCGGCTTGGTTGAAAGCACTGATCGATCAAGGCGCGCTGGGGCAGAAGACCAAACGTGGCGTTTATCAGAAGGTCGGTAAAGACATACAAGTATTGGATTTAAAATCACAGAGTTACCGCGTGTCGGAAGGCGAGGCCGACGAAGGTGTGGTTGAAATCCTCAAGAACAAGAATGTCGCCGAGCGCTTTGCACAGTTGCACGCCAGTACGCATCCTCAAGCGCAATTTTTATGGTCGATATTCCGCGATTCATTCCATTACTGTGCCGTGCATTTGGGCGACATTGCCAACAATGCGCGCGATCTGGATTTTGCGATTCGCTGGGGCTTTGGCTGGGACGTCGGGCCGTTTGAAATCTGGCAATCGGCAGGATGGCAGCAGGTGTCGAAATGGGTTGCGGAGGACATTGCCGCGGGTAAGTCGATGGCGAGCGCACCGTTGCCTGCATGGGCGAGCGATGTCGCACGCGTGGGTGTGCATACGCCCCAAGGTTCTTTCTCGCCGTTATCGAGCGGCTACCAATCCCGTTCGACGTTGCCGGTGTACAAACGTCAGCCGTTCCCGGATAAATTGCTGGGAGAAGAGCGTCAATACGGTGAAACCCTATTCGAAACGGATGGTGTGCGCTGCTGGCATACCGGCGACGACATAGCCATCATCAGTTTCAAGAGCCGCATGCATGCGATCGGCGATGATGTGCTTGAAGGCGTGCAACAGGCTATCGAAATCGCCGAGAAAAATTACATGGGTCTGGTGGTGTGGCAGACCGAGCCGCCATTTTCGGTGGGCGCGAATCTGAAAAAGACGCCTGCAGGCGGCGTACGGCCTGCGTCGAAGCCATCGGCGATGGGCAAACTGTTCAAGTCATTCAAGAAAGAAGCCGAGTCGCTGGCGCTGAAGGCCGCGCGGCAATTGGGTGTGGCTGATCAATTGATGGCAGGCAGGCTCGCCGAGGTTGAACACCTGGTTGAGCAATTCCAGATCACGACGCAGGCGTTGAAGTATTCGATGACGCCTACGGTGGCTGCGGTCGATGGCCTGGCGCTGGGCGGCGGTTGTGAATTCGTGATGCATTGCGACCGTGCGGTGGCAACACATGAAAGTTATATCGGCCTCGTGGAAGTCGGCGTAGGTCTGTTGCCGGCAGGCGGCGGCTGCAAGGAATTCGCGATGCGTGCGGCAGCCGATGCCAAAGGCGGGCCTGCTTCGTTCTTTATACAGAAATATTTCAGATCCGTGGCGATGGCCGATGTCGGGCGCAGCGCTGAACATGCGCGTGACATCGGGTACCTGCGCGCCACCGATAAAGTGGTGATGAACCGCTTTGAATTGCTGGAAATTGCCAAAGCCGAAGTGCGTGCACTGGCGGCGGGCGGTTATCGTCCACCGCTCAGGCAAACCGCGATCCCGGCGGCGGGCCGTAGCGAGATTGCGACCATACGCACGGTGCTGGAAAACATGCTGGCCGGCGGGCACATTTCTGGGCACGATTATTTGATCGGCTGCAAGGTCGCGCATGTGATGTGCGGCGGCGATATCGAGGCGGGCAGTCTGGTGGACGAGCAGTGGTATCTCGATCTTGAGCGCCAGCATTTCATGGAATTGCTCGCCACGGAAAAGACACAAGCCAGGATTGAGCATATGCTTAAGACCGGTAAGCCGCTCAGAAACTGAGCGAAGGAAAGCGTTAAGGAGTACGCAATGGCCAAACAAGTGCAAGACGCCTATATCGTTTCGGCAACCCGCTCGCCGGTGGGAAAAGCGCCGCGCGGTATGTTCAAGAACGTGCGCCCGGATGACCTGCTGGCGCATGTGCTGAAGGCGGCTGTGAGCCAGTGTCCGGGGATGGATGTGACGACGATTGATGACGTGATCGTGGGCTGCGCCATGCCGGAAGCGGAGCAGGGCATGAACGTGGCACGTATTGGTCTGTTGCTGGCGGGATTGCCCGACACCGTGTCGGGCATGACCATCAACCGTTTTTGTTCGTCGGGGGTGCAGGCCGTGGCGTTGGCGGCGGATCGTATACGTTTGGGCGAAGCCGATGTGATGATCGCCGCCGGCACCGAGAGCATGAGCATGGTGCCGATGGGCGGCAACAAGCCGTCGTTCAGTCCGTCTATTTTCGAGAAAGATGAAAACGTCGGTATCGCTTACGGTATGGGCATCACCGCAGAGCGTGTCGCGGAGCAGTGGAAGGTTAGTCGCGAAGAACAGGATATGTTCGCGGCGGAGAGCCACCGGCGCGCGTTGCGCGCCATTGAAAACGGCGATTTCAAAGCGGAGATCACCCCTTACACCGTCAATGACAAGGTGCCTGATCTCGTCAGCCGCGACATCAAGGTGAAATCGCGCGAAGTGACCACGGACGAAGGCCCGCGCCGTGATACGTCACCGGAAGGCCTGGCGCGGTTGCGGCCCGCGTTTTCAGTGAAGGGCAGCGTGACCGCCGGCAATAGCTCGCAAATGTCTGATGGCGCAGGTGCGGTGGTGCTGATGAGCGAAGCCGCAATGAAACGTTTTAACGCAAGTCCGCTGGGACGCTTTATGGGTTATGCCGTAGCGGGTGTGCCGCCGGATGTGATGGGTATCGGGCCGATCAAGGCGATCCCGAAAGTATTGCAGCAAGCCGGCCTCACTCAGGATGCGCTGGACTGGATTGAATTGAACGAGGCATTCGCCGCGCAGTCGCTGGCTGTCATCAAAACACTGGGATTGGATCCGGCGAAAATAAATCCGCTGGGCGGCGCGATTGCACTGGGTCATCCGCTCGGCGCTACGGGCGCAGTGCGCGTGGCGACTTTAATGCACGGGCTGCGCCGCACCAAAAAGAAGTATGGCATGGTTACCATGTGCATCGGTACCGGCATGGGGGCGGCGGGGTTGTTCGAGGCGCTTTAATGGTTCACCGGCGAGGCGGCATAGACCGTCCGCCCATGAAGTAACAGCGAAGAGGGGATTGCGATGCGTATTGGCGGTTTGTTTACGATGCTGGCAACGGTACTCGCGTTATTCGCAATGACTGTCACCGCAGCCGACATCGAAGGCATGCGAATCGAAGAGAAAATCACCGCGCCGGGCGGTCATCAATTAATCTTGAACGGCGCAGGCGTGCGCACCAAACTTGCGGTGATAAAACTGTATGTGGGTGCGCTGTATTTGCCTGCAAAAAAAGCCGACGCTGAAGAAATTATCAAGGACGCCAGCGTCAAACGCGTGGCGATGCATGTGCTGGCGGATGAGTTGACGGCTAAGGATTTGACGGCATCACTTAACAACGCCATTGCTGCCAATCATATACCCGCTGAAATCGCATTGATCGAGAGCCGGCTTCGCGATCTGAATCGCATGATGAGCGCAGTAGGCATTTTGAAAAAGGGCGCCACGGTCGTGCTGGATTACAGCCCGGGCAGCGGCACGCGCATCAGCATCAATGGTGAAGAAAAATTGATCATCAAAGGCGAGGATTTTTTCCAGGCGATGCTGCGTATCTGGATCGGGAAAAAGCCGGTGGACGGTGGGCTGCGTCGATTGATGCTCGGGGATACAGGTGGATTCCGGTTATTTTAAGTGTTATAA
>JBEBHE010000350.1:0-4535 GCA_040081205.1 Burkholderiales bacterium | reverse complement strand
ACATTTATGCCACCGTGCTTGAGCGCTGGTGGGGCACAAACGCCACTGCCGCGCTGCGTGGACGATTTACACCGCTGGATTTCTTAAAAACATAAAATATAATAAAAACAGATAGTTATGGTTTAAACCTTGCGTTGAACGCGCAGCAGTTTTCGCAGGTTGCTGGCGCAAAATAGCAATGTTGAGCGGTCAGTCCATTAACTGGCCGCTATCAACAACTTGCTCGCATTACCTCTCGTAGAACGTTAGAATACGTCTCCGCCCATCGTTGGCGGAATCCGGGATTTCTTATAAAAATCAGGGACGAGAGACGGCACTATGCTAGCTACGCGGATACGCCAAAAAGACGGACTTTTCTATTTTGCGAGCTACCCGGCGAAAGCCGTGTTGGAGAAAGCGCGCTTTATTAGCCGCTTTTACGGCGAAGGGGAGGAAATCGCCGCGCAATCCATACCGCAAAACGACGAAATAGCGCAGTTTATTGCGCGCGTTGAGCGCAACGATGAGGCGTTTCAGCGCTCGTTGTCGCGCGCCAAAGTGAAATCTTTGCGCAATTTCTACGAAATGGCGCAAAGTCAGCCGCCGATTCCCGGTACCGTGCTGCTGTTTACCTCGGAAACACTCAAATTCACTGCGTTGTCCGGTCAGGAAAGCGTCGGCAACATGCAGGAGCCCGACTCCAAATATTTGATTATCGACGGCCAGCATCGGCTTGCCGCGCTGCGCTTTTATTTGAAAGAGCATCCATCAGAAGCCGCAGCGATTAACGTGCCGTGCATTATTTTTGATGGTCGCAGCGAAGACTTCGCAGCCGAGATGTTCGTGATTATTAATTCAACCACCACGCGCATCAGCAAGAGTCACCTGATCGATCTTTACGAGCGCGTGTCCTGGGCTGACCCCGACAAGCGTTTTGCGGCGCGGCTGGTTGAAGATTTGTATCGCGAAAGCGATAGCCCGTTGCGTTACCGCATCAACCGTCTGGGCGGTCGCAGCCAGTTAGACAAATGGATTTTGCAGGCTGAACTGTTCAACGAACTGCATCGCTGGATCAGCTCGGACTGGAAAAAAATACGCTTAGTAACGAATAGTTACCGTGAAGGCGAGCGTTACTACGAAGTAATTCGTGATTTCTTCAAGGCCGCCGAAAAAGTGTGGGGTGATTCGTGGGATCACGACAGCTACATGGTTACCAAGCCGGTGACCATTAAAGCGATGATCCGCGTGTGCGCCGATCTCGCGCGGGCCGATGCCGACCCGGTGGATGGCCGTGTCAAGCGTTGGGAAGCCCGGCTTCAGCCGTGGCGCGAACAGATGCGTTCGTTCCGTTCCGAGGGTTTCTATGAACGGTTTCCGGCGAAGGGCCAGATCGAGCGCGTTGCGCGCATTCATCGCGATCTCGCGCGCATGGCCGGCATCGAAGTACGGGCGAGCAAGGCTGCCGCAGGCTGATACCAAGCTATCGGACTATAACTTTGATAAAGAGCGCGCGAGATTATCGCGCGCTTTTTTTTCGAGCTGATTTCTGAAATGCGGTGTGGCGTAGATCGATGCTCGCGCAAGAAAGTTTTCGAGAATTTCCTTGCGCTTGCGGCGAAATAAAAACGTCGGTACCCAGCCGTATTCCGCGCGCACCTGGTTTTCATATTCGTCAAAGCGCGAGGCATCAGCGCCGAGTATCGACAGATCGATATCGACCAGCACTTTGGTATCTTGTGAATCCGGCAGCGCGTCGTGGCGCGTGGCCATGATCAGCGCGTGTACGCCGTCTTGCGCTTCAACGGCGAGGCCGGCTTCGCGCATCACACGCAGCGCCCACTGCGCGCTTAATGCTTCGTTATCTTTCGCACGCGGATCGTAGATGGCGTCGTGAAACCACAGTGCGAGTTCGACTTCGCCGGGACGCTCACACAATGAATGGGCCCCGTCGAAATGCGAGAGGCATTCGCCGATATGCTGTGCCGTGTGATAGTGGCGGTGTGGCTCGGCGTAGCGCGCGACCAGTGCTTCAAGTTCGCGCGACGGTGCGTGTGCTCCGAGCCGCTGCCACAGCAACGACCAGCGATCTACCGTAAGCATATGTTTTTGTTACAATTTTTTTGCGGCTGTCAGCATGATTTCCACCAGCACATTGGCGCCGAGCCGCGCTTCAACCGTGGCGCGCGCGGGAGGTCGCGTCTGATCGACCCACGCCATCCATGCTTCATCCATTTCCGGTTTTAACGCCATATCGGTCACATAGATCGTGGTGCTGAGGATGCGCGACTTGCTGCTGCCGCATTGGGCGAGAAGTGCGTCGATCTGGCGCAGCACGTCGGCAGTCTGGGCTTTCATGCCTGCACCGAGATTTTCCGCGACCTGCCCGGCGAGGTAAATCACGCCGTTGTGCTCAGTGGCGTCCGACAGTTTTTTCATCGGCGTGTGATAAATGATGTCGCTCATGGTGAAATTCCAGCCTGTCGTTTCGTATTATTGGGTTTTACTTCGCAGCCGTCACCATGATTTCAACGCGCGTTTCCGCCGAGCCGAGCTTGGCTTCCACGCAGGCGCGCACGGGTTTGTTGTTCGGGTCCACCCACGCCATCCACGCCGCATCCATTAGCGGTTTTTCGCTCATGTCGGCAACCCACACATTGGCGGACAGAATTTTGGATTTGTCGGTGCCGCATTCAGCCAGAAAGCTGTCGATCTTTTTGAGGATTTCTTCGGTCTGCGTTTTGGCGTTGCCGGCTTTGTTGTCCGCAGTGGTGCCGGCGATGAATACCAGGTTGCCGTATTCGACAGCGCGGCAAAGCGTGGGGCCAGGATGGTGGCGTTTGATGGCGGTGGTCATAATGCGATCTCCCTTAATTGTGGTTTGGAGTGGTCAATGGGCGCGTAGCAGGCACGTAGTGGTGAGACAAGGCCTCGCCGCTTGGTATGATGTCGCGCTTTACGCGGAATGTCGAGTGCGCGAAAACCCTGCACAGGAGAATAATGTGTCGAAAGAGATTGATATACTGATCAGCGAAGTGGGCCCGCGCGACGGGTTGCAAAATACCAAGCAGTTCATGCCGACGGAGTACAAAAAACGCTGGATTTCTGCGGCAGCTGCAGCGGGTTTGCGCGAAATCGAAGTGTGTTCGTTTGTGCCGCCGAAGTTGATTCCGCAGATGGTGGATGCAGCAGAGGTGGTGGCTCACGCGCTGACGATCCCCGGTTTGAATGTGGCGGCGCTTGCCCCCAATTTCACGGGCGCGCAGCGTGCGATGCAAGCCGGCGTGCATAAATTGACACTGACGATTTCGGTATCGCGCGAACACAGTCTTTCCAATGTGCGCATGACACCCGACGAGGCAATTGCGAGCGCTAAAAAAATCTGTGATTTCCGCGATAGTTTGCCGAAGGACAAGCGGCCGATTATCGAATCGGGTTTGTCGACGGTATTCGGCTGCACGCTCGAAGGTGCGGTGAGCGAAGATGAAGTAGTGCGCATGGCGGTGGCGTCGGTGGAGGCCGGTTGCGATGAAGTGGGGCTCGCGGATACCACTGGTTACGCGAATCCCGAGCAAGTGCGGCGCGTATTTAAAAAAGTGCGCGCGGCTATCGGCGATAAACTCTCCGGCGCGCATTTGCACAACACGCGTGGGCTGGGCCTTGCCAACGTGGTGGCAGCGCTGGACGTCGGTGTGACCACGTTTGATAGTTCGCTCGGCGGTCTCGGCGGTTGTCCGTTTGCGCCTGGTGCTACCGGTAACATCGTCACCGAAGACCTGGTGTTCATGCTTGAGTCGATGGGCCTGCGCACGGGCATTGATATCGATAAATTACTCGCCATACGTAAAATCGTCGCAGAGGGTATTCCCGGCGAACCGTTGTATGGGTATGTGCCGGGTGCTGGCGTGACGAAAGGATTTGTGTCGGCGACCGCGCGCGGCGCGCGGCTATAAGTTTCGGAGAAATAAAAATGATGAAACCGCAATTGAGTCACGTGGGTATTTTTGTTACCGACAGCGATAGCATGATTCGCTTTTACGAAGAGGTGCTTGGACTCACGGTGACGGATCGGGGAATCAGCAGTAGCGCGAAATTGCCGATCACGTTTATGACTTCGAATCCCCAGCAGCACCACCAGTTCGTATTGGTTCAGGGACGTGCAAAGGATGCGCCGAGCACTATCAATCAATTGTCTTTCAAGGTGGCGAGCCTTGCCGAGTTGCGCGAAGTGGCGGGCAAGGTGACGGCGCGCGGCATCAAGTTGCGACAAACCAGTCATGGCAATGCGTGGTCGGTGTATTTTCCGGACCCGGAAGGCAATCAGATCGAGATTTATCTCGATACGCCTTGGCACGTCGCGCAACCGCATGGCGATCCGATAGATTTCTCATTATCCGACGACGCTATTTACGCGTGGACGGAGGCGAAAGTGCGCGTGGATCCGACTTTCAGGACGCGCGAGGCGCGCGAGGTTGAACTGGCGAAACTATTGTCGTGCCGTTAGAATTTATGTAACTATTTGTTTTTATTTATATTTTTAAGACTCCAAACAACAGGAA
>JBEBHE010000068.1:0-16999 GCA_040081205.1 Burkholderiales bacterium | reverse complement strand
GCATACGCCTGATCGATTATCCGAAAGGCTCGACCGAACCGCGCCACGTGCACGGCGGCATGCATGCCACCACGGTGTTGAAGCACCACGCGATTGTTGATGGCGTGACGCTGCGGCCGCTCGACGTGGTGTTGGGTCCGAGCAATGAACCGCACGGGCCGCTGCACTATCCCGATAGCTGCCAATTGCTGAGCGCGTTTCAGGGCAGTTACTACCACAGCGAAGTCGAAAAACTCTCGACAGAAAAACACTATCGCCTGATTCAGCAGGAACAGATTCCGTGGGTGAAAGGCGCCTACGGTAGTGACAGCGGCGAGGCCAAAACCCTGGTCGATCGCGGTTGCGGGCGCCTGCTGGTGGAAGCACTGCGCTTTGCACCTGGCGGGGGTGTGGCGGCTAATGCGTTAGCGAAAATGCATTCCGCGCTGGTGGTCAGTGGCAATGTCGAGATCGATGGCATTACGCTGGGCGAATGGGATTTCATGCGCGTGCTGGATGCAGCGCATGGCACCGTAAAATTTCCGCAGGGCGCCACGTTGCTAGCGTTGACGATGCGCTGAGCGGGTTTTACTCGACTTTAATTCCCGCTGCCTTCACCAGCTTGATATTCTGCGCAATCTCGTCACGTATAAACTGTCCGAACGCTTCTGTTGTGTTGGTTGCCGGGTCAAGACCTTGCTTCATGAAGGCTTCTTTCATGTCGGGCGTGCTGACAATTTTCACGATGGCTGCATTGAGTCGCGTCACAATCTCACGCGGCACGTTGGCAGGCGTTAGCACGCCATACCAGCCTGATCGGTCAAAGCCCGGCAAGCCGGATTCAGCGAGCGTGGGCATATGCGGTGCCAGCGGTGTGCGCTGACCGGTGGTCACGCCGAGTGCACGCACACGATTGGCGTTCATCAGCGGCGTTGCTGCCGGAATACTGGCAAAAATCATGT
The DNA here is from genome assembly GCA_040081205.1 of Burkholderiales bacterium. Lineage (GTDB taxonomy): Bacteria > Pseudomonadota > Gammaproteobacteria > Burkholderiales > SG8-41 > UBA5216. Next base: position 16,058 of record JBEBHE010000068.1, on the reverse strand, counting down.
CGACTTCACCGCTTGCGGTTGCGGTAACGCCGTCCGATGTGCCTCGGTAAGGCACGTGAGCAATTTTTAGTTGACCGATAGAACTCAGCAGTTCGCTGACCAGATGCGCGGAACTGCCCACACCCGACGATGCGTAGTTCAATTTGCCCGGGTTGGCGCGCGCCAGCGCCACCAGTTCCTTGACGTTGCGCGCGGGTACCGAGGGATGCACGACCAGAAACCATGGCCCGTATACCATTCGCGACACCGGTGCGAAATCCCGTTCAAGGTTGTAGGGCAGTTTGCGCCGCACCGCAGGCTGTATGGTATCTGCCGCGGACATCAGTAGCAGCGTGTAGCCATCGGCAGGGGATTTCGCAACGGCGTCCGTCGCGAGCAGGCCGCCGGAGCCGCCGCGGTTTTCAATGACAATTTGCTGTCCCAGCAGTTCGGATAATTTTGGCGCCAGCATGCGCGCGGTGACATCTGCCGCGCCGCCGGCAGCGAAGCCGACCATGATTTTGATGGGTTTTGACGGGTAGGGTTGAGCGCAAAGTCGCGGGCTGCACAGTGCGGTGATGGTGATTGCCAGTAATGCAATAAAAGGCTTCATTCTGCTCGTATCCCCGCGCTCTTAATGACTTTCGCCCACTTGGAAATTTCCTCTGCGATGGTTTTGCTGAATGCGCTCGCCGTGCTGCCTACAGGTTCAGCGCCGAGCGCCGCGAAGCGTTCCACCAAATCGGGCGCACGCAGCGCGTCGTTTACGGCCTTATTGAGTTTTTCGACCAGGGGACTGGCAGCGCCAGCCGGCAGCAACAAACCGTACCACAAGCTGCTTTCAAATCCCGGCACACCCGCTTCGGCAGCGGTGGGTAATTCGGGTGCAGCGGGCGAACGTTTGGCAGTGGATATTGCCAGCGCCCGCAGCTTGCCGGATTTTACATGGGGAAGTGATGTCGGCATGGGATCGAAAATCATCTGCACTTGTCCGGCGAGCAGGGCGGGCATGGATTGCCCGCTGCCTTTGAACGGCACATGTACCAGGTTGATACCGGTCATGGTTTTGAGCAACTCGATGGCGAGATGGCTGGAACTGCCGGAACCGGACGACGAGTAATTGAGTTCGCCGGGGTGTGCTTTCGCTAACGCGATCAACGCTTTCAGCGTCGCGGCTTTGACCGAGGGATGCACCACCAGCAACTGCGGCATCGACACGGTTTGCGACACCGGCGTGAAATCCCGGATGGAGTCGTAGCCGGGCTTGCTCATCATCGCCGGATTGATGGCAAGGATGCTGGTGGCACCCGAGAGCAGTGTATAACCGTCGGGCGCGGATTGCGCGACGATACGCGCGGCGATCGCACCACTGGCGCCGGCGCGATTGTCGGTCACCACGGGCTGGCCGAATGCCTCGGCAAGTTTCTGGCCGACGATGCGTGTGGTGATGTCCGAGGCGCCGCCGGGAGAAAAGCCGACGAGGATGCGCAGCGGTTTGCCCGGATAGGGTTGCGCCGCAAGGCTACCTGCAAGTAGCGCACCCGCTACGCCGATGGTCACGCGTGGTTTCATCCTGCGTTCCTGTTCCAGTCAGAATCGAACTTTGCCACGATTGCGCTCCGCGCGCCAAGGCGCATAAACTGAGGCGCATGAAACCGCATGTCGCAATGGTGGGCGCCGGCGGTGTATGCTTTGTAATCCATTCAGGCAATCATAAGAGAGAAAGCGGGGTCAATATGGTGTCGCAGCGATTTCGTGCAGCCGTTTTAAGTTTGTTGATGGGCTTGGCATTTTCTGCGTACGGTGCGGATTTCAGGCACGAAAACAAGCCGCAGAATCTAAAGGCATTGTTCGAGCGTATTCATCATGAAGCGCATGTCAAGAAGGACAACCAGCAGGCTGCGGCGCTGTTCCGTTCGCTGATGCCTGATCAGGCGCGCGTGAAGAAGGCGCTCAAGGACGACATCGCGCCCGATCTCACGCGGCAGATTGCCGACATGCACGTGAAGCTGGGCGGCACCATCACGCCGGATGGCATCGGCAAAGTGGCCCGCGCCACGCAGAAAGAGGTGCAGGTGCATGGCGCGACCACCGAGGAAATCATGCGCTATCGCGACGGATCGGTAGCGTTCAAGGAATTTCCCGGTGGAACGAAACGTGTCGCCGAGCAAGCACTACGGCCGGGCGTGACTTTTTACGAGGTGGAGTATCTCGAGCCCGGCAAGAGCGCTGGAATGAAATATCATCTGCTCTATTGGGACGGCAAGCAGTGGTCGATGCTGGGGCCGGTGTGGCGGGTGATGAAGCAATAGGCCGCAGTGCGCGCTAATCCACCTTCGCACCCGACGCTTTCACCGCCGCGCGCATTTTTTCAGTCTCTGCGCGGATGTGCGCCGCGAACTCGCCGGGCGCAGTGCCTTTAGCCTCGGCGCCGAGGCCCGACATTTTTTCGAGGATATCGGGGGATTTCATCGCTTTCACCAATTCGGCGTTCAATCGCCCAATGATGGGCTGGGGCGTATGTGCGGGCGCGAGCAAGCCATACCAGCCGGTGACTTCGTAACCCGGTATTGATTCGGCGACGGTCGGCAGGTCGGGTGCTAACGGCGTGCGAGCGAGGCTGGTGACGCCGAGCGCGCGCACTTTACCGCTCCTGATATGCGGCATGATCATCGGCACCACCGAAATGGTCATTTGTAATTGCCCGCTGATGGTATCGGTGAGCGCGGGGGCGACACCTTTGTACGGCACATGCTGTATCGAAGCGCCGGTCATCGACTTGAAGCGTTCCGCCGCGAGGTGGGGCGGCGAGCCGGAACCGCCGGAGCCGTAGCGCATCTCACCCGGTTTCGATTTCAGCAACGCCACGAATTCCTTGATGTTGGCGGCGGGCACGGATGGATTCACCACCATGATGAACGGTGTCGACGCCAGCAGGGTGATCGGCGCGAAATCTTTTTGCAAATCGAACGGCAGTTTTTCATACATCACTGACACGATGACGACTTGCGATGTGGCCATCGTGAGCGTGTGGCCGTCGGGCGCGGCCTTGGCGCCAATTTCGGCGCCGATGATGCCGCTGGCGCCGGCGCGATTGTCGACCACCAGTGATTGTCCGAACACTTCGGCAAATTTGGGATTGAGCAAGCGCGCGAGTATGTCGGGGCCGGAACTAGGCGTGCTCATGACGATCACCCGTACCGGCCGCAACGGATACGCCTGCCTTGCGTTCGTCGCAGGCGTTTGTGCGCCGCCCGGCGACGGCAACGCGGCGAATGCGATCCACAACGAAAATCCCGCGCTGACGCAAATCTTTTGGATCGGGCTGCGTTGGCTATCGTCCATTTTATTCCCTCCCGTGGAATGCCCGGCGCATTGATTCTGGCGGGTTTTCACCTGCCGGGCAAGGCGCGCGGTCGTGCACGGCGACCGTCCAGTTTATGGAAATGACGGGCGCGGCAACGGCGAGGATTCAGGTTGAACTGACAGGGCGCGTTTGTTAGCATCGAACACGAATTCAACAACCGTTCGCGCACGATCCGTTTGTAAGTGCCAAGCCCGTTCGCTACCTGAAGCATCCCGTTAACCGACCTCGTTACGATAAATCGGCATGAGCCGATAACGTATGTACAGGAGAATGAACCCGTGACACACGCGAGACCGCATACCAATCACGATGTTTCCAAAGACCTCATCGCCTCGGTCGATCTGATCGCACCCGGTGGCGAAGGCATTTTTCCGGTGAAGCCTGAATTGAGTTTTGTCGCCAAGGATATTATTTTTGGCGAAGGCCCGGTATGGGACAAGCGAAACAAGGTGTTGAATTTTGTCGATATCTGCGGCGACAACATCTGGCGCTGGAAGCCCGGTTCCGAGGCGGAAGAAATTCTGAATCCTTCGGATCACGCCAATGGCATGACGCTCGACAAGGAAGGACGGCTGGTGGTGTGTGGTTGGGGCGGGCGCACGATGTTCCGCTTTGAAAAAGACGGCACGCTGAAAACGCTGGCGACGCATTTTGAGGGCAAGAAATTAAATAGCCCGAACGACGTGGTGGTGAAATCCGACGGCACTATTTACTTCACCGATCCGCCGGGCGGATTGTTTAACGTGGGCCACATCGGCATGGACAGCCAGCGCTATCAGGAGGTGCAACCGGTGTTCCGCATGTCGCCGGACGGCAAAGAACTCAAAATTGTCACCACGGATTTTGTGTATCCGAACGGACTGTGTTTTTCGCCTGACGAAAAAATTCTCTATATCAATTGCAGCCGCGAGCGCGTGATTCGTGCCTATGATGTGCAGCCCGACGGCAGTGTGAAAAACGGCCGCGTGTTTTACCAGTACACCCAACCCGAGCACGGCAACCCCGACGGCATCAAGTGCGACGTTGATGGCCGCGTATGGTGTACCGGTCCCGGCGGCATCGTGGTGCATAACCCGAACGGCGATCTGGTTGCGCGCCTGCGTATGCATGGGCACGCCACCAATTTCTGCTTCGGCGGCGATGACTGGAAAACGCTGTTCATCACCATGGTGGGATCAGTCACGCAGATGCGCGTGAATGTCGCCGGCGTGGCGAGCTGGTAAGGAGAATAAAAATGACCATGAATTTCGAAAAAATTGCAGGGCCTTATCAGGGCTTGACCGGCGGCGTGACGTGGGACGGGACGCATGTGTTGTTCAGTGCAGTTAAGGAAGAACGCATATTGCGTTTTAACCCGAAGACCGGCGCTACGGACAACTTCCGGCGCTGGACCGGACGTACGAATGGCATCGCCATCGGCAAAGACGGTGCGACGTATGGCGCACAGGAAGGCGGGCGCCGCGTGATTCAGTTCATGGCGGACGGCTCCACAGCGCCTACCGCTGAAATGATCGATGGCTGGCATCACAATCAACCGACTGACCTCACAGTCGATAGCAAGGGCCGCGTGTGGTTCGCGGATTCGCGCAGCGATACCCTGCCGTACGGGCCGGCGATATTCCCGTTCATGGAAATCAACGCTGTGATGCGTCTCGAGCGCGACGAGCGGCGCTCGTGGAAAGTAGTGCGTGTGACCAGCGATACCAAAGCACCGCGCGCTGTCGTTTTGTCTGCCGATGAAAAAACGCTCTATGTCGCCGATGGCGACAGTACGAAAAATGACGCATGCACCCTGCGTGCGTATTCCGTGAATGCAGAGGGCAGTGTCGGCCCTGCGCGCGTGCTGCATACATTTGCTTTGGGCGAGCGCGGGTTTGAAGGGCTGTGTCTCGATAGCGGTGGCAACATCGTCGCGTGCGGCGGTTCGAAGCAGAAAGGTGTTGGTCCGCAAGTCGTGGTGTTTGCACCGAGCGGTGCGGTTATTGAATCGCACGCTGCGCCCGATTTGCCGATGCGCTGCGCGTTTGGCGATGAGGGACTCGGCAGTTTGTATCTCACATCGGGCGACGGCAATCTGTATCGCGCGAAGAATACGGGGCATAGTGGCTTAAAGCGTTGATGCATGGCGGAACGTGCAGCGGTTCCGACACACGTAAGAATGTAAGTATTTGTTTTTAAAAGAAAATTAAACTGGAGCTGTTAATGCCCAAAACCACCGGAGCAAGATACTTCGCGGAAATCATGAAGGGTTACGGTGTGACCCACGCGTTTTTCGTGCCGACCATATTGATGGATGCGCTGGCCGAGATGGACGAACTGGGCATTCAAAAGATACTCACACACGGCGAAAAAGCGGCGGCGTACATGGCCGATGGTTATGCGCGCGCTGCCAATCGGCCGGGCTTGTGCATGGGGCAGCAAATTGGTGCGTCCAATCTCGCCGCCGGCTTGCGTGATGGTTTCATGGCGGGTGCGCCGATCATTGCGATTACGGGCGGTCCTGCAACGCCGGGACGGTATCGCCATTCCTATCAGGAGGTCGAGGATTTCGCGCAGTTTGATTCGATGACGAAACTCAATCTGCAACTCGATGACGTGTCCCGTCTGCCGGACCTGATGCGCCAGTTGTTTCGCGCCGTGACGACCGGCGCGCCGAGGCCGGTGCATTTGCGCCTGCGCGGTTCGCATGGGCAGGGCATCGAATGCGAAGCCGATCTGCCGGCGCCGATTATTGAAAAAGATTACACGGTGATTCCGGCGTATCGTCCAGAGCCGGAACTGGATCGCGTGCGCGCAGCGCTGGCAGTGCTGGCCAAGGCGCAGCGACCAGTCATTGTTGCGGGCGGCGGCGTGACGTCATCCGGTGCGCAGGCCGAGTTGGTGCAGTTTGCCGAAAAAATGCAGATACCCGTGGCGACCTCGCTCAATGCCAAGGGCGCAATACTCGATACGCATCCGCTGGCGGTGGGTGTGCCCGGCGTGTACTCGCGTGAGTGCGCGAACCGTGCCATTTCCGAAGCGGACCTGGTGCTGTTTATCGGCAGCCATGCGGGCGCACAGGTGACGGCGAACTGGAAGATTCCTGCGCCCGGCACCACCGTGATCCAGATTGATATCGATGCGCAGGAATTGGGCCGCAATTATCCCAACGCAGCATCGGTATTGGGTGACGCAAAAGCGACGTTGAAGCACATGGTGGCATTGGCTTCCGGACCATCCGCCGGTGCGCAGGCGTGGGTCAAGCGCGTGCAACAGATCGTCTCGGATTGGCGTGCCAGTATTGCATTTAACTACAACTCGGATGCCTTGCCGATGCGTCCGGAACGTATCTGCAAGGAGATCACCGATGCACTGCCGGCCAATGGCGTGGTGGTGTCCGACACCGGGCACGCTGGCATGTGGACCGGGCAATTGATCGACATGCGCCACACCACGCAGCGCTACATCCGCTGTGCCGGTTCACTGGGTTGGGGCTTGCCCGGTGCGATGGGCGTGAAATGCGCGCTGCCAGATCGCCCGGTAATTTTATTCAGCGGCGACGGCGGTTTTTATTATCACATCGCCGAACTCGAAACGGCGGCGCGCCACGGCATCAATCTGGTGATGGTGGTCAATAACAACAGCTCGCTCAATCAGGAGATTCCGCTGGTAGGCAATGCCTACAAAGGCAAGCGCGGCGACCGTTACAAGCCCGACGAAATGTGGCGCTTCCAGAAATCGGCTGATATTGCGAAGGTGGCCGAGGCGATGGGTTGCGCGGCGTTTCGTGTTGATAATCCCACGGCGCTCAAGGAATTGCTGCCGCGTGCGATAGCGATGAACAAGCCGGTAGTGATCGACGCCATCAGCGACGACACCGCGCTGGCGCCGACTGCCTGGACACCCGGAGGCACGAATGCACATTGATTTGAAAGCGCCCGGCGCGGCGCGTTTGCTGGATGACGATGCGCCGCTGGATCGTATCGCGCACGGCATGGTGTTCGGCGAAGGCCCGGTGTGGGATCGCCGCACCCAACAATTGTATTGGGTGGAGATCATCGGCAACACCATCTGGAAATGGAAGCCTGGCGTTGGGCATGAGATCGTGATGAAGCCCTCGGGCCATGCCAACGGTTTGACGTTTGATCAGAAGGGGCGGCTGCTGGTGGCGGGATGGTCGAAGCGCACCATCTGGTGTTTTGATACCGATGGCTCCGTTAAAACGCTGGCGACCGCGTATCAAGGTAAAAAGCTAAACAGTCCCAACGATATTGTGGTGCGTTCGGACGGTTCGATTTACTGGACGGATTCTGCCGGCGGTTTGATTATTCCCGGTATGGTGGCTGAAGACACGCAACGTTATCTGGATGTGCAGGGCGTGTACCGCTTATCGCCAGATTCCAAATCCGCACCCGACGGCAAGGAAGTGCAACTGGCAATACCGGATTGCACCTACCCCAACGGGCTTGCGTTTTCACCCGATGAGAAAATCCTCTATGTCAACGACAGCCGCTTGGGGCTCATCCGTGCATTCGACGTGAGTGCCGATGGCAGTTGCGGACCGGGCCGCTTGTTTCACACCATGACGCAGCCGGAATCGGGTGTCGCGGATGGCATGAAGGTCGATGTCGAAGGCAACGTCTATTGCACGGGGCCGGGTGGAGTGCATGTGATCGACAGCAAGGGAAACCTGCTGGCGCGGCTGAAAGTGCCCGGGCACAGCACCAATCTGGCATTTGGTGATGACGACTGGTGTTCGCTGTACGTCACGACTTTCGATTCGGTTTATCGCACGCGGGTAAAAATACCCGGCGTCGCGGTGTGGTAGGAGCCATTACATGACCATGACTTTTGAGCGAGTAGCGGGCCCGTATCAGGGATTGACCGGTGGCCTAGCATGGGACGGAACCGCGATGTTGTTCAGTGCAGTGATGGAAGAACTCGTCCTGCGCTTTGATCCATCCAGCGGTAAAACGGCTGAGTTTCGCCGCTGGAGCGGACGCACCAATGGTCTCGCGTTTGGCCCCAAGGGTGAGTTGTATGGCGGGCAGGAGGGCGGGCGCCGCGTGTGCCAATTCCTGCCCGACGGTTCCGGCGCGGTGACGGCGTTGCGGCTCGACGGCCACATCCACAATCATCCCAGCGATTTGACGGTAGATCGCGCTGGACGCATCTGGTTTACCGATCCGAAGCACGAGTTGTATGCGTTTGGCCCGCAGATATTTCCGTACCTGGATCACCAATCGGTGCTGCGTATCGAGCGCGACGCGAACAAGACGTGGAAAATGGTGCGTGTTACCCACGACACCGTGTCGCCGCGCGCGCTCGCGTTGTCGCCGGACGAGAAAACGCTGTACGTTGCTGATGGCAACATTAAGCAAGCCGCCCCGCGTGACCTGCGTGCGTACGCGGTGCATGCGGATGGTTCGGTTGGCGCACCCCGGGTGCTGGCGAGTTTCGGTGAGGATTACTATGGCGTGCATCGCGGCATTGAAGGGATGTGCATCGACAGCGACGGTAATATCGTCGCGGTGGCGGGTTCGGCGCAAGCGGGGCCGGGGCCGCTGGTCTGCGTGTACTCGCCATCGGGTACCGTGCTCGAAACCCATGCGCTGCCGTGCGATAACCCGATGCGCTGCGCCTTTGGTGATGCGGATTTGGACAGTCTTTATGTCACCAGCGGTGATGGCAGCCTATATCGGGCCAGGAAGGTTGGGCGCAAGGGATTGAAACGCTTTTAACGGGAACGGGAGGGGTGCCATGCGCTACATGCGCTTAGTCAGCGGCGTTTCGTTAGTCGTGTTACTCATGGGCGCGGCACACGCACAGGAATTTCCCGCCAAACCTATCCGCATCATCGTCGGTCCTGGTCCCGATATCATCGCGCGTATGTTTGGGCAGAAATTCACTGAGGCGTGGGGCCACCAAACCATTGTTGAGCAGCGTCCGGGCGGCGGTGGGGTTATAGCGACCGAGATGGTGGCGAAAGCGCCGCCGGACGGTTACACACTATTGCTGTCCAGCGCGGCGTACACCATCAACGCTGTGTTGCAACCCGGCCCGTACGATCTGGTGCGCGATTTTTCGTCGATAGCGCTGTGTGCGACGTCACCGTTTATCCTGAGCGTGCATCCGTCGGTGCCGGCAAAGTCGGTGAAGGAACTCATCGCGCTGGCGAAATCCAGGCCGGGGCAGTTGGTGTATTCCTCGTCTGGCAACGGCACGCCGCCGCATCTTGCGGGCGAAATGTTCAAGACCATGGCCAAGGTGGATATTTTGCATGTGCCTTATAAATTCGCGACGCCGGCGCTGGTGGACGTGGTGAGCGGACAGGTGCAGATCATGTGGCCGATCATGTCGATTTCGCTGCCGCAGGTGCAGGCGGGCAAACTGCGCGGGCTGGGCGTGAGCACGCGCGAACGCACGCGGCTGGCGCCGCAAATTCCCACGATTGCTGAATCCGGATTGCCCGGCTACGAAATTATCGGCTGGAACGGACTGATCGCGCCCGCGAAAACGCCCGTGGCAGTGGTGAATAAACTCAACGCGGAAATCAATCGAAATCTCAAGACATCTGAACTGGTGCAGCGCCTGGCGCAGTCCAGCTACGATCCGGCGGGCGATAGAAACTCACCGGAGCAGTTCACCGATTTTGTGCGGTCCGAGATAGCCAAGTTTGCGAAGCTGGTGAAGGAATCGGGCGCGAAGGTTGATTAAGAAAATCATGAAGAAAACTGACATGAGCAACGGTGCGAATGACGTGAATGGTGTGAAACCTATCCGGCGCGTAGTCACCGGCAACGATGCGCAAGGCCGCTCGAAAGTGTTGTTCGACAGCGCTGCGCCTAATGTCAATGCAAACGCCTTTAAAAAAGGCACGGGCATGACGGATATCTGGGTGTTTCACGAATGCCCGGCGATTATTTCGGGTGAAAAAGACTACGGCAATCTGCCTTTTCACTTCGAGCCGCCACCCCATGGCGGGCAACTGCGCATTGTGCAATCCGATGCGAAACCGGCTGATTACGACGCAATGAAAGACACGTTCATCGTGCCCGAACACCCGCCGAAAAAAACGCCGGGCGGCACCTGGGAGCGCGGTAATCAGAATCTTTTTACCACACGCACCCACAAATCTGAAACCATCGATTACGGCATTTTGCTCAACGGTGAACGTACCCTGATTCTGGATGATGGCGAATATCACCTGAAACCCGGTGATTGCGTGGTGCAGTTGGCGAGTTGGCATGCATGGCGCAACGTGAGCGCGGGTTCCATGGCGTTTGTATTTGTTGCCGCCGAGTTCCCCAATGCGCTTGACGGGAAGGCGAAATAATCATGGTCAACGATATCAAGCCCATACGCCGCATCGTCGTGCGCGATGATAACGATGGCACCCGGTCACGCGCGTTATGCGATGCGCCCTCGCCGGACGTGCGTACCGATCCGGCGCGTCCCGGATTCGCGGCCACGCGCCTGTGGGTGACTGACCGCACACCGGCGCGTGTGCAGAACGAAACGCTCAATACGGCGCATACCATTGAGCCACCCAAGGCGGGATCGTTGTGCCGCTATCTGCAAATACCGCCGGACGATGCATGGAAGGGCAAGGTTGGCTCGAAGGAAGTGCGGGCGTATTTTGCGTCGATGGGTTCACCCGGCGCCTCCACTTATTCCGGGGCCGCACCGCATCCCTATATGCAAAAAACGCGCACGCTGGATTTTGCACTGATTATCGAAGGCGACGTCACGCTGGTACTCGATCTGGAAGAAGTGCATCTCAGCGCGGGGGATACCGTGGTGCTGCGCGGAACGAGTCACGCGTGGAGCAATCGGTCGAGCAAACCGTGCATTATTGCCATGTCGATGCACGATGGGCTGTAGATTGCCAGCGGTTTACGCTTGGCCATGATGGGCATCACGCATCGCCTCGCTCGCCACGTTATCGAGACGCCGTACGAGGCCATTCCACAGGCAAACCTCGATGCCGCTTGCTTGCTGATGCTGGACACGCTGGCCGTGGCATGGGCCGGCGCGGACGCGCCGGGTTGCGCAGAGACCCATGCGCTGCTGCTGGAAGACGGCGGGCGCGAAGATGCGTCCGTGTGGGCGTTCCGCACCGCGGGTGGCGGTGGTAGCCGGTTACCGGCTGCTTCCGCGGCGTTTATCAACGGCATGACATCAGCCGCGATTGAATATGATTCGATCGGTTTGGGTATCGCTGTGCATGTGAATGTGGCGGTGCTGCCAGCAGCACTGGCCATTGCCGAGCGGCAGCGCGTGTCGGGGCAGGATTTTCTCGCAGCGCTGGTATTAGGGTGTGACATCACGCATCGTTTTGCGGCATCGGCCGCGTATCCCAATCGCGGATTTCACTACACTGCGGCGATGGGTGGATTTGGTGCGGCGGCCGCTGCGGCTCGTTTGTTAGGGTTGAGCGTTGAGCAAACGCAACACGCGCTGGGCCTTGCCTTCCTGCAGGCGTCCGGCACACAGCAGGCAAATATTCAGCCGTCCCTTGCCAAGCGCATGCTGTCGGCTTTTGCCGCACGCTCAGGTGTTTACGCGGCGCTGCTGGCGCAGCGCGGAATTACGGCGCCTTCGGACGTGATCGAAGGGCAATTTGGTTTCTATGCGCTGTATCAGGAAGGCGATGCCGGGAAACTCGTGCATGAACTGGGTAAACGCTTCGACAACGATCAGGCCAGCATCAAGCTCTATCCGAGTTGCGGCTGCAACCACACGGCGATCGACGCCACACTGAATCTGGTGCGCCAATACGATCTGGCGCCGGACGACGTATTGTCGATCGAGGTGACGATTACGCCGTATATCGAGCGTATTGTCGGCGGCAATTACGATCCAGGCGGCGATGCACAGGTGGCCGCGCAATTCAATTTGCGGTATTCGATAGCCTGTGCGCTGGTGCGCCGCCGTTTGGGACTCGCCGAAATTCAGCCTGACGCTGCGCGCGATCCGGCGATTGCCGCGCACATCGGCAAGATCACACTGAAAGTGGACACCACGCAGAATGGCACACGCGGGCCGGTGGTGTTGAGCATGCGCACACGCTCGCATGGCGACATTTCCTGCCGGGTTGAAGATGTCGCAGGCAGCGAAGGCAGGAAGATTGCACCGGAAGTAGCGGAAGAAAAATTTCGCGAATGTTTCGCAATAAGCAAGTGGCCGTTATCTGAAATGCAGTACGCGCACTTGAAGGCGCGAGTAATGGATGTGAATAGAATTTCTGATATGTCGCGCTTCTTTGACGGCATCTCTTAATCAGGCGCGGCTCGAACGCCTTTCTGACCGGATTTTTTGATCGCTTTTTGCACGATACCGGCAGCCTTCGCTTCATTAACGAGTTGCGTGAGTTTGCTTTGCGCTGCGGGCGACCGTCCTTTTGCGGTCGATATCGCAAACGCCACTGTCTCGAATGCTCCGATAATGCTGGATCCCGGCAGGCGGTCCGCGATTTTCTGCACGCTATCGACACCCGTTGCATACAGATCAATTTTTCCGTCGCGCAACATTTCGATCGCTGTATCGGCGTCGCCAGCGACTCGCACAAGCTCCGCGGATTTCAGAGACCGGCTCAGGAAGGCATCTGCTGACGCGTTTCGCGGAACACCGATTTTGATGCCCACTCGGTCCACTTGACCAAGGTCGGCAAATTCGCACCCGGGCGCGGCTATATACACATAGTCAATCAGGATCACATCCGGCATGAAATCGACTAACGTTGCTGCCAATGGATTTCTGCCAGTGACAATGATGTCCCATTCCCCCTTGCCAAAGCTTGCCGTGTAGGTCGCTGCGCCGGCGTACACCACCGGTTCGAATGACACGCCCAGTCTCTGGGCAATGAACTTGCCGAGATCAGCGGCAATGCCACTAACACTGCCGTCGGCTGCATGTGCCACCAAAGTCGCATTCGATCCATTGAGTCCCATACGCAGTTTTCCGGTCGGGACGATTTCGGTATTTACATTGGTTTGTGACATGGTGACGTCCGGGATGGGTGTTACACCGGTTTGCGAAACAACACGATCCGGTTCGTGTTGGTGCCCATACTATTGTTCGACACGCCCCAGATGTTCGCGGTCTTGGTGAATTTCTGCGCGTTGATCGCTACCGCCATGCAGGCGAAGCCGGCCGAGATGCCGATGGGCGCGACCACTTCTTCGAGTTTTATTTTTCCGCCGCGCACTTCTCCGACTTCAAACGCCACCCAGCCGTTGGGCACGGTGACACGATACAGTTCGCGAAATACTTCCAGCATGGCGGTGGACCAGTGAGACACCGTGCTGCACATGGTGATGCGCGAGGCGACGTCGGCAGCGTCATGCGCGTTGAACCAGCAACGCAGCCAGTTATCGCGCGCATATTGGACCACATCCAAAAAGGGCGGCGAGGTGACCGTTAGTTTTACCGATTCGGTAGGGATACCCAGCGTGCTGGCAGCACTGTCTTCCATAAATGTTGCTGTTTCGGCGGCGGCGCGCAGATTCTCGCGTTGCTGCGGCGTAAGCTTGCCCTGCAACTGTTTCGATTTACGCAGTATCAGTTCGCGCACATCGCGGTATTCGGGTTTCTGTTTAAGACGTTCATTGATGCGAATTTGATTTTCCGGTGTGGCGGCCTGATTGGGCGGCAGCGTGTACACGGAAAAGAATCCCGGTGAGTGGCCGGTAAGCCGATTGGTGGCGACCATGCGTATCCAGCGGTCGGTGGCGTCTTCGCTGTAATCCGCGCGCCGCTCGATAAGATAGCGGCGCAGCGCCAGCAACTCGCGTTCGGTGTCGCGGTGGTAGAACATCGTGAGATCGATGTCTTTTTTCTGCCTGCCTTTCAATTTCAGCGTGTCCAGCCGCGCGGCGATGTCGTTCAGATCGGGCAATTCCAGCCGCGGCTGCGTGAGTATCGATGACAGCGGATTGACGTCGTTGGCAATCACGCTGCGCCCGTGCAGTGCCGCTTCCACCGCCGTGGTGCCGCGTCCGCTGAACGGGTCGTACACGATGTCGCCGGGCTGGGTGAGCCGGTCGATAAAATAGGCGGGCAGTTGCGGCTTGTAGCACGCGCGGTAGGAAATTTCGTGGATCGAGCTTGCCTGCCGCTGCAGCGCGGTCCACATTTCGCTTTGATAGACCGGAATATCCTGCGTGACGACTTCGCGGGATCGTGCGCGCCGCGAGGGAACCGATGCTCCTTGTACCCGCAAACTACCTGTGGCCAGCGCTGAGTCAAAATTGAGCATCGCGTACCTCCCATTACTGAATTGCGGGAGATAGTACGCCGCCGTACCAAAAAGTACAAGTACCCCAACGGGTTAGAAGATTTTACTGAAGTTCCGTACCAGGTACTGTATGGAAGTACAAGTAAACACGACGTTATTCAGTGTGCCGTGCGGCACGCGTTCAGGTAGCGATTAAGTCATCCAGTGCTTCGATCCAGTGGCGTACCGGCAGGGCTGTAGCGCCTTGCAGGTGGGACTGGCAACCGATATTGGCAGTGAGGATGGCTTGTGGCGTGCCTTCGGTGAGCGCGGCAAGCTTGTTATCGCGCAATTGATTGGCGAGTTTCGGTTGCAGAATCGAATAGGTACCGGCAGACCCGCAGCACAGGTGCGCATCGGCGACGGGTGTGAGTTCGAAACCCAGTTGCGTGAGCAGGGCTTCAACCGAGCCTTTCTTTTTCAGGCCGTGTTGCAGCGTGCAGGGGGCGTGAAAGGCTATGCGGCGCGTGAGGCGTGAGGCGTGAGGCGTGAGGTGTGACTGCAGGTTGGATTTTTCGGGAATGATCACATCGCCGATGTCACACGCGAGTTCGGAAACGCGTTTCGCTTTCTCCGCGTAAGCCGTGTCGTGCTTGAGCGCATGCGCGTAATCCTTGACCATTACGCCGCAGCCGCTGGCGGTGATGACGAGGGCTTCCGCACCTTGTTCGATGTGTGGCCACCAGGCATCGATATTGCGGCGCATGGCATCCAGCGCTTCATCCAGCGCATTCAGATGGAACGATACCGCGCCGCAGCAGCCCGCTTGCGCAACGCGTATGAGGCTGATGCCCAGTCGATCCAGCACGCGCGCTGCCGCCACGTTGGTGGCAGGTGAGAGTGCGGGCTGCGCGCAGCCTTCGAGTACCAGCATCTTGCGCGGGTGGTTGCTTTGCGGCCAGGGCTTTGCCGCTGCGCTGCTCGCGGGCACTTTTTGTTTTAACGCAGCGGGCAGCAGCGGGCGCGCGAGCTGGCCGAGTTTTAATAACGCTCCAAACACTTTGGCATTGGGCACTACCTTGCGCAGCGCGGCGCGCTGTAATGTTGCAGAGGTATCGCGCCCGACCTGCTTTTCAACAGCCGCGCGGCCGATATCCAGCAAGCGGCTGTAATGCACGCCGGATGGACACGTTGTTTCGCACGAGCGGCAGGTGAGGCAGCGATCCAGATGCAATTGCGTTTTTGCGGTGGCTGCCGTGCCTTCGAGCACCTGCTTGATCAGGTAGATGCGTCCGCGCGGGCCGTCGAGTTCGTCGCCCAGCAGTTGATACGTCGGGCAGGTTGCCGTGCAAAAACCGCAATGCACGCACTTGCGCAGGATGCTTTCGGCTTCCTGGCCCTCGGGCGTGTCTTTGATAAAGGCGGCGAGATTAGTTTTCATAAAAACGTTTCATGTAAGTATTTGTTTTTATTAAATTTTTACATGCCATGATAAAGGCGACCCGGATTCAGTAT
>JBEBHE010000067.1:0-17069 GCA_040081205.1 Burkholderiales bacterium | reverse complement strand
GATTCTGGGGAAACTGGAAGCATCACACCGCGCGAAATCTGCCGGGTCGGACACGGATAAAGACAGCACATCCGCCAGCAGCGGTAGCGGCATCAGCGACTATCTCGCCTCGCACCCGGCCACACGCGAACGCATTGATGCGTTAAACAGCGCGCAATAACAGTCGCAGAAAATAATTTAATTTAATCATTAAAAACAAATACTTAAGCGTCACTCGACTTTTGCACCAGAGAATCTCACTACTTTCGCCCACTTCGCAATGTCGCTTTTGATCACCGCGCCGAAAGCCTCCGGCGTGCTGCCGACCGCATCGCCGCCGTCCAGCGAAATACGCTGCTTCATATCATCGGTGCGCAAACTCCTGACGATTTCCGCGTTGAGCTTTATTACGATGTCGCGCGATGTACCCGTAGGCGCCAGCACGCCGTACCACGCATTGGCTTCATAGCCGGGCAATCCTGATTCGGCGATGGTCGGCACCTCCGGCGCCGATGCCGAGCGTGCCGACGTGGTAACGCCCAGCGCTCTCGCCTTGCCGCTTTTCATCGCAGGCAATGCGGGCGGCAGATTGGGCAACGCCAGCACCACCTGTCCCGAAGCCACGCCCAGCACCGCCGCCGGCGCGCCTCTAAACGGCACATGCACGAGATGCAATCCTGCCAGCGCGCGAAACAATTCACCGGAGAGGTGCGCGGTGCTGCCATTGCCGCCGGAACCAAACGACATCTCACCGGGCCGTGCACGCGCCAGCGCGATGAGTTCTTTCACGTTCTTCACCGGCAGAGACGGATGCACGATCAGTACGTTCGGCGCGGTCGAAACCAGCGACACCGGCGTGAAATCACGCACAGGATCGTAGTTCAATTTCGGATACAAACTGACATTTACCGCGTGCGAGCCGGCATTCGCCATGATCAATGTATATCCGTCCGCAGGCGATTTCGCGGCGATCTCCGAACCAATGATGCCGTTGGCGCCGGGCCGGTTATCGATAATGACCGGCTGGCCAAACGCTTCTGCGAGCTTCTGACCGATAGCGCGTGCCATGATGTCCGGCCCGCCGCCCGGCGTTGATCCCACGATCATCTTGATCGCCTTGACGGGATACGCCTGCCCTATGCCCGTCGACGGGGACTGGGCACAGGCCAAGCCGCTGGCGGCCAGCAGGCTCAGTAGCGCTGCCGTGATCATGATCAATGCGTTCATGCAAACCATCGTAGCACGCGCAAATGCCGCTTCCAACCGCAGGCACGGAACACAAAATTTGACAGTCCTGAATGGTTTTGCCGTTCACAACACGGCCCACTATCCTGTATCATCCGCCCAGCACACATACGCGGAGCGAAAAATGTTCTACGCCTTTTATGTTATTGCCGTCATTGTCCTGATCCTGCATTTTACCGGCTGGCTCAAACGCAACAATCTGGAATGGGTAGTATTGGTGCTGGCAGTATCGACATTTCCTGCGGTGATTTTCCTGAAGTAAGCCTTACTTATTCCAGCACTCATTTGAGTAACAGGCTCGCGCCGCTCAACAACAACATCGCCGCCAGTATTTTGGTGAAGGTCTCCTGACTGACGCGGGCATTGATTTTCTCGCCCACCCACGTCCCCAGCAGCATGAACGGCAGCATCGCGGCCACCAGCGCGAGCGTGCTGTCGGTGTAGTACCCCGCCAGCGTATAACCGCCGATACGCGCGATCATCTCCACGAACCACAGCACCGCCAGCGTCGCGCGGAATTCCGCCTTGCCAACGCCACGCGCGTGCATGTAAATCACCACCAGCGTGCCGCCGCCCCCGCCGAACAGCGTATCGATAAACGCCCCCAGAAAACCCAACGGCCACGCCCACTTCTCCGATAACCGCAGTTGCTGCATGCCCACCCATTGGGTGATCAGCATATAAGCGGAGTACGCCATCAAAAAACCGCCCAGCAATTTCAGCAGCAATCGGTTATCCAGTTGCGTGAACAAAACCATGCCGCCTGCCACGCCAACAATAGTCGGCAGCACCAACCGCTTGAATTCGTCCCATAGCACCTGGTGGCGGTCGCGAATCGTCAGCACAACAAACAACACGAACACCACCAACGCCGTGACCGGCACCACAATGGACATCGGCATTATCAGCGCAAGCAAGGGCGTTGCAATCAACCCCGCGCCGAAACCCGACATGCCACGCAGCACGTACGCACCGAATACCACGCCGGCGGCCCACGCCAGTTGCATCATGGAAAACGCGTCAAGCATGTTATTTCAAAATCAGCAAAATGCCGCTGATGAAGATAATGCCTCCCACGGCCAGATTGAATTTGCGCTGATCGAATCGCTGCACAATGCGATTGCCCAGGTAACCGCCCAACAGCATCAGCGGCAAGCCCACTACCAGTAGCGTCAATACCGTCGTGTTATACATACCCACGATGGCGTAGCCGATAATGCGGGTGCAGCCCAGTGCGACCATCAGCATGGTGAGCGTGGCACGGAATTGGTCTTTTTCGATTTTCAGCGCATTGAGATACATCACGAATACCGGCCCCGCCGCGCCACCGAACAGCGAGCCGATGGCGCCGCCGGCAATACTTAACACCGCCGCCAGCGGCGTCAGCCAGCGCCTTGGAATTGCCGGCATTTCGCCTGACGAATAGAGCATGTAGGCGGCATACACCATCACGAAAACCCCGAACACGCGGCTCAAAGGGCGTGGATCGACATGTGCCAGCAACGCGACACCTACGGCCGCGCCCAGCACCGCAAACGGCGCGATGCGCGCCAGTTCGCGCCATTCAACTTTGCGCCAATTGCTGCTGCCGTACAACACCGAGGCGATGGTATTCAGCGCAGAGGTAAACGGCACCACTGTTGATAGCGGCGCAATTAACGCTAACAGGGGAACGGCGACAATGCCGCCGCCGAATCCCGCACCGCCGCGCACTGCGAATCCCAGCGTAACGGCAAAAGCAAACAATGCGTAATCGGCGACACCGGCGTTGTTCATATCAGATCGCCGTTGTCGCGCGGCGCGCGTGCGCCGCTGTCATCCACAAGGCCGCGTATCCCCCCAATGCGAACAACGACAGCAAGCCAAATGTCATTGCGTAATTGCTGTTTGCACGCACAATCATCGCAAACAACGCAGGGCCGATCAGAATGCCGGCAAAATTCCACACCATCGCGCCGCTGGTGGCCACGCTCACCTTGCCCGGCGGACTCAGGCGCGCCACTTCCGCCAGAAACAAACCATTCCAGCCGATCGCCGAAGCACCGAACACCAGAAACAGCATTGCCATCAACAGCGGCGGCCACTGCGCCGTGACAAAACCCATTACCACGCAACTCGCCACCATGACGGCGCTCAATCGCAGCAACAGTCCCAGGCAATTTCCCCATCGATCCGCGATCCAGCCCCACGCGATGCGGCCCGTCACGCCCGCTCCCTGCGCCACCGATAACATCACGCCCGCAGCGACCAATCCGTAGCCCGCCTCCTGCACCAGCATAGTGACCGCGAACGAACTCAGGCAAAGCTGCACGCCGGACATGAACATCGACGCCACCGACAGCCAGCGCAACTCCGGCATTTTCCATAACAACGTCATTCCCTCGCGTGCTTGTTGCACAGCACTGCCGCCCTGCGGCTTACGGTCGTCGTCCCAGGTGGCGCGCACCACTTGCAACGCCGCGATCATCACCACCGCAAAAGCCATCACCAGCGCAATCGCCCATTGCCAGCCGAACATCAATGTCACCGGCGGCGCTATCAGCGCCATCAACATCCATCCCGCGGGCACGCATGTCTGCTTGATCGAGAACACCAGATTGCGGCGCTTCGGCGAACTGAAGCGGAATAACACGTGGGCCCCCGCGGGCGTCATCACACTCATTGCCGTGCCGAGCAGAATGGATGCGATCACCAGCGCGGCAAGCCCCGACAACAATGCCAGCGCCAGCGCAACCACGCTCAGCAGCAACCCGGCTTGTATCGCGCGGCACGCGCCAAAACGCGTGACCATCCATGTGAGAAACGGCGACGACAAGGTAGCCGCGCCGTAAATCAAACTCATCTGATAACCAATGAGCGACGGCTCCACACCCATTTCGGCGGCAAGCCTGGGGGCGATTACCGGGAACACCGCAATGCCCATGACCGTGCCGATTTGCGCCAGTGTGGTAAGCGCCACCACCGTTATTACCACCATCGTCGTTGGAAGCGGTATCGCGGGTGTAGCGGATTCAGCAGGCACGGTAAGAGGTTTGGGGGGCAATGGGTGGAAGTGGCGTTAATTATAGCCGCCCACGCTGTTTTCCGACGGGCCTATACACAGCGGCAGCCCGACGGATATCGACTGTAGTATCGATTTTCCAACCGCACCAGGATTTGCTACCATAATTGCAGAATGCGAACGCTTATTCGATGCCTGCTATCTCTGATACTTGCGCATACCTATCTGCATGCGCACGGTCAAACACGCACGCCGGCAGCCACCGGCGAAGAAAACCGCATCGCGCTGGTGATCGGCAATAGCAGCTACACCGACGCCCCGCTCGCCAATCCGGTCAACGATGCCAATGCGATAGCCAAAAAACTACAGAGCCTTGGGTTCAAAGTCATACTGCGCACCAACGTCACGCAAAGCCAGATGCGCCAGGCAGTGCGACAGTTCGGCGACGAACTGCACGCCGGTCGCGGCGTGGGTCTGTTTTACTTTGCCGGACACGGCATGCAGATCAACAGCCGCAATTTCCTGATACCCATCGGCACGGACATACGCCGTGAATATGAAGTGGAAGACCAGTCGGTGGATGCGGGCAGCGTATTGTCGATGATGCAAAGTGCGCGCGCGCGCGTGAACATCGTCATTCTCGATGCCTGCCGCAATAATCCGTTCGCGCGCAGTTTTCGCAATTCCGTCGTGGGTCTGGCACCCATGCAAGCGCCGGCGGGAACCCTGCTGGCCTACGCCACCGCGCCGGGCGAAGTGGCCAGCGACGGCAGCGGTGAAAACGGGCTCTATACGCAGCATCTGCTCAGCAACATGAGCCTCCCAGGGCTGAAAATCGAGGATGTCTTCAAGAACGTGCGCGCGAGTGTGCGGCAGGAATCCAGCGGCAAACAAACGCCATGGGAAAACACCTCGCTGGAAGGCGAGTTTTATTTCAATATCAACATCACCGTCAATATTCAGGCTGCGCCAACCGGCGCAGCATCACCCGGCCTTTCAAGCGAGCAAGTAGAGCGCGCCGTGTCGGCGGCCTTTGCCAAACGCGAGCAGGACGACGCTGCGCGCAGACAAACACAGCAACTGGAAATCGAACGCGCAGTGCAGGCCGCGCTACGAAAGCGCGAAGCAGAAGCCGCGGCTGCACAAGGGGCAAAACAGGGACAGGATGCGCAAGCCGCGCGTGCGGCGATTGAACGGCTCAATCAGGAACTCGCGGAATTACGCGCAGCGCGACAGGCGCCGCCTACCCAATCCGCAGCGCCGCCAGCCGTCGCGGCGCCAACCACACCGCCACCACAAGCAGTAGCGCTGGCTGCGCCGGCAGCCAGACCCGCCCCCGCATTCGCCGTGGGCCAGCCGGCCGAAAGACCCGACGTTGTGGTGGGCAACCAATGGCGCTATCAGATAACCGACCTCTACACCGGGGCCAAACAAAACGTGGCTATGGAAGTGCAGTCGGTAACCGAAAACCGCATTTATACGCAGAGCGGCCCGGCAGGCACCGCATCGTCCGGCTCCGGGGCGCAGGGCAGCATCCAGGTCTGGGACCGCCACTGGAATCTGCTGCGGGACGGTGGCGCGGATTACTCGTCCCCCTATCCTGAACTTCAGTTTCCGCTGACCAATGGCAGAAAATGGAGCAGCGAAGTTCGATACCCTTCCAATGGCGGGGATTGGCGTCAGCAGAATTCCGCACACGTTATCGGCTGGGAAAAGCTAACCGTGCCCGCCGGCACTTTTGACGTGATTAAAATAGAGATTCGCGGGTATTGGCAATTGAGCCACACAAACACGAGGATGAGCGGGTCGGGGCCGTTTACCGAAGTGTTGTATTACGCACCGCAGGCACGGCAATTCGTCAAACGCGAAGTGACTAGAATATCCCCGCCCAGCCAGACCGCCATCGGCAGCTATGCCTTACGCGAACGCTGGGAACTCACGGAATATTCGAAGTAAATATCCATCCAGCTTAACGCGCTTGTCCCACCGCGCCGTATGCCACGTCCGTCAACGCCGGCTGCAATTGCCTGAATTCCACCGGCACAAAATCATAGCCGTCGTGCGGCGCATGCACGATCAGAAAAAAAGCCTCGTCGCTTTTGCTGGGATTGAACACCTCATGCCGCACACCCGGCGGCATGGCGCAAAATGCGCCGGGCTTCAGTTCGAAAATACCGTTCCCATGCTGGCCTTCGTAACGGATTTCCAGCACGCCTTTCACGCCGACGAACAAGTCATACACGCGCGAATGCAAATGACGCGGCACGCCTGAACCAGGCGCTACGCGAAATACCGCTGATTGCACTGCGCCGTGTTCGTGAATGATGCCTTTTTCGCAACCCGGCCGGCGCGAGGCAAAATCTATCGATGTAATGTCGTTTACGGTGACTACGGGTTGTTGGCCCATGCGCATTCCCCTTGACCGGTGTGATCGGTAAGCGGCGATCATCGCACACCAACAGCATTGAGTCAGCCCGTAAAAGCCCGGATAATGCGCGGTGCTCGCACGTCTGCGAACAAACACCCGGAGCCATCAGATGAAAGCAGTTGTTTTGCACGAACACGGCGGTCTCGATAAATTGCAAACCGTGACGGATTTCCCCGATCCGGTGGCTATTGAAGGCCATGTGGTGATTCGCGTCGGCGCAACGTCGTTCAATTATCACGACGTGTTCACGGTGCGCGGCATGCCGGGCATCAAAGTGCCAATGCCTATGATTATAGGACTGGATATTGCGGGTGAAATTCTGGAAACAGGTGCGGGCGTCAGCGGCTGGAAAAAAGGCGACCGCGTGCTGGTCAATCCGCTCAACAAGAAAAAAGGCCTGATGGGCGAAATGATGCACGGCGGTCTGGCAGAAAAATGTCTGGTTGCGGCAGATCAGTTGATCGCCATGCCCGACAACGTCACCTTCGAGCAAGCCGCATCGCTGCCGGTCGCCTATGGCACCGCGCACCGCATGATCATCACCCACAACACCATCAAAAAAGGCGACAAAGTGTTGGTGCTGGGCGCGAGCGGCGGTGTCGGCACCGGCTGCGTGCTGCTGGCGAAAATGCTGGGAGCGGAAGTCATTGCCTGTGCATCGAGCGCAGACAAAATACAGCGCCTGAAAGATCTCGGCGCGGATCATGTGATCAACTACAAGGATACCGATTTCTCAAAATGGGTCGTCGAAAAATTCGGCAAACCGCAACGCCGTAACAATGAAGGCGGCGTGGACGTGGTGATCAACTTCACCGGCGGCGATACCTGGGGGCCGACGCTGCGCTGCGTCAAACGCGGCGGCAAAATTCTCGTATGCGGCGCCACGGCGGGCTACGATCCAAAAGAAGATTTGCGCTACGTGTGGAGCTTCGAGCTACAGATCATCGGTTCCAACAGTTTTTACGATGAAAATCTGAAGGCGCTGATGGATATGATCGCGCAAGGCACGCTGAAGCCAGTGATTGATGAAGTGCTGCCACTGGAACGCGCGGCAGACGGGTTGCGGTTGATTGAGAATCGCGAGGTGTTCGGCAAAGTGATCGTCAAACCATAAATATTTGTTTTTATTATTATTTTTAAAATGAACTCGACCGCTTCCCACGCGACTATTCCACGCCCGGCATCGCGCGGCTATGCGGGGAATCTCGGCGCGTTGTTTGCGGCGCACGCGGATTCATCGAGGACCGCGCTCATTGATCTTGGCAACGCTACGCAGCCAGGCGAAATCAGCTTTCGCCAACTCGACGCCGACTGCAACGCAGTGGCACGCGGACTCGTCCGTAACGGCCTGAAAGCCGGCGACCGCATTGGCATTCTTTCGCAAAATCACGTGGCGTTTGTAACGACCCTGCTCGGTGCGATGCGCGCCGGCATCGTGCCCGTGCCGGTGAATATCAAACTTGCAGCGGACACCACACATTACATTCTGAAAGATGCCGGTGCAAAACGCGTGTTCATTGAAAGCGCGTACCGCAAGCTCTGCCCTGCGGACATTCCCGTGACGGAATACGGCGCCGAATTCAACGCGTTTATCGACACGGGTTCCTTTGATGCGATCGAGCCCGCGCCGGATTCGGTCGCCATTCAACCCTACACCTCCGGCTCCACCGGCCGTCCCAAAGGCGTGCTGCTGTCGCACTACGGGCAAAACTGGAGCCGCCTCATCCTGGCGCACACGCGCGGCACCAGCGAACGCGACGTGATTCTGGTTGCCGCGCCGCTGTATCACAAGAACGCGCTCAACGCGATCAAGCAGGGTCTTACCGCCGGCGCGCAACTGGTGTTGATGCCGCAGTTCAATATCGAGCGCTACATCGAAGCCATGGGCCGTTACCGCGCCACGGTGATTTCCGGTGTGCCGACGATGATGTCAATGATCCTCACACGGCGTGATTTACTGGCCAAGGTTGATACCACGTCCGTGCGCACCGTGATGATGGGCTCGGCGCCCTCCTCGGTGCAATTGCTGAATGAACTCAAACACGTGTTTCCCAATGCGGAAGCGCTGGTGGTTTATGGCGTGACCGAGGGCGGTCCGGTACCGCTGGGGCCGCACCCCGGCGGCAAACCTCGCCCGCCCGGCTCCATTGGCTTTCCGTATCCCGGCACGGAAGCAAAATTGATCGGCGGCGCCACACCGGATCAAGGCGAACTGGTTTTGAAGAATCCCGGCGTGCTGCTCGGCTATCACAACCTGCCCGCTGAAACCGCGAAGCGTGTGCGCGACGGCTGGTATTACAGCGGCGATATTTGCCGCCGGGACACAGACGGATTTTACTATTTCGTTGGACGCACCGATGACATGTTCGTATGCGGTGGGGAAAATATTTTTCCGATTGAAGTCGAGTCGCTGCTCGAAAAACATCCGGCGGTACACCAGGCATATGTGATGCCATTCGACCACGCGATGAAAGACAAAGTGCCTTACGCATTTGTGGTGCCGCGCGCGGGCAAGCGTGCAAGTGAAGATGAGCTGAAACAGTTTGCGCTCGCCAACGGCCCTGCGTACCAGCATCCGCGCCGCGTGTTTTTTCTCGAACAACTGCCGCTCGCCGGCACCAATAAAGTCGATCAACAACAACTGCGCCGTCATGCGGCGTCGTTTACCGAGGACATCAAAAATGGCTGAAGCCCACTTCACAATGGAAAGTCTGGAGCAGCGTCTCGCCGCCGGTCCGTTCAATCGCTGGCTCGGATTCAAAGTGCTGAAGATAGACGATAGCGGTCTTGAACTCAAAGCAGCGTGGCGCGAAGAGTGGGTGGTCAATCCCGAAAGACGTTATACGCATGGCGGCATTCTCGCGGCGATCATTGATGTCGCTGCCGATTACGCGATAGCAGTGCAAATCGGACGTCCGGTGCCCACCATCGACATTCGCGTCGATTATCACAAGGCCGCGATGCCCGGCGACTTGATCGCAAAAGCGAAGGTCGTGCGCAGCGGCGGACAATATTCAACGGCAGAGGCCTATGTTTACGATCAGGAAGGCGCGCTGGTTGCCAGCGGGCGCGGCACCTACTTCACCGCGCCGCCACCGCCGCCAAAAGCAAAATAACGCATCGTAAATATTTGTTTTTATTGAGTATTTTATGACCCCTTTAGCAGAAAACTTCCGCCAGTTCCTTGAACGTTTGCGCAGCGCCGGACACATGATCGACATGAAGCAGCCCGTCGATATCCGTCACATCGCCACATTGGTCGATCAATCGGACAAGGCGCTGTTTTTTCATAACGTGATCGGCTATGACATGCCGGTGGTGTCGGGCATCATCCGCTCGCGCGAGCGCGCCATCCTGTCGATGGGCTGCACAGAATATGGCGAGATTGAACAACGCCTGCGCCACGGCATCGATCACCCGATTGCGCCGCGCTACATTGAAACGCCGGCACACAAGCAAGTCATCATGACAGGCGATGACGTCGATTTGTTCAGACTACCCGTGCCGATGTCGTCGATTTACGACGGCGGGCCGATGATTACCGCCGGCGTGGTGATGGCGCGCGATCCCGAATACGGCTTGAACTCCGGCTGCTACCGCTTCATGGTGAAAGAAAAAAATCTCACCGGCATCGATATCGTCACGCCTAATAATATGCGGATGTACGCGCAACGCGCGTTTGAGGCCGGACGTGTTTGCCCGATATCCATTTCCATCGGCACGCATCCAATGGAAATCATGGGCGCGAACTTTCGCGCGCCTATCGGCGTGGATGAAATGGGCATTACCGGCGGCATCCGCGGCGTGCCGGTCGAGCTCGCGCAATGCGAAACCATCGATCTGCCGTGCGTCGCCGGCGCCGAGATGGTGCTGGAAGGGGAAATTCTGCCGACCGGCTGGACCAACCCCGAAGGCCGCTTTGGCGAATTCACGCGGCTGATGGGCGGGCTGCACTGGAATCCGCTGGTGCGCATCAAGGCCGTGACCATGCGCCGCGATCCGATTTATTACGCGCTGCACATGCCGTGGGAAAATACCTGGCTCGCCGCGCCCACGCGCTACGCCGCGATTCGCGCAGCGCTTAAAAATGCCGGCGTGCAGGTGAAAGATATCAACGTCACGCTCGGCGGCTGCGCGTTCTGGCACGCGGTGATCTCCATCAAAAAACAGGCGGGCGAAGGCAAGAATGCGTTGCTCGCCGCGCTGTCGGTACTCGATCTCAAACACGTGGTGGTCGTCGATGACGACATCGACGTGCATAACGCGATGGATGTGGAATGGGCCATCGCCACGCGCGTGCAGGGCGACCGCGACGTCATCGTGATTCCCGGCGCGCGCGCCAAGCCGCTCGATCCCAGCCTCGCGGTGATGCCGCATGGCGTAGTGCCCACGGGCGCCAAAGTCGGCATCGACGCCACCATCGGTGAAGGCATTCCGCGCGAGCGTTTCGAACGCATTGCCTACGCGTATGCGGATAAAGCGAAAATAGCCGATTACGCCACCGGCAAGAGCGATCCTGCACCTGCCAAAGATGGCATCGGCGACACCAGTATCAATGCGCTGGCTGACGCGATTCTGAATGTCATCGGGGAAGAGCCACTGTATTACTCGGCTGTCGCGGAGCGCTTTGCCGAGCACACGTTTCAGGCAGTCGCGCGCGCGCTGGGCAAACTGCATGCGGATGAAAAACTCTGGCAAGACCCACGCGGCCGCTTGTGCGTTCGCGGGTCGGTGCACGCGGCGAAGGTTCCCGGCAAAGCCTAGTGCAGCGCAGATTAACGATCGCAGATAACTATATAAAATGTCAATAAAAACAAAAACTTATCACTTGCACCTTGAGTCCGGCCGCAAGCGTCCTATCATCTTTCAGCTACACGAAGCCGACTGGTTAGCGGCGGCCAAGCGTCATCGTGCGCTGGCAAAAAAGCTGCGCGTCACGATCGGTCACGACAACGAAATTCTGGACGACGCCCTGAAAACCGCCGACTTTATGATCAACGCTGCGCCACCGAAAGACGGTTTGCGCACCCGCGCGCCGAGCTTGAAATGGATCCAAACCACCAGCGCCGGCGTCGACGGACTAATGCCGATGACCTGGCTTCCTCAGGACATCACGCTGACCAACAACACCGGTGCGCATGGCGCGAAAGCAGAGGAATCGTGTTTGATGGCGCTGCTGATGCTGCAATCACGCATGCCGGAAGTCATCAGGCAACAGCACGAACAGGTATGGAAAGGCATCTTCACCACGCCGATTTCCGGCAAGACCGTGGTCATTGTGGGTTTCGGCGATCTCGGTCGGGGCGCGGGCCGCGCCGCGAAAAAATTGGGGTTGCATGTGATTGCCGTCACGCGCAGCGGCAACGCCGCAAAGCCAGCGGATCGCGTGGTGAAATCAACGCGCATCGACAGCGTGTTGCCGAAAGCCGATTTTGTGATTGTCACCACGCCGCTCACCGCCGAGACGCGCGGCCTTATCCATCGCGAGCGGATTAATCTGCTGAAGCCCGGCGCGGGTTTTGTCAACATCGGCCGTTCGCCGATTGTCGATTACGTGGCGCTGCGTGAAAAACTCGAAAGCGGTGAGCTCTGCGGCGCGGTGCTCGACGTGTTTGATCAGGAACCGCTACCGCCCGATTCGCCCTTCTGGACAACGAAGAACCTGGTGGTGTTGCCGCACATCAGTTGTGATGACCCGCGCTACATCGCGCATCTGCTCGATTTCTGGTTCTCGAATTTCGAGCGCTTTTTAGCCGGCAAGAAGCTCAAAAACATCGTCGATCGGCAACTGGGTTATTAGCCTCGTTAGCAAACGGACTGTTCGCGATCCGCACCGGCCCGGAGCACCGCAGGACGCGGATCAGTCTGCTCCAGCCGGTAGCCGTGCTGATAGATCGACTGCAATATCCAGCCGTTCTCCGGCGTCAGCCCGAGATCCGTGCGCAGCCGGCTGATATGCGTGTCCAGCGTGCGCGTGCTGGTGCTGGAACCCCGCCCCCAGATGCGCTCCATCAAATAGCTGCGCGACAGCAACTGGCCCAGATTGGAAAACAGGAACACCGCAAGATCGTAACTCTTCGGCGTCAGGGCAATGCGCTGCCCATCACGCGAAATCACGCGATTCTTCAGATCCACACTCAAGTCACCGAAGCGCAGCAGGTCCACACATTTCGGCGATCGCGGCACGCGGCGGCCCAGCGCCTCCACGCGCGCCAGAAATTCCAGCCGCCGCACCGGCCTCACCACGCAGTCATCCGCGCCGGCCTTGAGCGAAGCAACGATCTCCTGCTCCGTATTTTTTTCCGCAATGCGCAGTATCGGAATCGTCGCCGACATATGTTCGCGCACCCACACCAGCACATCCATGCCGCTTATGTCGGGCGCTGCGCCCACCACCAATAGATCGCAGGGCTCCACCGCCAGTTCGCCGATAAAGGCCTTGCCGGACTCATGGACGACTGTTTCATACCCTGTTGAGCGCAGCCAGCCACCGACCGTTTCGGCGGCTTGACCACCTTCTTCCAGCAGTGCAATTCTCATGGAAAACTTGTCCTTAGGGAAAACCCTGTGAACGATAACGCATCACTACCTGTTTTCCGCTATGTCAGACGCTATTTTTACAAATCTTTTACAGTCTGTTGGGAGAATTTCTCTAACCGGTCAAATGTTAAAATTTCCAGATGAGCGATTCCCGGGACGATAGCCCACCCTCAATCCGCACAGCAAGCTACCCACCCGGCGCATATCCGGACATAGACCATGTGGCGTATTTTCTGCCGGATATCGAGCGTGCCAGTGGCGCGCTCACCGCGCTCGGCTTCACCCTGACGCCGTTCTCCGCGCAATCGCACCGCCTGGAACCGGGCGGCCCGCTGGTACCCGCCGGCACCGGCAACTGCTGCATCATGCTCAAACGCGGCTACGTAGAATGCCTCACGCCCACGCACGACACGCCCAACGCGGCCCAGTTGCGCATGGCCATCCATCGCTATACCGGCGTGCATCTGATTGCGTTCGGTACCCAGACGCCGGAAACGGATTTCCAGCGGCTCTCGGCCAACGGATTCCAACCGCTCACGCCGGTGGCACTGCAACGCCAGGCCGGCACCGCAAGCGGCGAGGCCACCGCGCGTTTTACCGTGGTACGCGTCGCACCGGCGACGATGGCGGAAGGCCGCATCCAGTTCTGCCAGCACCACACCCGCGACGTGGTGTGGCAGCCGCGCTGGGCCACGCACGCCAATCACGCCGTGGGCCTGGCCGGCGTACTGCTGTGCGTTGCCGATCCGGCAGAAGCGGCGCAGCGTTATGCGCGTTTCACCGGATTGCGGGCGCAGCCGGCGGGTACATCGGGCGATTCATGGCGATTGGACGGCGCGGATGGAAAAGGCTATCTGCTATTTGCATCGCCTGCGCTGTTGCAACAATCATTGAGGGTGTCGGCGCCCGTTCTACCGTGGATCGCGGGCTGCATCATCGACAGCGACGACATGAATGCCACTCAAGCCCGGCTTAACGGCAATAGAATCGATGATCGACTGCTGGTAAAACTGGATGCGTCGCTGGGAGGGATCGTAATTTTTCAATCAGCAGGCAGCCCGCCCCTGCAACTGGAAAAAATGCATGAATACGCGTAACGATTTGTTTTTACACAGGCCATAAAAATGCGCTTTGACGAATCCTTTGATGTCGTGGTGGTCGGCTTCGGGCACGGCGGCGCGATTTCAGCTATCACCGCGACCGATCACGGCGCGAGCACTTTGATCGTTGAAAAATCCGAAGTCCCGGGCGGCCTTTCCATTTGTTCGTACGGAGCAGTACGTAGTGCGCGCGACCGCGAAGGTGCATTTGCGTATCTCAAAGCGACCAACGGCGGACGTACGCCCGATGATGTCAATCGCGCGCTCGCCGACGGCATGTTTGAAATGGAAGCCTATGTGCGCGAGCTGGGCAAAGTAAACAACGCGCGCATCCAAACCTCCATCGAAGAAAACGAGCAGCACGAAACCATCGAAAATACGTCCGGCGATAACTACAGACGCCGCATCAGCGGCAACTACCCGCTGCCCGGTACCGAGGCGTTTTATCATACGTCGGTGATCGACGTGCCCGGCTTCGACGCAGCGAAGGACTATCCGTGGGCTAACGGCGCGCCGAACGGACCCAAGCTGTTCAAAATGGTGGACGACAACGTGCGGAAACGCGGCATCGAAGTGCGCCTTGATACACCCGCGCTACGTTTGATTTCCGATCCCGCTACGCGTGAAGTCCTCGGCGTGCGCGTGCGCAACAACGGCGTCGAGCGGGCGATACAGGCGCGGCGCGGCGTGGTACTCGCCTGCGGCGGCTTCGAAGGCAGCCCCGAAATCAAGCAACAGTTTCTCGAAGGCAACCCGGTGTTCAACGCCGCCGCGCGCAACAACACTGGAGACGGTATCCGCATGGCGCAGGATCTCGGCGCGGCGCTATGGCATATGTGGCTAATTCACGGCGCATACGGCTTTCGCCACAGCGATCCGGATTATCCCTATGCGATTCGCCTGAAACGTTTCCCCGACTGGTTTCCCGGTGAAAAACATCGCGTCAAACTCAGGATGGCATGGATACTGCTCGATCAGCGCGGCACACGTTTCATGTCCGAATATCAGCCTTACACGCAGGACACCGGCGTTCGTCCGATGCAGTATTTCGATCCTGAAACGCAGACCGCACCGCGCAATCCGGCGATGATGATTTGCGACGACAACGGTCGACGCCTGTATCCGCTGGGCAAAGCAACATCCAATGACAAAGGCGTTCGTTACGAATGGAGCGACGACAATCTGAAAGAAGTCGAAAACGGCATCCTCACAAAGGCCGATACGCTCGACAAGCTGGCGCAAAAACTTGGCGTTGACCCGGCTTCGGTAATAGCCAGCGTCGCGCGCTGGAACGACCAATGCACAAACGGCGAAGACCGCGACTTTGGCCGCCCTGCCGGCAGCATGATGCCCATAGCCAAACCGCCATTCTACGGGGCGCCGGTATGGGCGACACTCTCCAACACGCAGGGCGGCCCGGTACACGACGCGCGCTCGCGCATTCTCGACGCATATGGCACGCCGATCCCGCGTTTATATGCCGCCGGCGAACTCGGCAGTGCCTTCGGACATCTTTACCTTTCCGGCGGCAATATCGCCGAATGTTTTGTGACCGGACGCATTGCCGGC
This sequence comes from Burkholderiales bacterium, assembly GCA_040081205.1. Taxonomy (GTDB): domain Bacteria; phylum Pseudomonadota; class Gammaproteobacteria; order Burkholderiales; family SG8-41; genus UBA5216. The sequence continues at coordinate 1,207 of JBEBHE010000067.1, read as the reverse complement.
GCAGGTGCCGCCCATGAGGTTGCACGCGTCGGTTGACGAATTCCTTGTGTACGCGCTTGACCAACGCGGTCGCGCAAACGATCATCCCGTAACATGTTGCGACATCTGTTAAGCACGCTGGGCGGACTGCTGCGCTGGGGCTTTTACGGCTTCCTGGTCTTTGGCGTTTGCCTCTATGGTTTTCTGTTGATCTTTGCCTGGCACGCAGGGCAACGTGAAACGCAATCCGCCGAAGATGTCGCGCCGGCAAAAGGCCGCTATGTCAAAGCCGCCGACGTGAATATTTTCGTGCAGGAAGCCGGCCCGCCCGACGGCATGGATGTGGTTCTGGTGCCCGGCATCGGCGGCTGGAGCGGCACCTGGCCGCAGACCATGAGCATGCTCGCGCAAGCGGGCTATCACGTGGTCGCGCTCGATTTGCCGCCATTCGGATTTTCACAACGCCCGGAAGCGGCACTCTACAGCAAGCAGGATCAGGCCGATCGCATACTCGGCGTGATGGACGCGCTCGCCATTCCGCGAGCGATTCTGGTTGCGCACTCCACCGGTGGCGGGCCTGCGGTCGAAGCCGCGACACTGCCATCAAAGCGCGTGCGCGCACTGGTGTTGATCGGTGCCGAACTCGACATCGCCTTCAATCGCAAACACAGAACCTACCCGCCGTTCGTGATCGAGCGTTTTCTCTCCACACCCTCGTTGCGCGACGGCGTAGTGTCGGCGTTCATTTCCAATCCGCTGTTCTCGCGCCATCTGCTCAAATGGTTGAGCAACAAACCCGGTGCCGCAACCGAAGCCTGGGCTGAGCTCTACCGGCAACCGCTCAAACTCAACGGCACCACCGCTGCCGTCAGTGCATGGCTGCCGGAATGGCTCGCCAGCGCGAAAACCGCTCGCAGTGAAGATCCTGCGACCTATCTAAAATTGAATATGCCCATACACTTGATCTGGGGCGACTACGACACCATCGCGCCGGTGGAACAGGCGCAGGAACTCGCGCGCCTTGCCTCTAACACCACGCTGAGAATTATTTACGGCGCAGGCCATCTGCCGCACGTGGAAGAAACACCGTTCTTCAACGACATGCTGTTGAAAAGTCTGAACCACATCAAGCATGACCTTGAAGCCAGGGCTGCCGCCGACAAAACGGAAAAAACCGCGGCGGCACAATCCGCCATTACGAAAACCGACGCTAAAGCGGAGTCGAAAG
>JBEBHE010000066.1:0-17121 GCA_040081205.1 Burkholderiales bacterium | reverse complement strand
TACTTACATTACTCCCGTGGCTCGCCATCAGCGCCATGCCTCTCGCGCAAGCCGCTGAACCGGCGTCGTCGTATCCGTCAAAACCGGTGCGCGCCATTGTCGGCTATGCGCCCGGCGGCGGCAGCGACATCATGGGACGCATCATGGCGCAGGAGCTTTCCAAAACATTTGGCCAGCAGATGATCGTGGAAAATCGCGCGGGCGCCGCGCAAAACGTTGCCGCGGAATTGATCGCGCGCGCGCCGGCGGACGGCTACACACTGTTCATGAGCTCGGCCGCGCTCGGCATCAACATCAGCCTGTATCCCAAGCTCAGCTACCATCCGATCAAGGATTTTGCGCCAACGGCGCTGTTCGCGATCAGCCCCAACCTGCTGCTCACGCATCCGTCGCTGCCGCCGAAATCGGTGAAGGAATTCATCGCTTTCGCCAAACAGTATCCCGGCAAGTTGAATTATTCTTCGTCGGGCAGCGGCAGCACGCAGCATCTATCGGGTGAAATGCTGAAAGTGATGACCGGCATCGGCATCGTGCATGTGCCTTATCGCGGCACAGCGCCGTCGATTGTGGCATTGCTGTCAGGCGAAGTGGAATTTTCGCTGTCCAACATTCCCGCGGCGCTGACGTATGTGCAAAGCAATCGTTTGCGTGCCCTCGCCATCACCAGCGCCAAACGTTCAGCGCTGCTGCCCAATCTACCGACAATGGCGGAAGCCGGCGTGCCGAAATTCGAGACGTCAACCTGGTACGGCCTGCTCGCACCCGCTGCCACGCCGCGCGATATCGTGATGAAGCTGAACGGCGCAGTGAACACCATCGTCAAGAATCCAGACTTCAACAAACGCCTCGCGCAACTCGGCGCCGATCCAGTGGCGGAGTCGCCGGAATATTTTGCGAACTTCCTGAAGGCCGAAATCGAACGCTGGGCGCCGGTGGTGAAGGCTTCGGGGGCGAAGCCGGAGTAGTAGCCTGTGCGGCTGGCGTTTGCAGATATGTTGTGTTGATGAAAATTGCGTTGCCGGTTCTGCATCGGGAATAGAACTTGGCCTGATTGACGCGGCGAAGGTCGCAAATCGGCCAGGAGCAGAACAACAGGATTCCAATCGGACTTCCCTTTAGCAGACGCTTACGACTCTCAGGGAAGCCGAGCGTTAGGTTGTTTCCGTAACGACGACCACTCGGTGTTCATGGGCAAACGGTGCCTGCCGCTTCGGTTCTCAGTTTAAGGTACTTTGCCTTTCACGACCCAGGCGGTAGCGGCGTAGGACCTCATTCCCTCGGCCTCGCCATCCAGATACGCCAGCCGAACCCTGTCTCGGAGCCTTCCCCTCGTTTCGGCGTTAAGCGCACCGACGTATTGCGCAACGGGCCCTTCCTTGCCTTCGATTGGTGCCCAAAAATCCGCGAATGACGCAAATTCCATGCGGATCGTCAGCGTATCCTGCACAACGTCCGTCAAACCGGCATCAAGCCAGACGTGCGCCAGATCGCCGGGGCGGCTCATGGGCCGCGTGTACGCCGCTGCTCTAGCCTCGCATCCGGCTCGATCTAGCATGGCCGCGGTGTCGAAAATCATGCGCTGGGCGACAAATCCGCCCCGTGTATCCCAGGTGGCAGCCGCGACGGTGCCGCCTGGACACGTCACGCGGCACATTTCGCGCACGGCGATATCTGCACGCGGAACAAATTGCAGCGCGAGCATGGACACAGTGTGGTCGAAAGAGCCGTCCGCATACGGTAGTGCGCAGGCGTCCCCAACGCGGAAATCCAATCGAGAATCACCGCAGTGGTGGTTGGCGTAATCAACATAGGCCGCAGAAATATCCAGGCCGCTCACGCTGACGATCTCCGGGTTCTGCGCCAGGCACGAACTCAGATTACCGGTGCCGCACCCGACATCGAGCACCCGCAAAGCGCCGGTCGTACCGGCAAAACGGATGAATAACGGCGCAAGACGCTTGCTCCAGCGCCCCATCTGGAGTTCGTAGCCATCGCCAGCCGAGGACACAAATGTCGATTTGATAGTCATAAAACAGGTCTCTCTATTCATGCGCAAATGCGGTTTCCAACGAGGCGCGCACAATGTGACGCACATGTCGCACACTATTGGGGCTTCAATCCAATCGCCTTGACCAGGGCTGCGTTGATGGCGATTTCTTTTTCGATAAGTGAGTCGAACTCGCCCGGCGTCATGACCATGGGGTCGACACCCAGTGCGGCCAACCTGTCGCGCACTTTGGGTTCTTGTAGGGCCTTGAGGGTTTCTTGGTGAAGTTTGTTGATGATTTGACGTGGCGTCTTTGCAGGAACGAAAAGCCCAAACCAGGTCGGATACTCGGCATTGGCAAAACCGGCTTCGTGAATCGTCGGTACTTCGGGCAACGCGGCGGAGCGTTTCAGGCCGTTTACCGCCAGAGCCGTAAGCTTGCCGCCCTGAATATTCTGCAATGCAGCACCGATCACCACGAAGAAGAAATCGATTCTTCCCGCCATCACTTCGGTCATCGCCTCCACGCCACCCTTGAATGGAACGTGGACGGCCTCCACGCCCGCGCTAAAGCGAAACCGTTCCGCGCTTAGATGCGATGCCGTCGAGACGCCGGGAGAGGAAAAGTTAAATGCGCCCGGCTTGGCCTTCGCCGTGCTGACGAGATCGCGGACTGTCTTGAACTGCCGGACGGGAGGCACCACCAGCGCGAATGGCGAAACGCCAAGCGGCGAGACCGCCGCAAAATCCCGCGCCGGATGATAAGCGAGGTTGGTATAGAGCGAAGGCGCGATGGTGTGTGCGGACGATGTCGCAAGCATTGTATAGCCATCGGCGGCCGCCTTGGCAGCAAGGTTGGCACCCATGATCATCCCGGCACCCGGCCGGTTTTCCACCACGATGTTCTGGCCAAACTGTATTGAGAGTTGCTCGAAGACGACGCGGGGCACGATATCGGCAACGCTTCCTGCCGTGATCGGCACGATCGATCTCATCGGCTTCGCCGGCCAAGTCTGCGCGATGCTCTGCATCGTTGTAAGCACCAATCCAAAGGCAGTCATCAAAATTAAGTAGTTCATAAAGTCCTCCCTTTCGAAGTTGGGTGCCGCAGATGCGGCGCGCACCGCGCTTTCGGCAAGAAAAGCATAGGGACTTGCCTTACGGCCGTCCAATACATATATTCTCTGCCCGTTAATGCCAAAAAGGCATAAGGAAACTCATGGATCTGCGACACGCACGAACCTTCGTCGCGGTGGCCGAGCTTGGTACCGTCTCCAAAGCCGCTTCGCGTCTGCACATTGCGCAGCCTGCGCTTTCGCGGCAAATCAGGAATCTCGAGCAAGAGCTCGGTTTTAAGCTCTTCCATCGCATGGGGCGCCGCCTCGTTCTGACTAACGAAGGTGAGCAGTTTCTTGGCGACTGCCGCGGATTATTGAATTACGCCAGCGCACTTGGCGACCGTGCGCAACTACTGCGGCGCGGCGACACGGGCACGCTGAGGATGGCAGCCTCTCCCCAGTTCATCGAAGGCGTTATTTCCGGTTTCCTGCGCCGATACGCGCAACGTTACCCGAATGTGCAAGTCAAGTTGTTTGAAGCCATTGCGTGGCCTGACACTTTGGAAATGCTTGATCGCGGCGAGATTCACCTAGGCCAGAATCTGCTTCGCGCGGTTCAACCCGGCGATACGCGCTTTACAAGCCACCCGCTAGAAGCTGTAGACCTACTAGCCGCTTGTCGGGCGCCGCTAAAGCTGGGCAAGAACGGATCTGCCGAGATTGCCGAGCTCGCAACACACCCGTTACTGGTGTTGGATACGAGCTTTGTGTCCCGCCGTTCCTTCGATGCCACCTGCCGTCTCGCAGGCGCCCAAGCGAATATCGTCTTCGAGAGCCGGACTCCGCATACGCTACTGGCAATGGCGGAGAGCGGACATGGAGTCGCCATCGTTCCCTCCGCGGTGCGAATCGATCGCTACGCTTTGCGTAACATCCGAGTGACCCACAACGGTGAACCGTTGCGCGAGCCCTTGGCCGTATTCTGGGATAATCGGCGTCCTTTGCCGTCCTACGCCTCGGCTTTTTGCACAATGCTCGCGGATTACGTGCGTGAAGTATTTCCAATTTCGCGGCCATTCAAACGGAAACACAGTGTTACGGTACAGCCAAAGGCGAAGCATAGTCCCCCGCAAACGAAGCCCCGCTAACCTTTCCCCGTGCGCGCAACGCAAACGCAGATACGCTGAACACGGGCGGAGTCGCCCCCGCTCTTGCGTGCTAGCAGGTCATGACGCATTGACTTTCGTAGCAATTTGACCGGTCGATAGCGGGCGCAATCGAAAGACTGTTCCGGGTCGACTCCAGACATTGCCAACTGGATCAAATCACGATCTCCAACTTTAGGCACAACCATCACTGCACCACACGCCTGCCTTCATTCAGCAGCACCCTGCCCGGCCGCGCGCCGGTCGCTTTGCCCCCGGCCCAAACTGTCTCGCCATTCACAATCACCGTATCGATACCCTTCGCCGGCGTAGTTGAATTCCGAAAATCCGCCGCATCAATAACCGATGCCGCATCGAACAGCGTGATGTCCGCATGCGCGCCTGCTTGCAGCACGCCGCGTCCACTCAATCCGAATTTCTTCGCCGGCAACCCCGTCATTTTGTAAACCGCAGTTTCCAGCGAAAACAATTTCAGATCGCGGCAGTAATGCCCGAGCACACGCGGAAACGTGCCCCACAGCCGCGGATGCGGTTTGGCGTCGTGCGGCAGGCCATCGGAGCCGATCATGGTTTCGTCGAACGCGAGGATGCGCTGCACGTCTTTTTCGTCGAGCATGAAATAGATCGCGCCGGCGGGTTTGATTTTTTCCACGGCCTCGGCCTGACTCATGCCGAGCCGGCGCGCAACTTCATCGAGATCGACGCCGGAAAACTCCGGATGCGGCTTCGACCAGGTGACGATGATGCGTGACGATTGCGCGAGGCGGTCGGCGCGCAGCACGGTCGATGACGCGATATACGGATAACAATCCAGGCACACCGGCTGCTCGCGCATGCGCTGTTCGATCAGCGCCAGCGTTTCCGCGGAGCGCCCGTGATTGCGGATGCCCACGGTTTTGTGATGCGAAATCACCACCGGCACATTGAGACTGCGGCCGATGGCGCAGGTTTCCTCGATGGAATCGGTGATGTGATCGTCTTCGTTGCGCATGTGCGTGACATACAACCCACCGAATTCGGTGAGCGGGCGGCACACCTCGATAATTTCTTCCGTCGGCGCGCTCGCGGCAGGCGGATACGCGGTGCCGGTCGATACGCCAATCGCGCCGGACGCCATCGACTCGCGCGCCATCGCCTGCATTTTTTTGATTTCGGCTTTGGTGGCAGCGCGTTCGAGCTTGTCCATCACCGCAACGCGAAACGTGGTGTGCCCCACCAGACACGCCGCGTTGATCGCCGCCGGCGTCGCGGCCAGTTCTTCACGGTAGGCACCGAAGCTCGGGAAACGAAACCAACCGCCGTCGCTGTCGAGCAGATCGAGCGGCGGGGTGATGACGCCCGCGCGCGGCGCCGGCGAATGCGCAAGACTGATGCCGCAGTTGCCCGCGATCACCGTAGTGACGCCCTGACTCACTTTTGGTGTCATCGCCGGATCGGAAAACAGCAGCCGGTCGTCGTGCGTGTGTACGTCGATGAAACCGGGCGCGGCGATGTGTCCTCCGGCGTCTATTTCACGATCCGCGCCGGCGTTGTTCAGTGCGCCAATGTCCGCGATTTTTCCGTCGCGTATGCCGATATCACCCTGGTAACGCCGCGTGCGCGCGCCGTCGATGATGGTGGCGTTGCGGATCAAAAGATCGTAGTGATTGTTGGTCATATCTACTTCCGTTCAAAACAATGGCCTTGAAAACGAACAAGGTAACTTACTACCCCGTCGTTCCCGCGCAGGCGGGAATCCATAACACATTGCCACTTGAAACTCGGTATGGATTCCCGCCTGCGCGGGAATGACAGGGAAAAATGTAGCGCGCTATTTAATCCAGCGTAGTTGCGTCAGCATCAATCCAGCTTCGCGCCGGATTTGCGCACCACATCGCCCCACTTCGCCGACTCCGCCTTCACAAACGCGGCAAACTCCGCAATGGATCCGCCCACCGGCTCGGCATCAATTGCCGCATAACGCTCCTTCAACTGCGGCGATTGCAGCGCGCGATTGGTCTCGGCATTGAGCTTCGCAATAATGTCGCGCGGCGTGCCCACCGGCGCCACCAGGCCGCCCCACGCCGTCGTCACGTAACCGGGCACCCCGGCTTCAGCGATGGTGGGCATATCGGGAAACACCGGCGAGCGGCGCGGCCCGCTGACGCCCAGACCGCGCAGCTTGCCGGACTTCACATGCGGCGAACTGGATGTGAGGTTATCGAACATCAGTTGCACCTGACCGGCCATCAAATCCTGCAAGCCCTGCGGACTGCCTTTGTACGGCACATGCACGATCTGCGTGCCGGTCATGATCTTGAACAACTCGCCGCCGAGATGCCCGGTGGTACCGTTGCCCGCCGAGGCGTTCAACAATTTGCCGGGATTCTTTTTTGCGTAATCGATCAAGTCGCGCACGCTTTTCACCGGCAGCGCCGGATGCACCGCCAGCACATTGTGCGTAGACAAAAATTGTCCGATCAGCATCAGGTCTTTATCGGGATCGTACGGCTGCCGGGCAAGCAGAGTTTTGTTGATCGCGAGCGTTACCACGTTGGCGTAGCCGATGGTGTAACCGTCGGGCGTGGCGCGCACCACCATATCGGTGCCGATGGTTTGCGCGCCGCCGACCCGGTTATCAATCACGATTTGCTGACCCATCTGCTTCACCAGCTCAATGGCAAGAATGCGCGTCACCACATCGGGCGAGCCGCCCGCAGCGGACGAAATAATCAGGCGGATGGGGCGATCAGGATACGCGGCTGTCGCCGCATGGCACGACCACATCAGCAGGGCGGTAATTACATAACTATTTGTTTTTATTGACATTTTTATTCCGATGCTATTGCACACATGCGCGCCATCAGTCCGCGCAAAAACGCCTCGCTCTGCGCAATCTGTTCGAGCGACACAAATTCATTCGGCTTGTGCGCCTGCTCAATCGAGCCCGGCCCGCAAATCACCGTGGGAATGCCGGCGTGCTGAAACTGCGAACCCTCGGTGCCATACGACACTTTGCCGGTTTCGCTATTGCCTGAAAGCCCCTGCACCAGCGCGACCACTTCGGTTTCCGCGCTGTTGTCCATTGCCGGAATCTGCGACATCAATTGAATATCAAAACCGGCGTCCTTGAACACGGCTTGCATCTCCGGCTCCAGCGTTTTCGCTACATAGGATTTAAATTCCTCAAACAATTTTTCCGGGTCGTCGCCCGGCAGATACCTGAATTCAAAATCAAACGAGCATTCGTGCGGCACAATGTTCAGCGCCGTGCCGCCGCGCAACACGCCGGTGTGAACGGTGGTGTGCGCGACATCGAAGCCGCGATCATACGGCCCGCTGTCGCGATGCCGCCGCGCCATGCGCTTCAAATAAGCCACGGCTTCGGCCGCCGCCTCTACCGCGTTCACGCCCGTGGGCGCATACGCCGAATGCGCGGCCAGCCCGCGCACCGTGGCCCGGTAACTTTTTTTGCCCTTGTGTGCGATCACCGGCTTCATCAGCGTCGGTTCGCCGACGATGCACGATTGCGGCTTTATGCCCGCGGCGGTGAGATCGTTGATCAGGCGGCCCACGCCGATGCAGCCAACTTCTTCGTCGTACGACAGCGCCAGATGCAGCGGCGACTTCAAACCGCGCTGCACGAACTCGGGCAGCAAGGCCAGCGCCACCGCGATAAAACTTTTCATGTCGGAGGTACCCCGGCCGTAGAGCTTGCCGTCACGCTCCAGCAAGGTGAACGGATCGGTATCCCACGCCTGCCCCTGCACCGGCACGACATCCGTATGCCCCGACAACACAATACCGCCGTCCGTGCGCGGGCCGAGTGTGGCAAACAGGTTGGCCTTGCGTTTGTCGTCGTCAAATGTCAGACGCACATCGGCGTCGTACGGTTTTAAATACTCGCGCACGAAGTCGATCAGGTCAAGATTCGATTCGCGGCTCACCGTTGGAAAACCGACCAGCTTGCGGATCATCTCGACGCTGGCTGTTGATGCAGTCATGCTGCGCTCCATGCATTAAAGATGCAGGATAGAAGCGACGTGGCGCACTGTCAATCGGACAAATTTGCGGTATGCTGCCTGCACTTGTTTCGGAGCCATTCCATGAAAATAAAATCTATTGCCGCAGTGACCTTGTTCACGGCAGCCGCGCTTTCAGTAACACTCGCTCGCGCCGCCGACATCAGCATCGCGCTCGGCGCTGACGTAACCTCGATTGATCCGCATTATCACAACCTCACCCCTAACAATAACGTGGCTGAACACGTGTTCGAAACGCTGGTTACCAAGGACTCACGCTCGAAGCTGAAACCCGCGCTGGCGGAATCGTGGCGCGCGGTAGACGATTTGACATGGGAATTCAAACTGCGCAAAGGCGTTAAATTCCACGATGGGGGCGACTTCACCGCACAGGACGTGGTGTTCACGCTGGATCGCGTGCCCAACGTGCCGAACAGCCCTTCTTCCTTTGTTACATACAGCAAACAAATCACGGAAAAAATTATTGTTGACCCTTACACGATACGCTTCAAAACGGCCACACCCTATCCCCTCATGCCCAACGACATGAGCACGATTTTCATCCTGTCGTCACGCGCCGCCATGGGCGCCGCCACCGAGGATTTCAACAGCGGCAAAGCCACTATTGGCACCGGTGCGTTCAAATTTGTGCGTTACGCCAAAGGTGACCGCATAGAACTCGTGCGCAACGACACCTATTGGGGAACCAAAGCCGCCTGGGACAAAGTAACCTTTCGCATCATCACCGCCGACCCCACACGCGTTGCCGCACTGCTGGCAGGCGACGTGCGCGCCATCGAAAACGTGCCGACGGCGGATATCGCCCGTATCGCCAAGAGCAACGATCTCACGCTGTATCGCACCGTATCCCACCGGCTGATGTATCTGCATCTCGACAGCAACCGCGACCGGTCGCCATTTGTCTTTGACAAAGCCGGCAAGCCGCTGGAGAAAAATCCACTAAAGGACGCGCGTGTGCGGCGTGCAATATCGAAGGCCATCAACCGGCAAGCGCTGGTTGAGCGCGTGATGGAAGGCGCGGCCGTCATCACCGGCCAATTGATGCCCGAAGGCATGTTCGGCTACACGAGCACGCTCAAGCCCGAGCCGTATGATGTGGAAGGCGCGAAAAAATTGCTGGCGGCGGCAGGCTATCCTGACGGCTTTGCAATGACGCTACACGCGCCGAACGACCGCTACGTCAACGACGAACAAATTGCACAGGCTATCGCGCAATTGCTGGCGCGCGCCGGGATCATCACGCGCGTGGAAGCCATGCCCTCCAGTGTCTATTTCTCACGAGCGAGCAAACTCGAATTCAGCTTCATGCTGGTAGGCTGGGCAGCGGATACGGCTGAGTCGTCGTCGCCGTTGAAAGCGTTGCTCGCCACCTTCAACAAGGAAAAAGGCATGGGCGCCACCAATCGCGGACGCTATTCCAATCCCAAGATGGACGAAATGCTGACGCAGGCGCTGGCTATCGTCGATGACACCAAGCGCGAGCGCATGCTACAACAAGCCACCGAGATCGCTGTCAGCGACCTTGGCATCATCCCACTCTATCATCAACATAACCTGTGGGCCGTGCGCAAGGGCATCACGTATGCACCTCGCACGGACGAACGCACGCTGGCACACGAATTTCGCCCGCAATGAGCCACCGCTGCCTGATTGCTGGTCTCGTTTGCACGTGGGCAGCCTCGTTTTTATCGATCGGCGCGCACGCAGCAGACCTGCGCATCGGCCTCTCCGCCGATGTCACTACGATGGATCCGCATTTTCTCGCGTCACAACCAAATCTCACCGTGGGTTACCACGTGTTCGATGCGCTTACGCATGTCGATGAAAAAGCCCGGCTGATTCCAGGTCTCGCCACATCCTGGCGTGCGGTCGATGCCACCACCTGGGAATTCAAATTACGGCCCGGTGTGAAATTCCACGACGGCTCCGATCTCACCGCCGAAGATGTAATGTTCTCACTGGAACGCCCGCTCAACATCAAAGGCAGTCCCGGAGGATTCGCAGCGTACGTGCGCGCCATCGTCGGCAAAGAAATCGTCGACAAACAAACCATCCGCCTGAAAACCGCCGCGCCCTACGGCGCGCTGCCGGAAGATTTAAACTCGGTGATGATTGTTTCCAAAAAAATCGCCGCTACGGCGGCACCTGAAGACTTTGAATCAGGCCGCGCAACCATCGGCACCGGGCCTTACAAATTCGTGCGCTTTGCGCGCGGGGATCGCGTCGAATACACGCGCAATGATAGCTATTGGGGCGGACGCCCTGCGTGGGACAAGGTCACGCTGCGCATCATGCCCAACGATCCGGTGCGCACTGCCGCCCTGCTGTCCGGCGAACTCGACGTGATCGAACACGCGCCACCGGCCGATAGAGAAAAACTCATTCAAAACAAACAATTACGTTTAGAACAAACGGTATCGTGGCGTACGATATTTTTGCATCTCGATCAATATCGCAATCAGCCGCCACACATCACCGACAGCGCTGGCAAACCGCTCGCGAAGAATCCGTTCATGGACGTGCGCGTGCGTCGCGCCATGTCGATGGCGATTAATCGCACGGCCATTGCAGAACGCGTGATGGAAAAACTCGCGGTACCCGCCGCCAATATCGTGTCGCCCGGCGTATTCGGCCACAATCCGCAATTGAAGCCCGAAGCCTACAACCCGGAGGGTGCGAAAAAACTGCTGGCTGAAGCCGGTTACCCCAATGGCTTCACGGTTACCTTGAGCGGCCCGAATAATCGCTACATCAATGACGAACAAGTGCTGCAGGCAGTGGCACAAATGCTCACGCGCGTCGGCATTCAAACCAAAGTGGAAGCGCTGCCGTTGAATGCCTTTCTCGGAAAAGTACGCAAGGAAGAAACGGCTTTCGCGATGTTGGGTTGGGGTTCGTTCGCAGGCGATCTCGCGTTGCGCTCATTGCTCGCGACGCCCAACACGGAGCGCGCCTGGGGTGCGTGGAACTGGGGACGCTCATCTAATCCGAAGCTTGATCAACTCATCGGTCAATCACTCGCCTCGGTGGACGCCAAAGCGCGGGAATCCATTGCGCGTGAAGCCGCCGCCGTCGCCATGAACGATGTATCGCTGATCCCGCTGCATCACCAAATCGTCAGTTGGGCAATGAAGTCCACTATAAGCTACGTGCCGCGCACGGATGAATTTACGTTCGCGCATTTGTTCAAACCAAAATAGAATGGCCCTCGGTTGGTGTTTCTGTCCGTGCAGTTCCAACCCCCTCTCTTTTCTTCGTCGGAGAATGCCATGACAGACACGAATATGACGCCGGGTTGCCTCGCAGGCGTGCGGGTGCTTGATCTCACACAGTTCGAGGCAGGCACATCCTGCACACAGGTTCTTGCATGGCTGGGTGCCGATGTAGCGAAAGTGGAAAACCCGACGGGCGGCGATCCGGGGCGCCGCGCCGGTGCAACGACGCCGCACAAGGATGATCCCTATTTTCTGATGTACAACTCCAACAAGCGCTCGGTCACCATCAATCTGAAATCGCCGCGCGGCCTGGAGATCGTCAAGGAGATGGCGGGCAAAGCCGATGTCTTCATGGAAAATTTTGCACCTGGCGCCATCGAACGTCTTGGACTGGGCTATGACGTATTGAGCAAAATCAATCCCGGCATCATCTACGGGCAAATCAAAGGTTTCGGTGAAGGCAGCCCTTACGAAAAAAACCTGGCGTTCGACATGATCGCGCAGGCCTGCGGCGGCACCATGAGCATCACCGGCGATCCCAAAGGACCGCCCGTCAAACCGGGCACCACGCTCGGTGATTCAGGCACCGGCATGCTGATGGTCATCAGCATTCTCGCGGCACTCTACAAGCGCAAGGAAACCGGCAAAGGCATGCGGCTTAACGTGGGCATGCAGGATGCGATTCTGCATTACATCCGCAACTCTCTGGGTGTCACCGCGAAGTCGGGCAAGCCCGCACCGCGCGTGGCCTCGAAGTCGGTCAGCGGTAACAACCCGCCTTCGAATATTTACCCTTGCAAACCGGGCGGTCCGAATGATTACGTTTACATCTATACCAGCCGCGCCAATCCCACACACTGGCCGAAGCTGCTGGAAGTGATGGGACGCAAAGATTTGATCGGCAATCCGAAATTCGACACGCGTGAAGCGCGCATCGAGAACGAAGATGAAGTGGATGCCCTGATCGCCGAATGGACATCCAAGCACAACAAGTACGAGGCGATGGATCTGGTCGGTGCCGCCGGCATTCCCGCGGGCGCCGTGCGCGATACGCTGGACCTCCTGAACGATCCGGATTTCGAAAACCGCAGAATCATGCAGACCATTCAGCACCCCGGCTACGGCGCGTTCAAGGCGCTGACGTGGCCTGTGCGCATGGACGGCAAAGTCGCCGAAATCAAACCGGCCCCACTGCTCGGCCAGCACAGCAACGAAGTACTCACCGAATGGCTCGGCATGAGCGCAGCGCAACTGGTCACCCTCAGCACGGACAAAATAATCTCAGCCTGATAACACACGCATCCCAAGGAGAAACGATCATGGCGGACATTACCGGCAATGAAATTCTGGGCAGAGCGCTAAGGAACGAAGGTACCAACGACCTGTTTTTTATCATGGGCGGGCCGATGCAGCACGCCGAAACCGCCTGTGCGAATGAAGGCATACGCATGATCGACGTGCGCCATGAGCAGGCGGCGGCACTCTCGGCACAGGCCTACAGCCGGCTGTTGCAAAAGCCGGGCGTGTGTATGGCCGCCAGCGGCCCGGGTGTGATCAACCTGACCACCGGCATCGCCAACGCGCTGATTGATTGCGCGCCCGTCGTGGCAATAGGCGGCTCCAGCGCCATCAATCAGTTTGGCCGGCAAACATTTCAGGAAATCGATCAACTTGCGATCATGCGCGGCTGCTGCAAATGGGTTGACCGCGTGGTCAACATCAAGCGCATTCCTGAACAGGTGAACACGGCGTTTCAAAAGGCGATGGGCGGCAAGCCCGGCCCGGTTTATCTCGATATGCCGGCGGATGTGCTTTATCAAAAAGTTGACGAAAGCGAAGTCGATTGGCGTTTGAGCGGACGTCCGCTGTTGAACGCGCGGCCGATGGGTGAGACGGCGCGTGTCAATCAACTCATTGATGCGCTGTCCAAGGCCAAGAATCCGATCATACTCACCGGCAGCGGCGTAATCTGGTCGAAAGCATGGCCCGAGCTGCAATCATTTGTCGAAAAAGCCGGCATCCCGTTCTACACCACACCACAAGGCCGCGGCGTATTACCCGATGATCACCCTCTGTCATTTCTCACCATGCGTTCGTCCGCGTTTCGCGACGCCGATCTGATACTGGTCATCGGCACGCGCATGAATTACATCATCGGACACGCAGCACCCCCGCGCTTTGGCGCCAACGCCACCATCGCGCGCATTGATATCGACGCGGATGAAATTGCTTCTTCACCACGCAAAGTGGATATTGGTATCGTGGGCGACTGCAAAGCCGTGCTGCAACAACTGCTGGCAGCGATGCCGGGCCACATCGATGCGGGTAATTTTGCGCCTTGGCGCGAGAAGCTCGCCGGGGGCGACGCGAAAAAGCGCACCGAAACCGGCGGCGGCATGGCCATGAACGCAACGCCAATACACCCGTTGCGACTGTGCGAAGAAGTCAAAAACTTCATGAAGCGCGACGCGATTCTGGTAGTGGATGGACAGGAAATTCTTAACTACGGCCGTCAATCCATGCCAACGTTTTCGCCAGCGCATCGGTTGAACTCGGGGCCGTTCGGCATGATGGGTGTGGGCATGCCGTTCGGCGTGGGTGCCAAGGTTGCCTGCCCGGATAAGCAAGTCATCGTGGTACACGGCGACGGTTCGTTCGGTCTGAACGCGATGGAGCTCGACACGGCCGTGCGGCACAATATTCCGATACTCGTGGTCATCAGTCTTAACGGCGGATGGACAGCGGATCCCAAGCGCGAGAAAACCGGCCGCAATCTTGGCTTTACACGTTACGACAAAATGGCTGAAGGACTAGGCTGCTACGGTGAATACGTGGAAAAGCCGGAAGACATCGGCCCGGCGCTGGTGCGCGCGCAAAAGAAAGTGGACGAAGGCATGGTGGCGCTGGTCAACATCAAGACCGACGACACGGCACGCGCCGGTACGGTGGCATTTTCGTCGCATTCGACGTAGCGTGAACAACGACGCATTCGGTGCGCAACGCGCACGCGGCATCGTGAAACAGTGCGCGGTGCGCACCTTATATCACTGCGCCTTGATATTCGCCGCTTTGATCAGGCGCGCCCAACGGCTGACATCGGATTCGGTGTAGCGCTTTAATTCCTGCGGCGTCATCACTACCGTTTCCAATCCTTGCTCGCCGAAACGCTTTTGAATATCAGCGTCTTTCAACACTTTCATGGTTTCGCTGTTCAAGCGGTTGACGATAGCCGCAGGCGTGCCGGCCGGCGCGAACAGCGCATACCACGTCACCAACTCGAATCCGGGCAACGTATCGGCTATCGGCGGCGTGTCGGGCAAGGCCGGTGAGCGTTTGGTGCCGCCGGTTCCGAGCATGCGCAAACGTCCCGCCTGCACATGTGTCAGCACGGTGGGGATGCTGCTGAACGCAAGCTGCACACGACCGGCAATCAGATCCGTCATTCCTGCCGCAGTGCCCTTGTAAGGTACATGCACAATGTCCACGCCCGCCAGCGATTTGAATAACTCGCCACCCAAATGCGGTGACGTGCCCGTGCCTACCGACGAAAAATTTAGCTGACCCGCTTTGGCCTTGGCGACTGCGATCAATTCCTTGACCGAATTCGCGCCGATCGACGGATGCACCACCAACACCTGCGGACTTATCACCAACATGGCCACGGGCGCGTAGTCCTTCTGCGGATCGTACGGCACCTTGGGCAAAATCAGCGGCGCAAGAAACGTGCCGCCGCCGGTACCGAACAACAGGTTGTAGCCATCGGGCGCCGCGCGCGCGATCATTTCACTGGCAATCACCGTGCCGGCGCCGGGGCGGTTATCCACTACCATCTGCTGCCCCAGCAACTCGGTGAGTTTTGCCGCTACCGCTCGCCCGACAAAATCCGTGGGGCCGCCGGGCGGGTACGGAATCACCAAACGTATCGGTTTGGTGGGATAGGATTGTGCTGCAACCGCCTGCGCCATGCCAAATAATATGAGCACCGCAACTTGCCGCATGGAACGCCTCCTTTTTTGGGCCATCGGAGCAGCCTGATGACGATGGTGTGAATTGAAACACACTTGTGGGAAAAATATTTCAAAAAATTTCCTTACCCGTCATTCCGGCCTGCGCGGGAATGACGTTGTTGGTATTGAACCATCGATATCATGGCACCAAACGCAAATCGCCTTGCGCCACCCCGCGCAATATGAAATCCTAGCCGCTACCGCCCGACACGCCAAGACAACGAACATAAAACCATGCTCGCCTTCATCCTCCGCCGTCTCGCGCAAAGCCTGCTGGCACTATTCGTAATGTCGGCGCTGGTGTTCGTGGGTGTGTACGCCATCGGCAATCCAGTAGATATTCTGATCAACCCACAAGCGGATCAAACGGAAATCGCACGCGTCACCACCGCACTCGGCCTCGACAAGCCAGTATGGGTGCAGTACTGGAGCTTTCTGAGCGCAGCGTTCGCCGGCGATCTCGGCAAATCGTTCGCTTCCAACATACCGGCAGTGCAATTAATATTGCAACGCATGCCGGCCACCGTCGAACTGGCGTTGACGGCGATGATTATCGCGATCGTCATCGGCCTGCCGCTGGGATTGTGGGCAGGCCTGAAGCCCGATTCATTTGCAGCCAAAGGCATCATGGCCGGCTCGATCCTCGGCTTTTCGTTGCCGACGTTCTGGGTCGGGCTGATGCTGATTATGATTTTTTCAGTGTGGCTGGGTTGGCTTCCCTCAACCGGACGCGGCGAGACAATTGAAATTTTAGGGCTGCATTTGAGCCTCTTCACGTGGGACGGCTTAAAGCATCTGCTGATGCCCGCGACCAACCTCGCCCTGTTCAAACTCTCGTTACTGATAAGGCTCACACGCGCGGGCACGCGAGAGGCGATGGTGCAGGATTATGTACGCTTTGCGCGGGCCAAAGGCGTGCCGGAGAATCGCGTAGTGTCGATACATGTGTTGAAAAATATTTTAATACCCATCGTCACCGTGGTTGGACTGGAGTTCGGCTCGCTGATCGCCTTCGCCATCATTACCGAAACCGTTTTTGCGTGGCCGGGCATGGGCAAACTGCTGATTGATTCGATCAACGTGCTGGATCGGCCGGTGATTGTGGCCTACCTGATGATTATCGTTTTCCTGTTTATCATCATTAACCTGGTAGTTGATATTCTCTACACAGCGCTTGATCCGCGGGTGCGTGTGTCGGGAGCGCGCGCATGATTGCCACGGGAACAACCGTGCTGCCCGCAGCATCGCCGTTGCGCGAGTTCGCAGCGAGCTATGCGCGTAGCCGGGTTGCAGTGGCCGCGCTGGTGGTGCTGCTATTGATACTCGCCGCCGCCATCTGCGCACCGCTGATTTCACCGCAAAATCCCTACGATCTCGCCCAACTCGACATCATGGACAGCAAGCTTGCGCCCGGCGCCAAGAGTGGCGCAGGCTGGACCTTCCTGCTCGGCACCGACGATCAGGGCCGTGACATGCTGTCGGCGATATTCCACGGCCTGCGTATCAGCCTCGGCGTCGGTGTGTTCTCCACAGTAGTCGCGCTGGCTATCGGCATCGTGGTCGGCCTCATCGCCGCTTATGTCGGCGGCTGGACCGACGCAATCATCATGCGCGTGGTCGATCTGCAATTGTCGTTTCCGGCGATCCTGATCGCGCTCATTCTGCT
>JBEBHE010000349.1:0-4623 GCA_040081205.1 Burkholderiales bacterium | reverse complement strand
CTTGCCGAGGCCACGCCGGGCACGCGCGTGCTTACCCCCATCTGGGGCATGGGCGACTCCTGGAAATCCGACAAGACGGACGACGTCGACAGCTCGCCGGTGCATTTGTGGATCGTGCCCGCGCGCGTCGAAGGTTATTGGTCGTGGGAACTGCCGATCGCGGGCGCCAGGCATGCGTACGCTGGTGTGCTGGAGCAGCAGTTCCAAAAAGCCGAGGGTGTAGTGCGTGTCGCAAACCGCCGTGGCGTGCTGGAAAAAATGATACTACGGGGCACAGAACTTCAATTCACGCTCGGCATGACGATCGGCGACGCGGGATTCGTGACGCACACCTATAGCGGCAAGGTGCAAGGCAATGAGATCGTGGGCACGGTCAAATTGCAGCGCGTGATTAACGAACAAACCGTCAACACAGAGTTGCCCTGGCGCGCTTCACGCACCAGCCAAAGCACTTACTTTGCGCCTACGGGTGTGAGTCCTTCCAAGCCGGTGGAAACGTCGCGGGCAAAGTAGCCGCACTCGCCAAAACCGCCGCCGCCCGCCGTTTCCATCACCACACGATCGCCTTTGTTCAGCACCCAATGATCGGCCGGGTTGATCGGCTTGCCGTTCAGCAGCAGCGCGCCGACCTTACCCGGCGTGCCGCCGTAGATGCCCTGCGGCGCGGTCTTGTAGCGCGTCATGATCATCGACGCCATCATCGGCGTGTCGGCGACGACTTCCACTTCAAAGCGCAAACCATCGCCACCGCGATGTTTGCCCGCGCCGCCGCTATCGCGGCGTATCGCGCGCTCGATGACACGCAGCGGCGCCATCTGCTCAAATACTTCGATGGGTGTATTCGACAGATTCGACGGAAACGACAGCATGGTGAAGCCATCACGATGCTTGGTTGCGCCCTGGCCGGCATTCATAAAATTGACCGCGGCGTAGGGCTGGCCGCGATGTTCGCCGGTGACCGTGATCGACGAATTCGATGAGCCTTCCGCCAGTGCGCGCTCCGGCAGCACGTCCGCCAGCGCCATCATGATCGCGGGCACCATCATATGCCCAATCATGCCGCGTCCGCCGCTCGCCGCCGGATAGGTCGGATTGAAAATAGAACCCAGCGGTGCAGAAGTTGTTATCGGCGTAAAGCTGCCTTCGTTGTTGGGCACATCAGGACACAGCAGTGCCTTCACTGCGAATGCCGAGTAGGCAAAGGTGTAAATCGGCACCACGTTCACCGCGCGCGGCACTTGATTGCTGGAACCGGTGTAGTCGATGGAGAGTTTGTCGCCCTTCACCGTCACCGTGGCATTGATGATGATCGGCTCCTCGAAGCCGTCGTGCTGCGTGCGTCCGTGATAAACACCATCAGGCACGGCACGTATCGATTTTTTCATCGCAGCTTCGGAACGACTGCGGATTTCCGCACCCAACGATTCGATATCGATTTCACTCAACAAAGGTTTGAGGCGCTCTTCGAGCATTTTGCACGCCGCCACCTGCGCCCAGATATCGCCCAGCGTCTGCTCCGGCACGCGCACGTTTTGGCCGATCATGTCGAGCACGTTCTGGTCGGGCTTTCCGGCGCTGATGAGTTTCATGCGCGGAATCTGCAAACCCTCCTCGTAAATATCGCGGATACCCGCGTTGCGTATGCGTCCGCCGATATCGGGCATATGGCTCACCACTGCCGCATACGCGACGATTTTTCCTTTGTGGAAAATCGGCATCGCGGTGTTAACGTCGTGGATGTGACCGGTGCCCATCCACGGATCGTTGGTGATCATCACGTCGCCGGGTTTCAGGGTTTTCGCCGGAAACTTTTGCAGAAAATGTTTCACCGTCGCCGGCAGTGTGCCGATGAACGACGGGATTGACAACACCGACTGGGCGATGGAACGGCCCTGCGCATCCGTCAGCACCACCGCAAAATCATTCGCCTCGCGCACCAGCACCGAGAACGAGGTGCGCACAAATGCAGCGGACGCCTCATCCACCATCGACACCAGGCGCTTCCACTGGATTTCCAGCGTGATCGGATCCAATTTTTTTGCGGTCGCCATTAAAACTCCTTAATCACAATCGACACCGTGTAGTCCGGCAAAATACGTATGTCGGCTTTGACGGGCACCACCAGCGTCGATTCGCGTTCCTCAAGAATTACCGGCCCGGCAAGCCGGGCACCAGGTTTCAACGAGTAGCGGTCGTACACCGGCACCGCGCCGAATTTCTTTTTGAGCGGCAGAAATATTTCGCGCTTACCACGCATTACGGGCTTGGCCGACACACGCGTGTCCCCCCACGTGAAGTTGTGTGTCTTTACCACCGAGCGACCGGTCAATCGCCACGTGATCACTTGCGGCGCCGCACCCGGCACCAGATGACCATAGAGTTGTCGGTAATTCGCCTCGAAGGCTTTTAGTAACGCAGACGCCATGGCAGCACCAACCTTGCGCCATGGCAGACTCACCGACACGTTGTGTCCCTGCCCCGCGTAGCGCATTTCCGCGCCGATGTACCACTTAATCGACGCCAGATTCGCGCCGGCGGATTTGAGTTCTGCTTCAGCGTCTGCGCGCAACTCGCCGTAGGTTTGAGCGACGCGCGCCCAGGCAATATCTTTGAGCAGCGTCGGATTCGACCAGGCGCGATCCACGCGCGCCGGCGCCGCCAGCAAGCCCAGGCACGAGCCCGCGCCTGCTGCAATCGTTGCCAGCACCCGCGGAATCTGCAGCTTGCGCGCAACCTCGACCACATGCACCGGCCCCGCGCCGCCGGTCGCCACCATGGTAAAGTCGCGCGGGTCGTGGCCTTTTTCAGCAATGTGAATACGTGCCGCTGCCGCCATGTTTTCGTTGACGATATTGCAGATGCCCCACGCCACATCAGTCGTGTTGAGTTTGAGTTTCGCCGCGAGTTTGCCCAGCGCCTGTTCTGCGAGATCGCGCCGCAATTTCATCTCGCCGCCCAAAAAATTATCGGCGTTCAGATACCCCAGCGCGAGATCGGCATCGGTCACCGTCGCCTCAAAGCCGCCCTGCCCATAACAAGCCGGGCCAGGCACTGCGCCGGAACTTTCCGGCCCTACGTTGAGCAAGCCCAGATCGTTCACATGCGCAATCGAGCCGCCCCCCGCGCCGATTTCAATCAGATCGATGCTTGGCATCAGAATCGGCAAACCGGAACCGCGCTTGAAACGCGACACGCGCGCGCACTCGAAGCTGTGCGCAATCAGCGGCTCGCCGCCGACCGCGACACAGGCCTTGGCCGTGGTACCGCCCATGTCGAATGCCAGAATTTGATCGATACCCGCATTGCGGGCGGTGTTGAGCGCCGACAGCACGCCGCCCGCCGGCCCGGATTCCAGCAGCAGAATCGGTGTTTCAGCCGCTGCTTTGCCAGAGGTAAATCCACCGCTCGACACCATGATGCGCAGCGGCGCTTTGGGTGCAAGGTCATGCACACGGGCGTCGAGGCGCGCCAGGTACTCGGCCACCAGCGGTTGCACATAAGCATTTGCCGCCGCCGTGGACATGCGTTCGAACTCGCGTATCTCGCGCGCGATGTTTGAAGAAATCGACACCGCCAGTTTGGGAAAGCGTCTATGAATCGCCGTTTCGATTTGCTTCTCGTGCGCATCGTTTACATATGCGTGAAGCAGACACACCGCGACCGCCTCCACATCCAGCTGCGCCACCTCATTCAGCAGGCGATCGAGCGTTGCAGCTTCAAGCGGCGTTACCACGTCGCCATAAACATCGAGGCGTTCATCGACTTCCAGCCGCTTGTCCTGCGGCACCAGCGGCTGCGGAATCTCAAGATTCAGATCGTATAGTTCATAACGAATTTCGCGGCCTATGGTCAGCACATCGCGCGTGCCCTGCGTGACGATCAATCCGGTCTTCGCGCCCTTGCGTTCGATCAGCGTGTTGGTGACGAGCGTCGTGCCGTGAACGACTTCCATGACTTGCGTTTTCACATCCTCGCGCACGGCGGCAACCTGTCGCAGCAAATCAGCCATCACGGTCGTTACTGCGATACCCGGGTCGTGCGGCGTGGTCAGCGATTTCGCCACCCAGATACGTCCCCCCGGCGTGAGCACCGCGAGACCATCGGTAAACGTGCCGCCGATATCGACGGCGATGCGGATCGACTTATTTGCTTTCATCAGAAATATCCCTGCACCATGGTCGCCACCCAATCCGGCATGGTCACACTGTCGACGCGATCAAACTCGGGAATGTACGGTTTCACGTCCAGCACCGGTGTTCCATCCATCGCATCGAGCCCGGTCACCGTCAACGTATTTCCTGTTATAGAGACTAACTTTACCGGCGTAACGCCAATTGGATTCGGTCGAAACTTGGTGCGCTGTGCGAATACGCCCACCGGCGCCAGATGCTCCATGCCGCGCGGATTGCGCAACAACTGTTTTTCCTTGTCGAACGGCGGAATGCGGTCAAGATGAAAGACTACGACCACGTGCGAAAAGTCCGCGAGGCCCTGCAGTCCCGGCGCCAGATCATCGTTGAGTTCGATGCGCGACTCGGCCTGCGCATAGTTGCCGACGGACATTTTGCTGACGTCATTGCGCACGACGCCGATGGGTGTAAACGTTACCATGCTGTAACCTGT
>JBEBHE010000348.1:0-4625 GCA_040081205.1 Burkholderiales bacterium | reverse complement strand
GTGATATTGCCGCGCGCCTGCTGGCGCAGCGGCTCACAGAAAATCTCGGACAGCAGATTGTTATCGACAACCGCACCGGCGGCGTCATTCTCGGCGATATCGCATCGAAAGCGCCGCCCGACGGCTATACGCTGATGCTCTACAGCAGCAGCCTGTGGCTGATGCCTTATATGCGCAGCCAAGTGCCCTACCGCATGGCGCAATTCGCGCCAGTGTCGTATGTATCCGTCTCGCCACTGATACTCGTGGTGCATCCGTCGGTCGCGGCAAAAACCACTGAAGAACTGATCGCCCTGGCGAAAGCCAAACCCGGCGATCTGAATTACGCCTCCGGACCGCTGGGCGCCTCGCCTCATCTCGCCGGCGAGTTGTTCAAATACATGGCGGGCGTGGATATCGTGCACATTCCGTTCAAAGGCGTCGGTCTCGCGGTGAACGACGTGATCGCGGGTCGCGTGCAAATCATGTTTTCATCCGTGGGCAGCGCAGTGCCGCAAATCAAGGCGGGACGCCTGCGTGCGCTTGCGGTGACCACGGCGCACGCATCGCCTATATTGCCCGGCATTCCGACAGTCGCATCGGCAGGATTGCCCGGATTTGAAAGCGCATCCACTAATGGCCTGTTTGCACCCGCAAAAATATCAGCAGCGATCCTTGCCCGGCTCAATCGCGAAATCAACAACGTCATCGCACGCCCAGACGTCCGCGAAAAATTTCTCGGTGTCGGCATGGAACTCGTCGGCGGTACGCCCGCGCACTTCGATCAAGTGATCAAGGATGACATCGAACGCATGAGCAAAGTGATCAAGGCCGCCCGCATACGTGCAGAATAAAATTATCAATAAAAACAAATACTTATAAATACGCCCCTAGGTGTCGCACATCTCGCCGCAGCGCGCGTGCCCATCGTCGCCGGCGCGCAGCAGTGCGGTGCCTGCTACGCTACACGCATGTCACCGCCCCCTGTCACGCCACACAACAACAGCGGCGCTGATCGTAATGTAATCGCTACGCTCGGCGCGGGCCTGTTCACCAACGGCGTGTGGGACATGCTGGGCGTGTTGGTGCCGCTGTACGCAGTGGCGGTCGGCCTCAACGCTGCCGAGATCGGCCTCATCGTTGCCGCGCGCTCGGTGCTGCCGGCGGTGCTGTCGATACACGGCGGCATCCTCATGGACCAGCTCGGCACGCGGCGCGTGCTGCAGTGGGTGGCCGTGGCCAGCGCGCTGCTGCCCTTGCTCTATCCCGTCTCGGGCTGGTTCACGGTGCTGACACTGCTGCAATTGTTCATGGGCCTCGCCTCTGCGCTGGGCATGGCGGCCTCGCAGACCTGGGCCATGCAGGTGAGCCACGGCGACACCGCCATGCTGGCGCGCTACAGCGTCGCCACGCGCATCGGCACCTTCCTCGGCCCGGTCGCGGTGGGTGCTGTGTGGGATTTCTTCGGCGCATGGGCCGCGTTCACCTGCGTCGCGCTGTGCGGCGCTGGCGTCATTGCCACCACCGCGCGCAGCACCTCCGACGGTGCAACGCCGCCCTCCGTTGACAACCCCGCGCATGGCCGGGGCCTCGCCGTGTTACTGCCAAGCTGGGAACTGCACAAGCAGGCGTTACTGCTCGCCATGATTCCGTCGATAGCTTTCATCCTCGCCGCGAGTTTTCTGCGCAATTCATCGGGCGCGATACAAGCCTCGCTGTTTGTCGTTTATCTGAACGGCATCGGGATGAGCGGCACGCTGATCGGCGCACTGGTCGCCACCGCGGAACTCTCCGGCGTCGCCGGTTCGCTGCTGGCCGCACCCGTAGAAAAGCGGCTCGGCGCTGCGCCGCTGGTGATCGCCTGCATCACGGTGTCGCTGGTGTGCATGGCGGCAACACCGCTGATCGCGTCGTTCCTGATCGTACTGATCGCGGCCTGCGTGCTGCGCGGCATCGTGCAGGGCATGAGTCAGCCGCTGATGTATGCCATCCTCAGCAACGAAGTGCCTGGCGGCCGCCACGGCGCCAGCGTCGGCCTGCGCAACGCGGTGGTGCGGCTCGGCTCCATCATCACGCCGGCGGCAATGGGTCTTGCCGCCGAAGCCTGGGGCATTGAAATGAGCTTTTATGTGATCGGCGCGGTGTTTATGCTGATTACGGCAGGGCTGGCGATTGCGGCGCGGCGGGTGCGGTGATCGTCACGAGATAAGCGTTATGGAGCAGCCTTAACGTTTGACATGAGCTGCATGACCCGGCTTGCCGTGGCATGTCAGCTCGATGGAAGGGTTAGGCGACGGTGGCTGCATGTGCTGACCTTGTGAGTGTTGACGCTTTCAAGGAGCCCAGGACGTGGCGCAAATCCGCTGAGCACTCGTCTACGAGAAACCCCTTGGGTTTGCGCTTGGCTTCGCTCATCCGATCAATTGCCTCAATCACTGCTTCGTTGTACGCCTTGAGTTGCTCCTTGAGTGTGAGGTTCTGGATTCCCAGCCAGTCGAGCTTTGCATAGCACCAAAGGTCGCGACTCTTGGGCTTGAACGAAGGAGGGGTGTTCTTCTTGGTGAATGCCATCTCTGGCCAGTTATCAAAGGCGGCGACTTCAAGAGCGACAACGATTCCTTCGACAAGCCCCCCGTAGTTCTTAGACTTCAACGCGCTCGAGACTTCCTCATCGATCGCCATCGTAAACAGGCGAAATCGGCCTTTGTGTTCACGCCAGTGTTCAGGGGGCCAGGCATTGCTTTCCCAGTGCTGCCCTCCGAGGTGCAGGACCTCGACTCCAGTCACGAGAAACGTGCGAAAGCGCATTCTGCGACGCCTAACTCAATATAGACCGCGCTGCCTTGCGGTATAACACCACCGCCTGCGGTCTAACTTGGCAGAGAAAATTCCTAAAAACTCCATTGCAACATTGGCTTAAGTTAAACATGCTGTACGAATATACATATATAAATTTATCCATGAAACCCCGCAAGCGTAGGTCACTGCTACGTACGCAGTGCAAGCCTATTCCGGGAATGAACGCTACGCAACAATCCTTTCGGAAAATCGCTAAACCCGGCAGCGCTTGCCGCAGTTTCGGCGCCACCCACAGCGGATTTTCGACCTCATAACACACACGCAACGTTAGTGTAGCTGTTGGCCCACGCCGCGGGCACGATTTCCAGATCGAAGGCGATGCGTTTCATATGGTGTCCCCGCAGGCATACGAATTTGTGAATTAGCGTATATTAGTCCGCTCTTTTAACCCCTGCCATCATGAAAAATATCACCCGAGAACTCGCCCGCTTTGCCGTTAACACCACCTTTGAAACGCTGCCGGAAAAAGCGCGGCATGAGGGCGTGCGCGCCTTCACCAATTTTCTCGGCTGTGCCGCCGGCGGCGCCACCGAGCCGGTGTGCGCAAAAATGATCGAAACCATCGGTGAGTTCAACGGAAAATCCGACAGCGTGGTGATCGGTTCCAGTGTGAAGCTCGACGCGCTGAACGCGGCGCTGCTAAATTCGCTGGCCTCCGCTTCGCTGGCCTTCAACGATACCCACTACGCCACCGTCATCCACCCCACCAGCCCGGTCGGCGCCGCGCTGGTGTCGATGGCCACGCGGCGCAAAATCACCGGCAAGGCATTCACCACCGCCGTGGTGCTGGGCGACGAACTGTGCTGCCGCATCGGCAACATCGTGTGCACGCCGCCCGCGCAGTGCGCGGTGGGCCTGTCCACCACCGGACTGCTGGGCTGTATAGGCGCGGCGATCGCCGCCGGCAAGGTGATGGATTTCAACGAAGACCAGATGACCACCGCCATCGGCATCGCCGCCAACCAGTCGGCTGGGCTGCGCGAAGCGCACGCCTCCATGTCAAGCTGGTTCACTGTCGGCAACGCCGCGCGGGCGGGACTATGGGCAGCGTTTCTCGCCGAGCGTGGCTACACCTGCCCCGACACCATGATCGAGGGCGTCAAGGGATTCGGCGTTTCGTTCGGCAGCGATCCGCAATTCGATGTCGCGCTGAAGGGCCTCGGCGAGCAATGGGAAATCCTCGACCTCGCCTACAAACCTTACCCTTGCGGCGTGGTGATTCATCCCGTCATCGATGCCTGCCTCGACCTTACCGCCCGCCACTCTTTCGACGCCCGCGACATCGAGCGCGTGGAACTGACGGTGAATCCGCTCTGCATACAGTTGTGCAACCGGCCTGCGCCAAAAATCCGCGCGCAGGCGATGGTGAGTTTCGCGCACTGGACTGCCACCACGCTGACATACAAGGAAGCAGGCCTGCCGCAAGTTACCGATGCGATGGTGCATGACGCGGACATCGCCGCGCTGCGCGCCAAAGTGGTGGCGCACGCGGATGAAAACACCGGACGCGAAGCGGCGCACGTCAAAGTCACCATGAAAGACGGACGCGTGCTGGAAGCGCATTGCAGCCACGCGCTCAGCACGCCGGAAAATCCGATGACCGACGATCACATCTCGGAAAAAACGCGGCTGCAGCTGGAAATCGTGTTTGACAAAGCGAAGGCACGGCGCGTCGTTGACGACTGCTGGCGCATCAGTGATGTATCGGATGTAGCGCCTTTTGTTCTGTCGCTGTCGGCGTGATACGCTTCACCCAAGAGGAATCCAATATGCGATATATTTATAAG
>JBEBHE010000347.1:0-4630 GCA_040081205.1 Burkholderiales bacterium | reverse complement strand
CCCTGCATCGCGTCCACCACGAACAGCGTTTCGATGGGCTTCAGCGCCGCGTGCAGTTCGCGAATTTCGTTCATCATCGCTTCATCGATGGCGAGCCGGCCCGCGGTATCGACGATCAGCACATCGTGATAATGCCTGCGCGCAAAATCCAGCGCGGCTTCGGCAATCGCCACCGGCTTTTGGTCGCCGCTGGACGGAAAGAAATCCGCGCCGATCTGGCCAGCCACCATTTTCAACTGCTCGATGGCCGCCGGGCGATACACATCGCAGCTCACCAGCAATACTTTTTTCTTGCGGTTTTCAGCCAGCCACTTGGCCAGTTTGCCGCTGGTGGTGGTTTTGCCGGCGCCTTGCAAGCCAGCCATAAGTATCACCGCAGGCGGCGTGGTAACGAGATTAAGATCGTCGTTGGTCTCGCCCATCAGCGCGACGAGTTCGCGATGCACCACCCCCACCACGGCCTGCCCCGGCGTGAGGCTGCCCATCACCTCCTGCCCCAGCGCTTTTTCGCGGATGCGCGCGATGAAATCGCGCACCACCGGCAGCGCCACATCTGCTTCAAGCAGCGCCATGCGCACTTCGCGCAGCGCATCAGTGATGTTTTGTTCGGTAAGACGCGCTTCGCCGCGCAGGGTCTTCAGAACGTGGGACAGGCGTCCGGTCAGATTGTCGAACATGGATTGTCGTCGCTATCCGTTTGGCGGGTTGGTGTACACTCGAATGATGCAAGGCATTCTACCGCATCTCTACGGTGCAGCTTTCTGCGCGATTCTCTATGCCGCGCTCGCGTTTTACTTCTGGCGGCGGCATTGGTCCGGCACGGGATCCAGCGAAACGGACGCGCCATCACGCCGCAACGTCGAGCACGCCGCATTGCTGGCGCCGTTTGCGCTGCACACCTGGCTGTTAAGCGGGTCGATGTTCGGCGATACCGGCATGTTCCTGGGAGTCGGCAACGCGCTGTCGCTGATCTTGTGGATTACCGTACTGATCTACGGCCTGGGCAGCCTGTTTTATCGCCTCGACGGATTGCACGCGCTGGTGATGCCGGCCGCAGCCGTCGCGGTGACGCTGCCGGTGGTATTTCCCTCGACGCAAGCGTTGGCCAACACCGAAACGCTGGCGTTCAAACTACATCTGCTGATTTCGATGGCGGCTTACAGTTTGTTCACCATTGCGTCGCTGCACGTGATGTTGATGGCGATCATCGAACGGCGGTTGCATGCGGGCACGCTGCCAACTTCCTTGCGCAGCATGCCGCCGCTGTTGACCATGGAAACGCTATTGTTTCGCATTATCGCGGCGGGGTTTGTTCTGCTCACCCTCACTATCGCCAGCGGCGTATTGTTCTCCGAAGAACTTTTCGGCAAGCCAGCGCGCTTTTCGCACAAAACCGTTTTCGGCGTGTTGTCGTGGCTGATTTTCGGCGCGCTGCTCGGCGGACGGGTCATTTACGGCTGGCGCGGGCGCACCGCGGTGCGCTGGACGCTGGCCGGGTTTCTCACGCTGGTGCTGGCGTACATCGGCAGCAAGTTCGTGCTGGAAGTCATATTGGGCCGTTAGGAACACCTTCTTAATGTTATTCGGTAAACTCGATTGCGGCCCGCACAACTCGCCTGGCTGATCGCACTGGGCGCGATTTGGGGATCCTCTTTTCTGTTCATGAAAATCGCGGTGCCCGCGATGGGGCCGTCGGTGATGATGGGCGGACGCATCGGCATCGCCGCCATCACCTTGACGATCGTCGCATGGTTTATCAAAAAATCACTGCCGCGCGGCAAGCAATGGACGCCCGCCATCGTTGTTGGCATTTTCTATACCGCGATTCCGCTGTTCATGTGGGGATACGCGTCACAGTCACTCAGCGCGTCGCTGCTATCGATTATTAACGCCACCGCGCCACTGTTCGGCGTGGCGATATCATTAATCTGGCTGCGCGAAACCATGAGCGCGCGCGGATTGGCCGGGCTGGCGCTGGGCTTCGCAGGTGTCGCTGTGCTGGTCGGCGGAGAAGGATTCAGCCAGGCCGAAACGCCTGCATTGGCCCTTGCCGCGGCATTTGTCGCCAGCATTCTCTACGGTGCGATTTCCAATTACTCTCAAAGGACCAGGGTCGCCGATCCCTACTCCAACGTGCTCGGCAGCCTTTGGGTTGCCACGCTGGCAATGACACCGCTAATGGTTTTGTTTCCGGTGCGCGAAACACCGGGTATCGCCGCGTGGAGTTCGGTGGCAACGCTGGGCATACTCTGCACCGCCATTGCCTACGTGGTTTATTTTCGGCTAATCGAACAAATCGGCGCCGCGCCTACGCTGATGGTGACCTACCTCATTCCGCTGTTCGGCGTGTTGTGGGGCGTGGTATTTCTTGATGAACGGATCGGCGTGCATCATGTCGCGGGCGCAGCAATGATACTGGCCGGCATTGCGCTGGTAGCGAAGGCGCGGCGCGCAAAAACATCACAGCCGGCGCCATAAACAATAGAACGCCGACGTCAATCCACCGGAATCTTCGCGTTCCGGATCACGCGCCCCCACTTCTCCGCTTCCGATTTGATGAATGCGCCGAATTCATCCGGCGTATTGCTGACCGGCTGCGTGCCTAGATTGCTCAATAGTTGGGATACCTTGGGACTAGTCACCGCGCGCGCAATTTCGCGATGCAGCCGTTCGACGATTTCTTTCGGCACGCCCGATTGCGTCAGCAGCCCGTACCACTGCGTGACTTCGTAGTCAGGCAGCAGTTCATTCATCGCCGGCAGATTGGGCATGGACCGCTTTGCACCGGTGGTCGCGAGCAGGCGCAGTTTGCCGGTAGGCACATGCGGCACCACCGAAGGGCCGCTGCCGAACATCATGGTCGATTCGCCAGTCATGATCGCGATCGCCGCAGGGCCGTTGCCTTTGTAGGGGATGTGAACGATGTTCACTTTAGCCAGCAAATTAATAAGTTCGCCACCCAGATGCGGACCGCCGAGCAATCCACTGGATGCATACGTGAGTTCTCCCGGTTTGGCTTTAGCCAGCGCGAGTAATTCCTTCGCGGTTTTCGCGGGTAACGACGGATGCACCGTCAGCACGTAATCCGATGTCGCCACCAGACTCAGCGGCTGAAAATCGCGCGCCACGTTGTACGTGAGCTTTGCGCCGGCGCCGGGCAAAATCGCCATCGGCGCCACGTTGCCGAGCACCAGCGTGTAACCATCCGGCGGTGCTTTGGCCGCCATTTCAGTGCCTATGCGCCCACTTGCGCCACCACGGCTATCGACGACCACCTGCTGCCCCATTTGATCTGACAGTGCCTGCGCAACGATGCGTGCGGAGGCATCGGTGCCGCCGCCGGGCGGATAAGGTGAAATCAAGCGTATAGCTTTGGATGGGTACGGTTGTGCTGTAACGCCGCCGACGGCTAATAACAGCACCATGATCCCTAACACGCCTGAAGTGATCCGCAATCCATACATATAAGCCTCCAACGATAGAAAACGCCGATTTATGTAGGTGATAGCCATTGTAGTGAGTTAGAGTGCCCTCGGCCACGTCAGTATCAAAATCTCGGGCTGCGGAAAACACGCTTCGCTCGGGTCTTTCCCTCATCTCCTTATTCTTCTCGACCGCATGTGTTGTGCCTGCGCGCACGCATGCAACCGATAGTTTCTGGTCGCGTTTCAACCGCACCTTAATGAAACCCCACGGAGACACCATGCCACAAGCAGCAAGCCACGTAATGACCGATCTCACCTGCTGGAAATGCAGCGAAGAATCTCTCGTCGAAGCCATCAACACCAGCGCAGCACGCGGAACCCACGGCGAACTCATGGCATCAACACACGTTCATCATTCTGATTGCCCGAAATGCGGCGCCTACTCGGTTAACGCTGCACAAGCACGGCTCAATAAAATAGCGGGACGCAAAGCACGCAAAGAAGTGATACGGGAAGGCAACCGCACCAGCGCGTAATTCATACGCAGTCATACCACGATAGACCTTGTAAAAATATTTAATAAAAACAAATAGTTATGTAATTTAGGTTCAGCAAACACCGTCGCGCTGGCGAGCGCAGTGCGCACGCATTAGAATGCGCGCCGCACCTTCATAGCGAACGGGAAAATGTTGAAAAATTTCATACCGGCAATACTCGCCACGGTTTTATTCACGCCGTTCACGCCACTCACGCGTGACGCGCTGGCGCAAGAACGCTTTTCCATATTCGTCGGCAGCTCGCAGGAGAACGTTGATCGCATGATCAAGCTCGCGGAGCTGCGCGATGACGACGTGGTGATTGATCTGGGTTCCGGCGATGGGCGCATCGTGCTCACCGCCGCCAAAGCCAACCACAAGCTCAAAGGCTGGGGCGTGGACATCGATGAAAAGCTGGTGCGCGAATCGAATGCCGAAGCCAAAAAACTCGGCATGGCGGATCGTGTGCAGTTTTATCAGCGCGATGTGTTCGATGCCGACATACGCGGCGCCACCGTGATAACCATGTGGATGTGGCCGGAGATGCAGCGCATGCTGCGCACCAAAATCCTTGCCGAGGCCACGCCGGGCACGCGCGTGCTTACCCCCATCTGGGGCATGGGCGACTCCTGGAAATCCGACAAGACGGACGACGTCGACAGCTCGCCG
>JBEBHE010000346.1:0-4655 GCA_040081205.1 Burkholderiales bacterium | reverse complement strand
CGGGATAACCGAACACATGTTCGATTCCCTCTTCCTGCAGGCAGCGCACAACAATTTCTGCACCAGTCAATTGCATGGCAAACGAAACCCTAAAAGAAACGCCGACAAAACCTCAAAATCCCTAAGGAACCTGGAATGTGCCCTGAAAGAGGGCAAGACGTGCGGGAACCTGTAACCTTACCGTTTGCGGCGCTGTCGGTCAAGTAAATCCGTATTGTAAACAGTATGATAGCCGTGCTTAACCCGATGCCAGTGGTGCTCACTTGCGCAGCCGGGATGATTTGCTAAGATGCGACCGAACGGTCTGCTCGCAATAGTGCGGCGTGCGCCCTGCATTGCGGGAAAACAAAAGACAAAAGAGGCGACCGAACTGGCTACATACAAGGAACTGGCGGACTTCCTCGCCGAGGTGGAACGCCGGGCTTACAAGCAGGCAATGTTTGCCGTGCGCGATGAACACACCGCTTTGGATATCGTGCAGGATTCCATGATGAAACTATCGGAAAAATATGCCGGCCGGCCGAGTCCGGAGTTGCCGCTGCTGTTTCAACGCATCCTGCAAAATACCATTCGCGATTTCTACCGTCGGCAGAAAGTGCGCTCCACATGGACTACACCTATCTCGTCGCTCGTTGGCGGCGATGCTGAAGACGACTATGATCCGCTGGACACGCTCGAAGTGGAAAATGAGTCACCCTACGCCGCACCACCACTGAAACAGATGGAACGAGCTCAAGTTCTTGAATTTATTGAAAAATGCCTGCAAAAACTCCCCCCCCGTCAACGTGAGGCATTCGTCCTGCGTTACTGGGAGGAAATGGACGTCGCGGAAGCGGCAAAAACGATGGGATGCTCCGAGGGAAGCGTGAAAACGCATTGCTCCAGAGCTACCCATACGCTCGCTGATGCACTGAAGAAACTGGGAATTACGCTATGAATACCACACAACAAGACCATGAATTGGCTGAGAAAGTTGTGGCTTTGCTCAACCAGGGCACGCAACAAATCGATGCCGGCACGGCGGCCAAACTACTTGAAGCCCGCAAGCAAGCGCTCGCCCACTTCAACGAGCAGCCGGAGCGTTCATGGGCATTCGAGTGGGCCGCGCAAGGCGCCTCACGTATTGCCGAACCGTTCAGCTACAACCTGCGCGCGTGGGTGGTGTTGCTCGCCCTGTTGACCTCGCTGGCGGGCGCCGTTGCCTGGCAATCGTTCAGCACACAAGGCAGCGACATTGCCGATATCGATGAAGGTCTGCTCACCAGTGAATTGCCGATTAACGCCTATCTCGACCGGAGTTTTGATTCGTGGCTAAAGCGGCCCTCGCACTGATTTTTTCGCTGCTCGTTGCATGTGTTGCAACGGGTACGTACGCCCAGCAACAGAACCAAAAGAAATCGGAAACCACCAAGCCCGCGCGGCCGATGTGGTCGGAATTGTCGCCGCAGCAACAGCACGTGCTGGGACCGCTGGCCGCGGACTGGGAAAACCTCGACACCACGCGACGCAAAAAATGGGTCACCATCGCGAATCGTTACCCAAAAATGAAGCCGGATGCGCAGGAACGTCTGCAGACCCGCATGCAGGCGTGGGCAAAGCTCTCGCAAGAAGAACGTCGTCTCGCGCGCGACAATTACCGATCACTTAAGAAGCTACCGGATCCGCAGCGCCAGGAAGTCAGTCAGAAATTGCAAAAGCGTTCGCAATCCAATGTACCGCGTTCTGATGCCGCGCCTGACGCCACACCCGACGCAACGGGCAAGTGACAGCAGCATCCGGCGGTCTCGCCGACGCCAGCCTCAAGCGGCGGCTACTTAGCCTTATTTACGAATCACTCATCCTCGCGGCGCTACTGCTTTTCGGGGCTCTGCCGGTGGTGATACTGACGCGCGAGTGGGATCACGCCGTCGCCCGCGCCGCGCTGCAAATCTGGCTGCTGGGTCTTTGCGGTCTTTATTACGTATGGCAATGGGCGCGCGTCGGTCAAACGCTGCCGATGAAGACCTGGCGGCTGCAACTGCTCTCGCACGACGGCTCACCAGTAACCGTGGCGCGCGCGATGTTACGGTACGTTCTTGCACTCGGGAGTACTGCCCTGCTCGGCATGGGTTTTCTGTGGGCATTGATCGATCGTGACCGGCATTTCCTGCACGATCGACTGGCCGGCACCCGCATCATCAATACGGAAACCAACGATCCAGCGGTGTGATTTCAGTTCTTCTCGTGCGGCTTGCGCGGGCCTAACGCCGTTCCTGCCACCACATCATGGTCAACGCGATACACAGAAACACCGACATCGGCATCAACGCACTGGCTGCGGGCGGCCATTCATTCAACAAGCCGAGATGCGCGGAAAGCCGGCTGAGAAAATAGAACGCCAGCCCCAGCATGATACCGGTGAATATTTTCGCGCCTACCCCGCCCTGCCGCCGCTGCGTGTACGCAAACGGCAACGCCAATATCATCATGGTCAGCACAGCTGCAGGGTAGGTAGCCTTGGACCACATGGCAATCTCGTAGCGTAACGTCTTCTGCCGGTTTTCACGCAGATGCTGTGCGTAGGAATACAAACTCGCCGCAGACATCTTCTCGGGTTTTACCAGCAATACATTCAGTAAGCTGGGTTCCAGCACAGACTGCCAGCTTGCGGATGGAATTTTGCTGGTTTCTGTCCGCACGTCGGTAAACGTGGTTTGAACGATTTCTTCCAGCAGCCAGCGGCGCTCGCCTTGATAGGTGCCGCGCTTGGCAAAACTGACCAGCCGCAATTTGGCAGCGCGATCAAACTCGTATATACGAATACCCCTGAGATTCCCCTCGGGCGTAACCTCCAGCACGTTGATGAAGCTGGTGTCGTCTTTCATCCACAGCCCGGAACGGAATTCCTGCGCCACGATGCCGGTGATTGCGCGCGAGCGCATCCGCTGCGCAGCCTGGTCAGCCTCCGGACCGATGTATTCACCAAGAACGAAAGTCAACAGCGCGAACATCAGGCCGACGCTCATCAGCGCCAATACCATGCGGGTAACCGACACGCCCGCCGTGCGCATCACCGTATATTCTGAATTTGCCACTAACTGCGCCAGCGCAAACAAGGTTCCGATCAGCGCCGCGATCGGAAACAGCTCATAAGCGTGCGTCGGGATCGACAATACAACGTGCCGCACAATGTGCCGCAACTGGTACGTGCCGCGGCCAAGATCCTTGATTTCCTCTACCAGATCGAAGAAGGCAAATAACATAAGCAGTGCCGCCATGACCAGCGCAGTCGCCAGCATGATCTCGCGGGCCAGGTAGTGGCGCAGCGTTTTCATTTAAACAGACGATAGATGGAAAACACGCCCAGCCTGCGGTAAAACAGCAGTAACAGCAACACGAGCATGACTGCATGCACGGCCAGCAGGCCGGGAGCCAGCGCCACGCGCGACTGCGCCAGAGACGCCTGCATGATCGATAGCAAATTGCTATAGACCATGTATACCAGCAGCGCGACCACCAGATTGATGGAACGGCCCGCGCGCGGATTGACAAACGACAGTGGAATCGCAAGCAGCGACAACAAAAGCGCGCTCACCGGCAGGCCAATCCGCCACGACAGTTCCCCCAAATTTCGCGGATCGGGTTGCGCGATCAGATCCAGCGTCGCTGCTGCCTTGGTGTTCGGCGCACGGATCGCTTCGCGCGTCTCGGTACGAACGGCATAACGTTCGAATTCATAAATCTTGAAATCCGCATTACCCGGCTCACCTTCGTAGCGATGACCATTCAGCATCACCAGAAACCGGTCGCCGTTATCGTGCATTTCCTGATAACCGCGTTTTGCAACCATTACACCGTGCTTGCCGTGCTGCGTGGAACTAATGAACACATTAGCGACCAGATTGTCCGCGCCCGATACTTCCTCCACGAAATAAACGCGTTCAGCCTGCCGTGATTCGCGAAACACGCCCGGCGCCAGGGCGGAAGCGTCATCGCGGCCATCCATGATTTTTCGATAGTCCTCGGCGCGGCCCGACGCCCATGGCGACAACACCAGCGCCAGTGCCGCGATGGTAAATACCAGTGGCACCGCAAACATCAGCACCGGCTTCATCCAGCGCGTGAGGCTCATACCGCAGGCAAACCACACCACCATTTCCGAATCACGATAAGCGCGGCTGATGGACATCAGCACCGATATAAACAGCGTCAGCGACAGCAGCGTCGGAAGATAGCTAAGTGCCGTGAAGCCGAGCAATGCGATCACGCTGGTGGAAGTGATCGCACCGCTGGCGGCCTGCCCAAGCAGCCGCACCAACTGCGTGGTCAGCACGATGCCCAGCAACACAAGAAACGTCGCGAGCGCGGTACTCGTCAACTCGCGCAACAGGGTCTTGTGAAATATCATCCGGGCAATATTACGAGATGGCGCGAGAGGGTTCGATTTTGCTTTTCATGGAAAAACCGCCGATAATCAATCTTCTAACTTCGGTTTTTCGCACAGGAGCCTACCGTGGAATTTAGCACAAAACAGGGCGTACCCGCTTCAGCAAAATCAGATTGCGTCGTGGTAGGTATATTCGATTCCTGCAAGCTGTCGGCGCCGGCCGCCGCACTGGACAAGGCGGCACACGGTGCGATTTCCAAAGCGCTGCAAACCGGCGATATGGATGGCC
>JBEBHE010000345.1:0-4657 GCA_040081205.1 Burkholderiales bacterium | reverse complement strand
CGGACTCATTTCCTTCCGTGCCGATTGAACACGTGATCAGGAAAGGCCCAGCCGGTCAAGCGTGCGACGGTCGTCCGCCCAAGACTGTTTAACCTTGACCCACAATTCGAGAAACACTTTACCGTCCACCAGTTTCTCGATATCCAGACGTGCGGCAGTGCCGATCTCTTTCAGTTTTTCGCCGCCTTTTCCAATCACGATGGCTTTTTGTCCGGGCTTGTCGACCAAAATGACAGCGCGGATGCGCGTCAGCGCCGGTTTTTCCTCAAAAGTTTCGATCTCGACAGCGGTAGAGTAAGGCAATTCTTGGCCCAACAGGCGAAATAATTTTTCACGTATCAATTCGGCAGTCAAACTGCGCACGCTGGACGTCGTAATGTTGTCTTCGGCGTATAGAAACGCCTGTTGCGGTAACAACGGCGTCAACGCCTCGATCAGCGTATCCAATTGCAGTTTATTTTTCGCAGAAATAGGTACGACAGCCTTGGGATGATAAGCGGCATCCAATGCCTGAATATATTCGAGCACCTTATTCTTATTGTCGATTTTATCAATTTTGTTGACCGCGATTACCAGCGACGCCGTGTCTGGCAGGCGTGCGAAGAGCTCGCTGTCGGCGTGATCGTTCGCGGTGACATCAATCAGCCACAGCACTGCATGCGCTTCCGACAGCGCGTTTTTGAACCCACGATCCATGGCTTTCGTCAGTCCGGTGCGGTATTCCGTTTGAAATCCCGGCGTATCCAGAAACACCAATTGCGCATTTACGCATGTCAAAATGCCCGCGATGTTCTGCCGCGTGGTTTGTGGCCGACGCGAAGTAATACTGATTTTTTGTCCGATCAGTGCATTGAGCAGCGTGGATTTTCCGGCATTGGGCCTTCCGACGATGGCGATGTATCCGCTGCGCGGCGACGGTGGATTCGCAATCGTCATTGGCACATCACCTGCCCGCACGCCATTCGAGCCGCCTCTTGTTCGGCGCGGCGGCGACTGGTGCCCACGCCATTGCCGCGAATATTCAGTGATGCAATGAAACACTCAACCTCGAATCGCTGATCATGCGCATCGCCATGAATGGCGATAACGGTATAGCAAGGCAGCGGCAAATGTTTTCCCTGTAAAAATTCCTGTAGTACGGTTTTTGCATCTTTTCCCGACGTTGCTGGATCGATGGCATCCAGCGACGGACCAAAAACATGGATTACAGTTTGGCGAGCAGCATCAAATCCCCCGTCAACAAATGCCGCACCTACCACGGCTTCAAGCGCGTCCGACAGAATGGATGGGCGCTGCTGCCCTCCACTCTTTAACTCGCCTTCACCCAAGAACAGCGCAACGCCCAACGCCATATGGCCCGCCAAACCCGCCAAGGCAGTCTCGCTGACCAGACTCGCTCGCAGACGTGACAATTCTCCTTCAGGCAATTCAGGAAATTTTTCGTACAGCACCTGCGCGATAATGCAATTTACGACACTGTCGCCGAGAAACTCGAGACGTTCATTATGCTCTGCCGCAAAACTGCGATGCGTTAATGCCCGCCGCAACAAACCCGTATTTTTGAAGCAGTAGCCGATACTGCGTTGCAGCGTGTCTTCGTTCATTTACGACGCAATTTCCCCTGCCTCCCTTACCGAGAGCTGGGGTTGAAATCCATACACGCACTGATGTTATAAACCAGTGGCACGCGTACCGTATAACTTGCACTCAAGGATATGCCTGCGCCTTCTTTACTGATCACGATGTCTTTCGGGTTTACGGCTTCGATACGATCAATCTGGGCGCGATTGGAAAAGGCATTTTCGATTTCACGCCGATTACCGCTTGAATAGGTTGAATCATTCGCGATTGTCTTGAAGTGTTTTTGTATGGTCAAGTCTTCGGTATAGGCAGGCCCCAGCTTGAATGCCAGCAAAGCACCAAATGCAAGAATGATGGCCCAAGTCATGAATCCTGTGAGCGTAAGTCCTTTCTGTTTGAGCATGCTGTTCCCCTTGTTGTCAGTTGATCGATGATCCAATACGCTTAAATTGCTCGAAATTGAACCAGATGAGAAACGCTTTGCCCACAATATTCTCGTCTGGCACAAATCCCCAGTAACGGCTATCACTGCTGCGATCCCGATTGTCGCCCATCATGAAATAGTGCCTGGGCGGAACCGTGCAGGTGAATCCACCATCATTGTAGACACAATTCTCACGGAACGGGAATGGATTGACACCCCCGATATGCACGGTCGGCATGTCGGCCTGCGTCAATATCGAATGCCTACTCTTCCCCAACGCTTCCAACAGGCGCTGCGATGCAGTGAAGTTCAACCCGCTTTCGACGTAGTTATAGTCGCCTTCTAGCGTGGTTTTGGCTTCAATGCCGTTGATAGTCAGCCGCTTGTCGCGGTAAACAACCACATCTCCGGGCGTGCCGACAACGCGTTTGATGTAATCCTGGGAAGGATTTTCCGGGTAACGAAAGACCATCACATCACCGCGTTGCGGCAGGTTCATGTCCACTATCTTCTTGTTGATGATGGGAATACGTATGCCATAGGTGTATTTGTTGACCAGGATAAAATCGCCGATCAACAATGTCGGCAACATGGAACCTGACGGTATCTTGAATGGCTCGACCAAAAAAGAACGCAGTAAAAATACGATCAGGATTACCGGAAAAAAACTGACCGCATACTCGATCCACCAAGGTTGCTTCAGATACGATTCGGTCACATCGTTGCGTGCGCGGACAAGCGCCTCCTGATCCGATGATGCGAGCGGCGTTCCTGCGCGCGCCTCCAGCGCTGATGCCGCCGCCGCCGCTGCCAATTCGCGACGTGGCCGAAAAAAATAAATGTCCGCCAGCCAAACGACACCGGTTATTACCAACAACACAAACATGATCAGCGGAAAATTCATTTGAGTGCCATCGTATTCAAAATCATAATTTACTTGTCAACTTGCAGGATCGCCAAAAACGCTTCTTGCGGAATCTCCACACTACCCACTTGCTTCATGCGTTTCTTGCCTGCTTTTTGTTTCTCAAGCAGTTTTCGTTTGCGCGAAATGTCACCACCGTAGCACTTCGCAAGCACGTTCTTGCGCAAGGCTTTCACGGTTTCGCGCGCAATAATATGCGATCCAATCGCAGCTTGCACGGCGATATCAAACATCTGGCGCGGTATCAGTCCGCGCATACGCGTCACCAGGTCGCGCCCGCGATATTGCGAATTTTCGCGATGCACAATCAATGACAGCGCATCGACACGCTCACTGTTAATCAAAATGTCCAGCTTGACCATATCGCCGGCGCGGTACTCCAGAAAATCGTAGTCCAACGAAGCATAGCCGCGAGATACGGACTTGAGTTTATCGAAAAAATCCATTACCACTTCATTCAGCGGTAATTCGTAGGTCAGCATTACTTGCCGGCCCATATACTGCATATTTTTTTGTACGCCACGCTTTTGGATGCAAAGCGTAATCACCACCCCCACATATTCCTGCGGCACCAGAATGGATGCCTTGATGATGGGTTCACGTATTTCTGCTACCGTCGAGGCATCTGGTAGCTTCGACGGATTTTCGATTTCGATCACCGTGCCGTCTGCCAGTAGTACCTGATACACCACGGTCGGCGCCGTGGTGATCAACGAAACGCCGTATTCTCGCTCGAGACGCTCTTGCACAATGTCCATGTGCAACAAGCCAAGAAACCCGCAGCGAAATCCAAATCCCAGCGCGGTTGAGGATTCCGGCTCGTAGCGCAAGGAAGAATCATTCAGATGAAGCTTTTCCAGCGCATCACGCAGCCCATCGTATTCATTCGATTCGACCGGATACAAACCGGCAAACACCTGCGGTTGTATTTCTTTAAAACCCGGTAGCGCCTGAACCGCAGGCGTGTCTGCCAGCGTAATCGTGTCGCCGACTTTGGCGGCGTCAAGCACCTTGATACCAGCAATGATAAAACCCACCTCACCTGCGCACAGGCGTTCGCGCGAACGTGACTTCGGTGTGAATACGCCGACTTGCTCGCAGGTATAGCTGGCTTTGGCGGCCATCAGCAGCAGCCGGTCTTTCGGCTTCAATTCACCATCAACCACGCGCACCAGCATAACCACGCCCACATAGTTATCAAACCATGAGTCGATGATCAGCGCTTTCAGCGGACCTGTCGGATTTCCCTTGGGGGCGGGTACGCGCTCAATCATCGCTTCCAGCACATCCGCCACACCTTCGCCTGATTTTGCGCTGACTTTGACCGCGTCCTTCGCCGGAATGCCGATGATATCCTCGATCTCGGTGCTCACACGTTCCGGATCAGACTGCGGCAAATCCATCTTGTTAAGCACGGGCACCACTTCAACGCCCAGTTCAATAGCGGTGTAGCAATTAGCAACGGTCTGTGCTTCAACTCCCTGTGAGGCATCGACTACCAGCAACGCGCCTTCACATGCGGACAAAGAACGCGATACCTCATACGAAAAATCGACGTGGCCCGGCGTGTCAATGAGATTTAATTGGTAAGTCTGGCCGTTGCGGGCTTTGTATTCGAGTGCGGCGGTCTGCGCCTTAATGGTGATGCCACGCTCGCGTTCCAGATCCATCGAGTCGAGTACTTGCGCTTCCATTTCACGCTCGGAAAGGCCGCCGCACAGTTGAAT
>JBEBHE010000065.1:0-17305 GCA_040081205.1 Burkholderiales bacterium | reverse complement strand
CCGGACGATTGGGTGATGGTGCATGATGCCGCGCGTCCGTGTCTTGATGCGACGCTGATTGACCGGCTGTGCAGCGAACTTGCCGATGACGACGTGGGTGGATTGCTGGCAGTACCGGTTGCGGATACGTTAAAGCGCAGTGATGACAATCAGCGTGTGACAGAAACGGTGGCGCGCGAAAAAATCTGGCAAGCGCAAACGCCGCAGATGTTTCGTTATCGGTTATTGCTGGAAGCGCTGGGCCGCGCTGCCAAGGCCGGCATTGCAGCATCGGGCGTTGTAACGGATGAAGCCAGCGCCCTGGAGCAGATGGGGTTCAAACCGCGATTGGTGATGGGCAGTCCACGCAATCTGAAAGTGACGTTTCCCGAAGATGCGCTCGTTGCGGAAAGTATAATAAAAACATATAGTTAGAAAATATCCGGAATTTCTGGCGCACCGCTGTGTCGTATCTGTAATGTGTGCGTGGTGTAGCTGCTTTGGTTATCGCTACGGCATTCCATAAAATCGCAGCCCTTGTGCAACCAGAGCGCTGCGTGCATCTGGCGAGGAGTTAATACGGAATGAAGTATTGTCAGGGAGTTTTTTTGTCGGCGAGTTGCGCAGCGCTGCTGCTTGCAGCGCCGTTAATCGCGCAGTCTCAACCGACGGCACAACCGAAAGCCGCACCTGCGCCTGCGCAAAAAGCACCGGCTGCAGGATGTTGCGCGGCGCCGGCACAAAAACCCGCAGCGACCGGGCAAAAACCCGCGGCACCTGCGGCGCCGCAGAAAATGGCCAGAAAAGGACCACCGCGCGGGCCGATTGAGAAATATGATTGCAAGATCGGCACCGAGGATCAGCACGCGCGCTTAGCACTGCTGGCGCAGGGTGGCGAAGTGCAAAGCGTGGCCTATTACAGCAAGTGGAAGCCGCGCACGTGTTCAGTACATTTGCAGCGCGGTGATGCCTACAGCAAATGGAGCGATGTCGGCGACGCGACGACGATTACGACTGAATTCGGTGATTTCCTGATTCAGGTAT
Source organism: Burkholderiales bacterium (assembly GCA_040081205.1). Taxonomy (GTDB): domain Bacteria; phylum Pseudomonadota; class Gammaproteobacteria; order Burkholderiales; family SG8-41; genus UBA5216. Next base: position 16,282 of record JBEBHE010000065.1, on the reverse strand, counting down.
CGCGTGCCGAATATCAGCTTTTTTTTCGTCAGGTGGACCGCATGCATTATTGCGGCATGATGGGAAAACTCAACGGTTCGATGACGGTGACGCGCGGTCCAAAACGGATGTGCTCGATTGAAGGCATCATGGATAAAAACGAACCAGAACCAGCGGACGATAAGCCGCCGCCAATACCGACCATGACGCCACCGGGCCCGCCGTTACCGCCTGAAGCGCTCATACCGAAACCCGCCGAGAGCGGGTCAAAATAGGCTCGACCTTTCCGCAAGCTTGTAAGGTGGATTGTTTGTAGTATATGTTTTTAAAATAAATAATATGATTTTCATGCAAGGCGTTCGGCGCATTAGTTTGCTGTTGTGTGTGTTGATGCTGGTGTGCCTAAGCGCCTGCGCGCCGCACAAGCCGATACAGGTTCCTGATCAGCCGCCGCTGGACACGCGCGTGCCCGAGGATGTGCCGGAGCCGCTGCGGGTTAATCCGATGGCCGACGTGGCCGGTGACAAGCCGTTGCCGGTATTGCAAGGCGCGATGGAACGCATCGACTGCACCAGCGGGGAAGAAGATCTTCATGCACGCATGGCGCTGGAGGCGCGTGGCGGGCAGATCGTCAGTTTTGCGTACTACAGCAAATGGAAGCCGCGTACCTGCGCGCTGGATTTTGATCGCAATGACCCGAAAGTGAAATGGCGTTTGATGCCGGATGGCGGCACACGCGTGCAAACACCGCAGGGCATTTTTGTGATTCGCGCGCGAGCCGATTCCTACCTTTTTGAATTTCAGAAAATATCGCGGCAAAAATTCTGCGGCATGCTCGGACACATCGACGGTACCATGACGATTCTACGCAAAGTGCAACCGCCGGCATGTTCGGTCGTTGGTGTTCTGGATGCGAACGATGAGTATCTGGAGAATCTGCGCCGGTTGAAGTAGCTGTCGCTGTGACGACAACGCCTGTTACGATTACGACAGTTTGCCGTCGACAAACCCGGCCGTCATCATGACCGCGTCGGCCGGGCCGAGTCCCTTGCGCGACGCTTCGTCGTAACATTCCAGCGCTCTTGCGGATACCGGCAACTCTCGCCCAAGCGAGCGTCCTTCTTCGATCATGGTGCGCAAGTCTTTGCGGATGGAATCGATATCGAACGTCACCGGTGTAGGCGGCGTACCGCCCAGCGCACCGACCAGTGACGGGCCGCGCGATCTAAGTACGTTGGGTCCGCCGGAGGTTTCGGAAAAAATCTCGATCAGTTTTGCGGGATCGAGTCCCAGCGGTTTGCACATGACCAGCGCCTCGCCGAAAGCCTGCCAGTACACCGACAGCGGCAGGTTGATCGCGAGTTTCATTGCGGCGCCGGCGCCAATTGCGCCGCAATGATCAATGCGGCGGCACAACTGCTCGAGTACCGGTCGCGCGCGCGCCAGATGACTGTCAGAGCCACCGACAAATCCGAGTAATTTGCCGTCGCGTGCGGGACCGACGGTGCCGCCCACCGGGCAGTCAATCAAAAAAGCGCCCTTGGCGTTTATGGATTTGGCGAGATCACGCTCAACCTCCGGGCGCACTGTGCTCATCTCGACAAACAGTTTGCCGATCACGGCGCCTGACAGCAGGCCGTCTTTGCCGCGATAGGTGGCATCAATTGCGGCAGCGTCAGTCAGAATAGACAGGATCAGTTCGCTGCTGGAGGCGAGCGCGGCGGGCGTTGCAGCCACTTTCGCGCCCGCATCCGCCAGCGGTTTAGTCTTGGCAGTGGTGCGATTCCATACCGTCACCTCGTGTCCGTGTTGCAGTAAGCGGCCTGCCATTGCCGCACCCATACGTCCCATGCCCGCAAATCCGATTTTCATTCTGCTACCCTCGTTACACTGCCATTAGTGGCCTGAAATGCTAGCACGCGACGCACGCCCGAAAGTGCGGCCTGACACGGGTTTCGTAACTGCTTGCGTTTTTGATATAATTAGCGGCTTAGCGCCCGTAGCTCATCTGGATAGAGTACTTGGCTACGAACCAAGGGGTAGGGAGTTCGAATCTCTCCGGGCGCGCCATAAAATCAATTACTTAGATAGTTTCAGGTCACTTTCCGGAGTGGCCTTTTTTATTGCGCTGGCGCGAATGCGATGCAGTATTCTTAAGGGCCTGAACAAAAGAATCTATCCATCCATGCGTCATCCTGAAGACTCAATCGCAGCGCGCCGATCGACCGGAACCCATCACCGGTATGGTCTGCGCGGGAAGGCGTGGCGCGCCGCGGTTTGGCTGGCGGCGCTGTGCTGTGCGCATGGCGTTTTCGCGCAAACGTGGCAACCAAGCAAACCCGTGGAGATTTCGATTCCAACTACGCCGGGCGGTGGCATGGATCGCACCGGACGTACGCTGCAAAGAATCTTTCAGGAAACGGGGCTGATAAAGGTACCTGTGACCGTTGTGAATAAACCGGGCGGTGGCGGCGCGGTTTCCGTGAGCTATCTCAACCAGCACGCGGGCGACGCGCATTTCGTCGCCATCAATTCGCCCAATCTGATTGCCAACGACCTCAATGGCCGTGGCCGCTACACCGAGGTTACGCCACTGGGCAATCTGTTCAGCGAGTACACGGTGATCGCGGTGCGCGCGGATTCTTCGATTCGCAATGGGCAGGATTTCGTCAGTCGTCTGCGCAAAGATCCCGCTTCCATCGCGGTGACGACGCCGACGACGCTGGGCAGCATCAATCACCTTTCCTTTGCGCTGGTCGCAAAATCCGCAGGCGTGGATATACGCAAGTTGAAAGCCGTGGTGCTTGGCTCCGGGGGCGACGCGGTAACGGCCGTGTTGGGCGGGCACGTCGACGCGCATACCGGCACGCCATCGTCCGTGGTTCGCATGGTCGAAGCAGGCAAGATCCGCGTAATTGGTGTGCTGGCGCCCCGGCGTATCGGTGGGCCGTATGCAAATACGCCCACCTGGACCGAGCAGGGTTTCGGCGCGGTGATGGATACGTGGCGCGGTGTTATCGGACCGAAAGGCATGACTGCCGAGCAGGTCGCATTCTGGGATCAGGTGCTGGCGAAGGCGGTGGTCACCGATACATGGAAGCGCGAGGTCGAGCGCAATGTGTGGGAATCGAATTACCTGAACAGTGCGCAGACGGCGAAACTGTTTGAGGCCGATTACGCCGAGTTCAAAGGACTACTCACCGAACTTGGGTTGGTCAAATAGCCAAGGTGTTGGTTTGCGCGGGCAAGAAGCGCCGTGTCACGGTCCTTGCAAATTGACACCGGCGCAACCTGCTGTATTGCTTTTGGCGACTACTTAAGATTTCGTTCCCACAAATCGAATATTTTCTCCCACGAATGCTCGGAGGCAACCGGGTTATAGCTGGCGCGTTCGGAGAAGCAGTAGCCGTGCAGCGTGCCGGGCAGCACTTCGAGCGTATGTTTGGTGCCGGCTTTCTTGAGTGCTTCGGTGAGGGTGGGGATGACATTGGCGGGTACCGAACCGTCGGTCTCGGCAAAACCGTAATAAAGCTCGCCTTTGATTTTGTCGACCAGTAAATGCGGAGAGTCCGGCTTGTCGGTGACGACGTTGACGCCGTAGAGCGAGGCGGCCGCCATCATGCGTGTCGGGAAGCGCGCGGATACGGTCGTGATGTAACAGCCGCTCATGCAATGGCCGACGCAACCGATCGGGCCGGCCTTTACTTTGTCCTGCGCGTCCAGCCACGCGATGAATCCGCCGGTGTCGTCGGTCACGTCGGCATTGGTGAGACTGTTCATTGAGGCTTTGATGACTGCCGACATCTGATCGTTGCGACGGGGAATGTCAAAGCGGACTGTGCCGAGCCGGTAGTACATGTCAGGCAGCAAACAGAAGTAGCCGCGCTTGGCGATGCGGCGCGCCATGTTGCACAGCTCCTCGCGAAAACCCGGAGCGTCCATGTAAAGAATAATGCCGGGAAACGAACCGGGCGCATCGGGACAGGCCGCGAACGACGGGCATTTTCCATACTTGGTGGTGACCATCACATTTTGCTCAATCAGTGCCATGCTGAAATTCCTTTTCAAGGGTTGCGTAGAAACACTGCAATTTTACGTTGTCTCATGTGACGTGCCTCGTGCGTTTGCGTGTGAGCGTGCCATGTGGCGAACAGTGTTTTCTGAAATGATAAATAAAACAAGTAGTTATAGTAATGCCGCTCAACGAAAGTCAACGGCGGTGTGGCCGTTGACTTGTGGCGTTGCGGTCAATACAGTCTTTCGCTCGTAATCGGCAATCAGGAGACCTACGGTGACGGCTGCAAAGATGGAAGAGACGGCGGCAACCGTGCCGCCCCATGCGTTCAAGGAATTTGAATGGCTGGCGCGGATCGATCCCGCCTTCGACGATGCGCGACGCCAACTGGGGCGGCTGGTGTGGACGCCTTCATCACCCGCGCTGGCGGTGAAATACCGCGAGATTATTGCGGCGGTGATTCTGGGTTGCCGCGCCTATCCCAGCATCGATGTGCATTTGCGCCGCGCGCTGACGGAAGGCGCAACATTGCGCGAAGTGCTTGAGGGTTTTCAGACCGCGGCGATACTCGGCGGCTTCCCGGCCTTGCATTACGCGTTGCCGTTCATGATCGCGCTGCATGAGGAGTTCGGCGATAAGATTCTGGGCGAGGCAACGAGCGCCGCTGCGGTAAAAAAACCCAGAACGGAAACGCGCCCCGCCACAGGAGCGGTGTCGCGCGGCATGCGCGAATGGGCATGGCTGGACGCGGTGGATCCCGCCTTTGAAGGTGCGCACCAGGATCTGACGGCATTGGTGTGGACACCGGTCGCGCCGGTATTGCCAGTGAAGATTCGCGAACTGGTGGCGAGTGCGGTGCTCGCCTATCGCGCCTTTCCCACGCTGGATGGACATCTGCGCCGCGCGGTGCGCGAAGGGGCGAGCGTGCGCGAGGCGGTTGAAGCGATGGAGGTCGCGGCACTGCCCGGCGGATTCCCGGTAATTCACTACGCTTTGCCGTTTCTGAGCGCGATTCACGACGAAGTTGAGGCAGGCACGTTCCGGTAATGAGTGTTGGCACAAATAACGTTGAACGGAGGGCGCGATGATCGTGAATAGAACCGTGGTAATGATTGCCACACTGGGTGCGTTTGCGGCGTTCATCACATCCCACGCGACGGCACAAAGTTATCCGGCAAAGACGGTGCGTTATCTCGTGCCGATGTCCGCCGGCAGCGGCGCCGACACCATTGGGCGGATAGTCGCTACGGGCATGGCGCAGGTGTTCGGACAGCAGGTGATCCTGGACAATCGCACAGGTGCCGCCGGCAACCTCGGTGCGGACATCGCGGCGAAGTCGGCGGCTGACGGCTATACGCTGTTTCAGGCGAGCAGCACGCATGCCACCAACGTCAGTCTTTACCGCAAACTGCCCTACGATCTGGTGAGAGATTTTGCGCCGGTAACGCAACTGGCTTCGTCGCCGTCGGTGCTGGTGGTGCATCCGTCACTGCCGGTGAAAAGTGTCGCCGAGTTGGTGAAACTCACGCGGGCGCGTCCGGGTGAAATGAACTATGCCTCGACGGGGGTGGGCAGTGCCACGTTTCTTGCGTCCGAACTTTTCAAGGGCATGGCGGGCGTTAATATGGTGCATGTGCCGTACCGCGGTGGCGGCGAAGCGGTGACGGCGATCATCTCGGGCGAGGTCTCGGTTTATTTTGCGCCAGCGGCACCGATTTTGCCGCACATCCGCCAAGGCAGAGTTCGCGCGTTGGCGGCGACGACGTTACAGCGCATCGACCAATTACCGCAATTGCCCACCCTTTCGGAATCGGGCTATGCGGGCTATCAGGCCGGCAATTGGTACGGCATCATGGTGCCTGCCAAAACGCCGCGTGACATCGTGAACGCCATCCGTACCGGCGCCGTTACCGCGATGAATGAGCCCACAACCCGCAAGCGCCTGCTGGATCTGGGCTACCTCATTGTGGGCGATCAGCCCGACGAATTCGCAGCGTTTATCAAATCCGAAATTGCCACGCTGGGGAAAATCATCCGCCAGACGGGTGTTGCAGTTGAGTAATGCATGGCGTGCATAGCCGCGCGACTTCCCGTCTTTAAACCGGTTCACCCCGTCATGCGGCGTCGCTGCCGTTAATTACCGTCGTGCGGTGCATCAGCCGCGGTAGCGTCGCCGGGTAGTCGAACGTTGCCTTGTGCTGCGTGGCGCAGTCATCCCACATGACCAGGTCGTTCCGGCGCCAGTTGTGCCGGTAGGTGAACGCCGGTTTCACGCAATGGGCGGTGAGTTCTGTGATCAAGTCACGGCTCTCATCATCAGGCAGGCCGACGATACGCGCGGTGTAGCCTTCCGTGACATAAAGGCATTTGCGCCCGTTCACCGGATGCACACGCACCAGGGGATGGGTGGCTTCCGGATCTGCTTTGACTGCCGCGTTGTAATCTTTCTTGATACCGGCTTCCACTGTCTTGGTGAGCCGGTGCATGATGCTTTGCACTGCCTGCAGGCCGTCGAGACGTTTTTTCATGGACTGCGGCAGCGCCTCATAGGCGGCTGACGTGCTGGCAAAGTTTGTGTCGCCTAGCGTGCGGCCATTCTGCTCCGGTACTTCGAGCGCGCGCAGCGCGGATATCGCGTGAGGATTCGCGAGATAGGCGCCATCGGTGTGCCAGAAGATACCCGCATCGTAGCTGCCGATATACTTTCCGTCCTTCATGATATTGGAGACGACGAATATCTCCGGGTGATCGACGTGGAGCTGGCTTGCGAGTTTCAATTTACGCAGCTCGCCGAAGCGCGCGCTGAAGCGAATCTGATCGTCGTCGCTCAGTGTCTGGCCGCGAAAGTAAATCACCTCGTACCGGTAGAACGCCGCGCGGATCGCGGCGAACGTCGCGTCGTCGAGCGGCTTTGTCAGGTCGGCGCCGACGATTTCAGCGCCGAGCGCGACACCGGCGGGTTTGATTTGAATAGACATGGGAAATTCTTTTGGTGCCGCGCGGAAAGGCTAACGGCGGACTGGATTTTAGCGGCGACGAAGGCGGGCAGACGCTAGCGCATTATTCCGCTTCGCTCATCTTCGCTCATTTAAGCGTCGCTGCAACTTTTCGTATCTCGTCGGGTGATCGTTCGCCCGCGAGTGGCGTTCCGGGTATCAGGTGTTTGCCCATTGCCGCGAGTGAGCCTACCAGCACCGGCTCGTAGCCGACGTCGCGTATCAGGCTTGAGGCTGTTGCAATCGCGTTCTGGTCGTCACCGGCGATCGGCATGCCGGCGCGTTCGCTCGCGCTGCGCTTATAAGCCTCTGCCATGCGCGCGAATCCGACCGCGTTGAAGGCACGCACGATGCGCGCGCCCGGCAGGAATTCCGATGATGCGACCCCCGCCCCTTTTTCGCGTGCAGTCACCGCCATGTCACCGTCGCGCGCAACGATGGGATTGCTGGTGTCGATAATGATTTTGCCTTTGATCAAATCGGCCAAATCCTTGCCCACCGCCGGCAGCGCGGCATAGGGCACCGAGATCAGCAGCACGCTGCCGAATGCCGCCGCTTCACGCGGCGTGCCGGCGCGCGCGCCGCCGCCCAGGCTTGCCGCCAGTTTTTTGTCTTCCTCAAGATTGAGCGATGAGAACATGACCTCGTGCCCGGCTCTGACCCAGGCGCCGCCGACTGCTCCGCCGACTCTGCCGGAGCCGACAATGCCAATTTTCATTTTTCCGGACGCGGTTTGCGCGAGCGCTGCCAGCGGCAGGTTCATGGCAACAAAGGTTGCGCCGGCGGCTTTCATAAAGGTTCTGCGGTTCTTGATGTTCACGTGAGCTCTCCATGCGTTACGGTGAGAAACCGATGCTACCTTAAAAGATGCATCGGGATGTGTGCAAGCTGGCGTGGCGGTGACCCATTGATCAAATGACGGTTCGCGGGTGGATCACATACCGGCAAAGACTATCAAACCCGGTGTGTCAAATTTAAAGCGGGACAGTCTGCGGTAACACCGATGCGGCGCAAACTAATGAGCGATTAATTCTCGCGGGCGCATGCCTTGTTTTTCCATCACGGACTGAAGCACTTCGTAGTAGTGCCAGCCGTTGATGCGGGTTCTGCCGAGAAATATCGTCGGCGTGCTGGTGATGCCAATGCGATGCGCTTGCTTGACCGCATCCAGCGCGCGATCGGCGTAGAGCCGCTGTTCCAACGCGATTTGCAATTCGCCCACATCGAGCCCGACACGCTCTGCCGCATTCAGCAACGTGTCTATTTCCCCGATATCGCCGCCCTCGGTCCACATCAAATCGTAAACGGCGGTTTTATACGCGAAGTCGAGGCCGTAGTCGCAGGCGAATTCAAGCGCTTCGAAGGCGGGAAAGCTGTACTGCCGTTTCTCTGGATAACGCATACGGGCGAATTGGTCGGGCGCCATCTCTTTCATCCATGCGTTGCGCCGTTCGGCGCGCGCCGCGGCGTCGGGCGATTGTTCGCGCGGACATCCCTCCGGCGGCGTATCGGGATGCAGCCAGTGTGGCCGCCATAGCGGCTGCACGTCGTATTCGCGGGCAAGCCGGTCAATTTGCTCCACCGCAAGAAAGCTGTATGGGCAAACAAAATCGGCGAATACGGCCACGCGAAACTTCTCTGCCGGTTGCTGGTTTTCTGTCATCGCCACCTCCTGCCGTTGGTTCCAGGGTGCCTGGGTTATATGGCTCTGGCCATCATTTCTGCCGCTTCCGCAGCAAGACCGCCGCCAATTATGCCGCCTTCAAGGGCATCCTTGTCAAACGTCAAAAAAGCCACGCTTGCGCCGCTATCGCCGCTGATCAGCGGTTCGACCGGATGGTCTCCCCGGACGTAGCGGAATCCCGGCGGGCCGAGTTCCTGTCCTTCAAATATAACGGAGCCGTCGAGTACCACTTCGTAACGGCCGAATGACGGCGCGGGCATGGCGAGCGCGGCGTGTGCCGGTGCGTTGACCACCACCGCTGCCGGGCCCAAACCCGCAGGTATCAAATGCATATAAGTGGTGTTATCGACGCCGGGTAGTGGATGCCACTGGGCATCCGCGGCCAGCGCAGCGAATAAGCGCCCCTGCAAATTGATCTGGCGCCGTGCATCGAGATTCGCCATGGAAATAATACCGCCGGCGCGCGGATGCAACACCAGCATGTCGTGATTCCGCGATACGGCAAACGGCCCGTAGGGCATGTTGTGATCGGTGTAATGAATGGCTAACGATTCCAGATGTTTGACGCCGCGCGGAAAATCCATTGCGCCGCTCAGCAGCAATTGAAATTGCGCCGTCAGATGCATGTGAGCATAGACTGATGGGCAGTCGTCGAAACGAAATCGCAGCGCTTCCGGTCCGCCGTCCTCGCCCGACAACAGCACTTGGCACGAAAACGCAATGCCTTCCGAGGCGCCGCGTTTCCAGGGCGCTGCTGCCGAATCGATAATGTAGCTTTGCTGCATGCGAATGGAGTTTCAATAGCAGGTTGGACAGAATGGCATTGTATGTAACCTGCGCGCGAGTTGCAAAACCGCGAGAAATTCGCACAATCGCGCCGAGTGGCGGTAGCATCGTGCCGAATTCATGGCGCGCCAGCCTGGGCTTAATTTGAACTGCCGCATCATTCCAGTGAAAGGAAACGAATGCTTTTAAAAAACAAAGTTGCCGTGATCGCCGGTGATGCTTTTGGCATCGGTCACGCGACCGCCATGCTCTTTGCGAATGAAGGCGCCAGCGTTCTTTGTATTGACGACAACGCCGGTTTGGAACAAGCCAGCCGGATTCACATTGGCGGATTGAGCGTGCCGTATTTCCACACCGATGTGACTGACGCAGTGCAGGTGCAGTCGGCGGTGAGTGCTTGCGAGAAGACGCTTTCCAGAGTGGATATTCTTTTCAATGTTGCCGGACGCGACCCGATCAAGCAGCCTTTCGAGACCACCACCGAGGAGACGTGGACAGCCATGCTCGGCCGTAATTTGACGTCGGGATTTCTCTGCGCGAAATATTTTCTGCCGCTGATGAAGCGCGCGGGATCGGGTGCGATCATCAATCATGCGTCAATCGATGGTTCTCTCGGTAATCCGTCCATCGCGGCGTACTCTGCCGCGAAGGGCGGCATGCTTCCACTGACGCACGTGATGGCGCACGATCTGGCTAAATATCATATCCGCGTGAACAGCATTTCCACCGGCGGCATACGCAATCCCGCAACCGCACCGTCTGCCGGAGACGACGCGCGCGTCGCCGTTACGCCGTCGCAGCGCATGGGCAGGCCGGAGGACGTGGCAAAAGTTGCCTTGTTTCTGGCGTCGGCGTTGTCGTCCTACGTCAACGGCGCGAATATTGTGGTTGATGGCGGGCGCACGATCACCACACACGGTTGCTATAACGATGGATGAACGGCGGATGAGATTCAGGCGCAGACGTTGCCGCTGCCCGGATGTTAGAAGTAGTAAAAATTCTCAATAAAAACAAGTAGTTATAATACACGTTCCGCCACAGGCATTTTGGGCGGCTTCGCCATCAGAAAAAACAACGATCCCACGCCCGCCAGCACCGCCAGCAGCGTAAAACCCGCGCGGTAGTTTCCGGTTGAATCGGCGAACGCACCTGCCACAATCGGTCCGGCGATATTGCCGAACACTGTGATCAGCGACGACAGCCCGATAATCATGCCGATCGAACGCCGGCCGAAGTAATCCGCGCGTATCGCTTGCATGAATGGGCCGCGCAGACCCCAGGCCATACCGTGTATCAACGCGGAAAGTACCAGGATGACGAGGCCGGTGGCATAGGTAAGCATCAGCAAGCCGGCGGCGTGCATCAGCATGCAACCGGCGGCGACCAGGCGTTTGTCGCATTTATCACCGATCACCCAGCCGAGCATCACGCCGAAAAACTGTCCCACCGTCACCAGCGTAAACACCAGCGAGGCCTGCGCCAGTGAGTAGCCCAGGCCTTCCTTCATATGCGTGATGGCATGCACGTTCACGGCGGTCACCACCAACAGTGAAAAGGCGTGGCCGAGCGAGATCAGCCAAAATGCGCTGGTACGCAGCGCCTGACGCGCAGTGAACGCGGGCGCGACAGGCGTATCGGGTTGTCCGCTGACCATCGGCGCAGGCGGCAAGCCGTCGATGGTTTCGCCGTGATCCTCCGGGCGGCTGCGGATCATGCGCGCGAGCGGCCAGCCGATCAGGATGGCTATCACGCCGGAGCCGAACGCGGTGGGCCGCCAGCCAAAAGTCTGAATCGAAAATGCAACCAGAAACACAAAAAGGCCGCCGATGGCGCCGCCAAACTGCAACGCGGACAGCGCCTTCGCACGGCGCTTCTCGAACCAATGAATGATCGCCACGCTCACGATGGGATTGCTGAACATGCTCGAACCGAACGCAATCACAATAAACGCGGCGTAAAAGCCGAGCAGCGTCTCGATCCGGCTGAGCAGCATAAAACCAATGCCGAACATCACCACGCCAGTGCTGACGATACCCCGCGAGCCGAAGCGGTCCACCATCCAGCCCAGCACCGGGCCGAGCAGCGCAACCTCCGTTGATTTCAGCGCAGCCGCGCCGGCAATCGACGTTTTGCTCCAGCCGCGCTCTTCGACCAGCACCGCAAGGTAAACACCAAAAGCCTGATTCAGCAGCATGCTTTGCAAAAACTGCAAAGCGCCGCCGGCAAATACGATGCGCCAGCCAGAGAACGTTTTTTTCATGGGATGCTTAAGAGTGCCTAACATAGTGAAACCCATGCGGCACTGGCACGATTTTGCTTCAGGGCGCGAAGCGCGGCGCAGTGAATATCGAGAATATTCATAAGCCGTGCGACAAAGCCCTGAGGCAAAACTCGCGCCAGCCCTCCGGGTTGTGGCCAAAATCGGCGGTGGCTTTGTCGGACTCGTCGCTCATATGCTCGATATGAGACTCCTCGTCCTTCGCGCCACCACCGATTTTGGACACAACGACGCATGGGTTTCACTATGTTAGGCACTCTAAGGATAACGCAGGTAGTGCGGCCGCGCACCTTCAAAGCGTGGATTTCGCCGGACGGTGCATGGGACGCCTGGATAAAAATTTCAGAAGCGCGGGTGTTTCCTGCTGGCGCTGCATGCGTTGTGAAAATCCGGCAAACGGCTGCGTTTCCTCGCATGCGATAATGGGGCACTTATTTGGCATCCGCCCGGATGCAGGCTTTGCTGCGAACGGTGTGAGGTAACAACCATGCGGAAACCCGTCATTCAACCCAGCGGCGCCGGCGCGAGGTGGTCAGCCGCGCGGGTGGTACTGCTTCCGGCGCTCATGCTCGTGCCGCTTTCCGAAGGCGCGGCGCAGTCTTATCCCGCGAAAGTCGTGCGTTATGTTGTGCCGTTTACGGCCGGCAGCGGCGCGGACCAGTTGGCACGCGTGGTAGCAGGCGGCCTGTCCGAGCGATTCGGCCGCCAGGTCGTCGTGGAGAATCGCGGCGGTGCAGCCGGCAATATCGGCGCGGAAGCTGCCGCGCGCGCACCCGCCGACGGTTACACCATTCTGCAGGGCAATATGCCGCTTGCGACTAACGTGAGTCTCTACCGCAGCCTTAGCTATGATCTCATCCGCGATTTCGCGCCGGTGACGCAGATTGCCTCATCGCCGCAGGTGCTGTGTGTGCATCCGTCGCTGCCGGTGAAATCCGCTGCCGCGCTCGTCAAGCTGGCGAAATCGAAACCGGGCGCAATTAATTATTCGTCGGCCGGCGTGGGCTCGACGACTTTCCTGGCGATGGAAATCCTCAAGGGCATGGCCGGCGTGAATATCCTGCATGTGCCGTACCGTGGCGGGGCCGAGGCCGTAACGGCTGTTATTTCCGGCGAAACCTCTGTTGCGTTCCTGCCGATATCCACTGCACTACCGCAGGCAAAATCCGGGCGGCTGCGCGCGATCGCGGTGTCTACCGCGCAGCGCCTGCCCAACCATCCCGGCATTCCGACGGCCGCCGAATCCGGTGTTGCAGGCTACGAATTCAACAACTGGTACGGCCTGCTGGTACCGGCAAAATCACCGAAAGAAGCCGTGGACGCGATCCACGCAGCGGCTGCCGCCGTGCTGAACAATCCTGACGCAGGCAGGCGCCTGACCGATATGGGCTTTGTGCCGGTGGTCAATCGGTCCGAGGAATTTGGCGCGTATATCAAATCCGAGATCGACCGGCTCGGCAAACTCATTCGAGCGTTCAAACTTGTCGTAGACTGATACGACATTGGACGGCTTGCGCCTGCCGCGCTTCCGAGCCGGCAGGCTGAATGGCAACAAGGGGTGTTGAAGCAATTTTGAAATTGGCATCTCAGTGGCCGTAACGCAAATCGGGAGTACAGCGGCATGGAAGGAACGCAATGATCTTTCGCCAGTTATTCGACCCGCAGTCGTCAACCTACAGCTACCTGGTGGGCGATGAGCGCACCTGCGCAGCGGTGCTGATCGATCCGGTTTTCGAACAGGCGCGCCGCGACCGGGCACTGATCGCCGAGCTCAACCTGAAACTTCTTTTTACGCTGGAGACGCACGTGCATGCCGATCACGTGACAGGCGCCTCGCTGCTCAAGCAGCGCTTGGGCAGCCGCATCGCGCTCTCCGGCGTCAGCGGTGCGAAAGGCGCCGATGTTCCGCTCGCGCACGGCGACCGCGTGACATTCGGTACACGCTACCTCGAAGCGCGCGAAACACCGGGACACACCAACGGTTGCCTTACCTACGTGCTCGACGATGAATCGATGGCGTTCACCGGAGACGCTCTGCTGATCCGTGGCTGCGGGCGCACCGACTTTCAGCAAGGCAGTGCGCGCACCCTGTATCGTTCAGTACACAGTCAGATATTTACGTTGCCGCCGACGTGCCTGTTGTATCCCGGCCACGACTACCGCGGGCTCACCGTCACCAGCGTGGACGAAGAGCGGCGGTTTAACCCAAGGCTCGGCAGCGGCATCGGCGAAGCGGATTTTGCTGGCTACATGAATAACCTGGGACTGCCGCATCCGAAGCAAATCGACGTGGCCGTTCCAGCGAACCTCCAGTGCGGGCAACTCGCCGACGCCCCGGCACAAACGGCCGAACCGGCGTGGGCGCCACTGACCTTTACCTTTGCCGGCATCTGGGAGATTTACCCGCAGGCGCTGGAGGAAATTTCCGCCAAGGTACAGATCGTCGATGTGCGCGAGGCTTCGGAGTTCAGCGGTCCGCTTGGTCACATCGAGGGTGCGGTACTCATTCCCCTCGGTGAACTCGCCGCGCGGGCCAGCGATCTCGCGCGTGCGCAGCCGGTCGTGGCCGTGTGCCGGTCAGGTGCGCGTTCGGCGCAAGCGTGCGTAATTTTGCAGCGTCTGGGATTCAGCGACGTCGCAAATCTTGCAGGCGGCATGCTGCGATGGCGCGCGGAAGGGTTGGGGGTTGAGGGTGGGCGCCAGTAAGACGCATTTTTCTCGCTCATTCATCCCTATAGCTCACATGCGCGGCCACGATGCGCCAGCCCTCGGGCATGCGGATCCACGCCTGGCTTTGCCGGCCGTTGCGGCCCGCGCGCGTAAACGCAATGTTCGTTGTCGCCGCATCGCGCCCGTAACTCGTGATCACGCTTTTGCCCACCACGCGCGCCACGCTTTTCGGGTCGCGCGCGCCGCGAAATGACGCAATTTCAGCGTGTCCGTAGAGATTCTCACCGGTTCCATAACGGACGGTAAGCGCGTGGTTCCAGAAAAGTTCGTTCAGCACCGCGATATCGTTGTCGATGATAGCCTGCTGGTAGCGGTCGAACTGCCGGGTGAGTTCGGTCAGCGTTTGCGGGTTGTTGATTTCCATTGCTATTTACTCGTTGAATGTACTTGGCTATCGGTTGAATACCGCTGAAGATGAACGGTACCATGATCGCGAGTGTGTGCAAGTCTTTGCGGTGTTTGCCAACGGCGAGTATTACTACACTGGTTCCGTCACATAACTACGAGAAAGCCAGTTCCAACAGGCTCAAACGATTCCGCACTACTGGGATCACCTATGCCAAGATAGAAAACCGTTCCGCTTGCTTTATCTGCAAGCCGCGCTATATTTCCGCTTCCAATAGGAGATTCACTTATGTCCCTATGAAAATTCTGCGTGAATGGTAACACTGCTTCATGCTATGTCATCTACCCAACTCCCTTTGAAGGTGAGGGAATGTCTCATGAATTGCGAGGCACTATACTACTAGCTGCCGATGACGATCCAACCCGACTAGTCGAGTTGAGTAATCGCGGTCTTGCCAACAGGCAGCGCCAAAAAGCGGCAACAAAGAGGGCAACATGAAACACCGCTCATTCGGAAGCACCGGCATCAAGGTATCGGAAATCATTTTCGGCGCCGGCAGTGTCGGGGGCATTCTCATCCAGAAGGACGACGCGACCAAGCGCGATGCGCTACGCCGGGCATTCGCCGGCGGCATCAACTGGGTCGATACCGCCGCGCAATATGGCAACGGCAAGTCGGAAGAAGCGCTCGGCTGGCTGCTACCCGAATTCGCAGAGGCGGGCGGAGTTAAGCCGTATCTCTCAACCAAGATTCAGCTCGATGTCGAAAATTTAAACGACATCCCGGCACAGGTCGAAGAACGTGTGATGGCGGGCCTCGCGCGGCTCAAACGTTCATCCGTTGATGTGCTGCAACTTCATAACCGCATTGGAACCAAAGCCGGTGGCCGGGTACTGACGGTTGAGCATATCCTTGGCAAGAACGGCGTGGCCGATGGGTTCGACCGGCTGCGCGAGAAGGGGCTGTTCCGTCACATGGGCATTACCGCAATCGGCGAAGCTGCCTCCGTTTGCGAAGTGATCCAGAGCAAGCGGTTCCAGTCCGCGCAGATCTATTACAATTTGCTCAATCCCAGCGCGGGCCGCAGCATGCCCCACGCATGGACTGGGCACAATTTCGGCGGCGTTATGGATGCTTGCCGATCCAGTGGTGTCGCGGTGATGGCGATTCGTATTTTTGCCGCCGGCATCATTGCCACGGATGAACGCACGGGGCGCGAGAGCGTGCTGACCGCGGATACCAGCCTCGCCGAAGACCAACGCAAAGCGAAGGCGGTGTTCGACGCCATCGGCAGCGGCCACGGCACGCGTGCGCAGGTGGCGCTGCGCTTTGTGCTGTCGAACCCGGATGTGTCCTGCGCCATCATCGGCAGCGCGGAACCGCAGCATGTCGATGACGCGCTGCAGGCCGCTGCGATGGGGCCGCTTCCTGCGGACGTGCTTGCTCGTCTTGATGCGCTGTACGAAAG
>JBEBHE010000064.1:0-17363 GCA_040081205.1 Burkholderiales bacterium | reverse complement strand
TATTGACTGTGAAAGTTGAATTAGCCGAACCACCGACAATTAAATCATTTAATACGTCTTATTTGGCTATTTAAATAAATATAATAATACGTCTTTATTGACTGTTTATGTTATATTTAAGCATCAATACGCCATTTAAGACGTTTATGAATATACAAAACACCATCACCGACGATGCGCTGCTCACATTGATAGGCGCACGTCTGGCGCGGCTGCGTCTGGCGAAAAATCTGACGCAGCTGCAACTCGCGGAGCAAGCGGGGTTGGGCTTGCGCACGGTGCAGCGGCTTGAGCTGGGCGAGGCCGCCACGCAGTTGTCCGGCTTTGTGCGGGTATGCCGGGTGTTGGGCCTGGTGGAACGCTTCGATACGCTTTTGCCTGAGCCGCCTGCCAGCCCCATCGCGCAACTTAAGCTTTATGGCCGTCAGCGCCAGCGAGCCACGGGCCGCAAAGTCACCGCGCGCGAACCAAAAAAATGGACGTGGGGTGAATCGCCGTGATTGCGCAGGTGCTGCTGTGGGGGCGCACCATCGGCGCGGTGGCTATGGATGAAGCCCGCGATGTGGCCGCCTTTCAATATGACCCGGCGTTTGCCGAGAGCGGCATTGAGGTTTCACCGCTGGTGATGCCGCTCTCCGATCAGGTGTATGAATTCCCTGCCCTGCCGCGCAATACGTTTCATGGCCTGCCGGGCCTGCTGGCGGATTCGCTGCCGGATAAATTCGGCAATGCATTGATCGACGCGTGGCTCGCCACGCAAGGGCGCACGGCAGCCAGCTTCGGCGCGATCGAGCGGCTGTGCTACACCGGCACGCGCGGCATGGGCGCGCTGGAGTTCGCACCGGCGCTGGGGCCCAATCCCCGTGCCCGCACCGCCAGCAAAATCGAGATCGATGCACTGGTGCAACTGGCGTCTGATGTGTTGACGCATCGCAACGATCTAAAGGCCAGCTTCTCGGGCACGGCGCGCGCCAATGCGCTCAATGACATTCTGCGCGTGGGTACCTCCGCCGGCGGCGCGCGCGCCAAAGCGGTGATTGCATGGAATCGCGACACCAACGAAGTGCGCTCCGGACAAATCGCCGCGGACCACAACGATAGCGGCTTCGAATACTGGCTACTGAAATTCGACGGCGTGTCGGGCAACAAAGACAAGGAACTCGAAGACCCCAAAGGCTACGGCGCCATCGAATACGCCTATTACCTGATGGCCAAAAAAGCCGGCATCACCATGAGCGAATGCCGCCTGCTCGAAGAAAACGGCCGCCGCCATTTCATGACGCGCCGCTTCGACAGAATCGATAACGGAGGGCGCGTTGAGAAGCTGCACATGCAATCGCTATGTGCGCTGGCGCATTTTGATTTCAATCAGGCCGGTGCGTACAGCTACGA
Source organism: Burkholderiales bacterium (assembly GCA_040081205.1). GTDB lineage: Bacteria > Pseudomonadota > Gammaproteobacteria > Burkholderiales > SG8-41 > UBA5216. Next base: position 15,971 of record JBEBHE010000064.1, on the reverse strand, counting down.
GCAGGCGCTGATGACGCTACGACAGCTTAACTTGCCGATGGCCGCCATCGAACAACAATTCCGGCGCATGGCGTTCAACATCGTCGCGCGCAATCAGGACGATCACGTAAAAAACATCGCGTTTCTGATGGACAAGCAAGGCCAGTGGTCGCTGGCGCCGGCATTTGATGTGACGTACAGCTACAACCCGTCAGGCCTGTGGACAGCCACGCATCAAATGACGATGAACGGCAAGCGCGACGGCTTTACGCTCGGCGATTTCGAAGCGTGCGCCAAGGCGGCGCTGATGAAACGCGGGCGCGCCGCAATCATAGTTGATGAGGTATGCGCCACGGTAAAAGACTGGCCCGCATTCGCGGCAGCAGCGAATGTCGATAAACCATCGCAGGAAAAGATTCGCAATGCCCACCGGCTGACGTTCCCGGCGACATGAGTCTGCGCCGAAATATTGGTTAATACTTTTTATCTCACAGGCGTATTGGCGCGATCACCCGCGATATTGCCATCCACCAACTCAATAATCCGGTCACAGCGCGCCGCCAGCCGCGGATCGTGCGTCACCACCAGAAATGCCGTGTTCTGCTCGCGATTGAATTGCCGCATCAGCTCAAAAGTAAGATCGCTGGAGTGCGTATCCAGATTGCCGGTCGGCTCATCGGCCAGCACCAGTTGCGGTGCGCGCACCAGCGCGCGCGCAATCGCCACGCGCTGCTGCATGCCGCCGGAAAGCGCGGACGGCTTCTTGTTATAGGCATCTTTGAGTCCTACGGCATCCAGCAACTGCGCCGCGCGTTCGCGCGCAGCCGCATCCGCGCGGCCGCCGATCAGCGCCGGTAACATGACGTTTTCGAGCGCGCTGAAAGCCGGCAGCAGATGATGAAACTGAAATATAAAACCGAGGGTGGCGTGACGCGCCTGCGTGCGCGCATTGTCGTCGAGCATCGTTACGTCGTGCCCGCCGAGTTGATAACTTCCCCCCGAGCCGCGCTCAAGCAACCCGAGAATATTGAGCAGCGTGCTTTTCCCCGATCCGGATGGCCCGATCAGTGCCGTGAATTCACCGGGACGAAGCGTGAGATCAATGCCATGCAGCACCTCTTCTTCATTCGGCAGTCCGGCGTTGTAGGTCTTGCGTATGCCTTTCAGCAGCACCAGCGAATCGGTGGCGGCGGCGGCAGCGATAGCAGCGCTCATCACATCAACCGCGAATCGCCTGCGCCGGATCCAGATTGGCAGCAGTGCGCGCAGGCAGCACCGCCGCAAGCAACCCCAGCACGGTGGCCACCACGACCGCGATGCCCATCAATGGCAAATCCAGATGCATCTCGAACATTGGCGTGCCTTTGTCCGAGCGCAGAATGCGGCTGAACACCGCCACCAACGCAAGGCCGAGACCAGACCCGGCCAATGCACCGGCAAATCCCACCATCGCGCCTTGCAGCAAAAAAACCCGCATCATCTGGTTGCGGGTGGCGCCTAACGCGCGCAGGATGCCGATCTCCTTGCGCTTTTGCACCACCGATACCACCAGCACACTGGCGATACCCAGCGCCACCACCACCGTCACAAACACACGGATCAATGCGGTCATGATGTCCTGATTGCCGATCGCCGTGAATATTTGTTTATTCACCTGAATCCAGCTCTCGACCTGCTGTCCCGTGCGCGCGCGCAACTGCACGGCAATCACTTCCGCGCGCATGATGTCGTCCACTGCGCCATCGATGTTGGTCACCCGTCCCGGAATTTTCAGCAGGCTTTGCGCCGGGCGCAGATTGATATAAACGTAACGGCGATTGAGTTCGCGCGACCCGAGGTCCAGCAGCCCGCGAATCTGGAAGACCTCGCCGCCACCGTCCGCAGACTGCAAGCGAAAACGATCTCCGAGCACTGCACCAAGATCATGCGCGAGGTCACCGCCAATCAACGCATCACCTGGCTCCAACCGCAACACGCCCTGCGTGAGCTTGTCATCCAGGCGCACCACGCGCATATAACGTTCCAGTTCCACGCCCACCAACACCACGGAACGCGTCGCGTCGCCTTTGATAGCCAGTGCTGCGCCGGTAGCCACCGGCGAAATGGCTTTCACCCCCGGCGTGGCTTCCATCTGTCGCGCCATCACCGGCCAGCCGTCCAGCGTGGTCAAACGTTGTGAGCGCGCCTGCACGGCGGGCAATCGCGTTGCACCGGGTTGCTCCGCCACCAGCGGCGTGACGATTTCTTCCGGCGCTTTCAGACTGACGTGCGCTTGCGCACCGGTGACCCGCTTGATCAAATCGGATTGCACACCCACCAGCACGGCGGTGATGAAATAGATTACCGCCACCCCTACCGACGCGCCGCCGATGATCAACGCGGTCTGCATGCGGCCTTCGCGCAGAAAACGCAACGCAACCGTCAGATCAAACCCCAATTTACCCATGGTACCTATGCACCCGCGCCTGATCGCCGATGCTCAGCGCCGGCTGCGCACACGCGCACCGGGCTCGACGTCGCGCGTGAGTATCACCGGATCATCGGGCGCCACGCCTTGCAGAATCTGCACGCGCCCCTGCATTTGCAGACCCGTGCGCACCGCGGCGCGCGTGGCCTCGCCCGCGCGATTAATCACCACGTACGGCGCATCCGATTGCAATTGTCTGATGACATCAGCGGGCAACAAAAGCGCCTGTTTGAGCAGCGGCCCTGCCAATTCTATCGATACGGTCATATCGGATTTCAGAAAAGCCGGTGGCTTGGGAATATCCAGCCGCAGCTCCACACTGCCGCGTGCCGCATCCACTCCCGGCGAGATATAGGCAATGACCGCCTCAAAGCGCTCAGTGGGAAACGCATCCACTGTCGCCACTGCGGTTCGTCCCTGCTGTAACAGCGGGAGATTTTTTTCATCGACTTGCACAATCAGCCGCGATGGACCGTCGAGCGCCAGCGTCATCATGCGTTTGGCCGGCTGGGTAATGTCACCGGGCTCGACCACGCGTTCCAGCACCACAGCGGCAGCCGGTGCGCGTATTTCCGTCTGCGCAAGGCGCGCTTGCGCCAGCGCCACCGCGGCATCGGCCTCCAGCACTTGCTGACGCGCCTGCTGCGATTCGGCACCCTGCGTACTCTGCGCGGCGACCTGTGATTTCGACGTCGCAAGCTGGCTGCGCGCCACCTGCACCTGCCGTTCGGATTCATCCACACGCGATTGGCTGATAAAACCTTTGGCCGCTAACTCCTGCGAGCGCTTCCACTCACGCTCGGCTAACGTCACGCTGGACTGCGCCTGGGCTTGCGATTCCTGCGCCGTCGGCAACGCCAGTTTTGTGACCGACTCCACCCGTGCCCGCGCGCGGTCACGCACGGCGTGCGCCTGCGCCAGCGCGGCGTTAAGCTCCTGCTGCTCAAGCTGCACCAGCAATTGCCCTTCGGCGACCCGCGCGCCTTCGCGCACCGCCACGCGCAGCACACGGCCGGTAATGGTTGCGCCCACATCTACCCGCGCCGGCGACAGCACGCGCCCGCTCGCCACCACACTGGTCTGCACATCTTCGCGCTTGGCGGTTATGACATCCACCACAACGGGCTTGGGACGCATAACAGCGTACGCCACTGCAGACGCAATCAACACCGCCACTACCAGCAGCAACCAACGTGCGCTCATTCGCATGCGAATTCAGTTTTCTCTCAAAGATTTACCTATAGCATACATGGACAAAAATGCAATGCGGCAGATCAAGGGCCGCTTGCCATCGTTCCGCCAGCTTTCTGCCGCCACAATGAAAAAAGGAAGGTCATCGACCTTCCTTTTCACGACCACAAAAGCGGTGCGGTTACTTCTTCGCTGCCGCTTTGTCGTCTTTCTTCGGCTCTTCCTTCTTGGCGTCGGCTTTCTTGTCGTCCTTCTTGCCGGCCTTGGATTCGATTTTGGTTGCGGTCATGTTGTATTCAACCGTAACGCGATCACCCTTCTTGATATTTTTATCGCCCTTGGTATCTTTATCGCGGGCGATTTCATGGCGTTCCCCGGCTTTGTCCACCACGATTTTGGTGTCGGTCACTTCAAGTACCGGGCCGGTGACCTGGTACGCATAGGCGACTGTGCCCAGCAACATCGTTGCCGCAACTACGACTATCGAGCGTTTCAACATTTTTCGTCCTCTCCTGGTTAGTGGGTAGTACTCAGTGCCTCGCAACAATAGAGAATTACAAATCATTCGGCAATAGCACGAACGCCTGTTGCGTCACGAAACAACGCATCCGCGCTACACTTCGTTTACCCTTGGTATAATAATTATTAAATTTAACAATAAAAACAAATACTTACAGGAATCTTATGGATCTTGAACTCACGGGACTTACGGCACTGGTTACCGGCGCGTCACGCGGCATCGGCTTTGCCGTCGCACAGGCGTTCGCGCGCGAAGGTTGCCATCTGCACATGGCCGCGCGTACGGCAGACGATCTCGACGCGGCGCGCGCAAAAATTCTTGCCGAGTGCAATGTCACCATCACAACCCACGCGCTCGATCTTAGCGTCAGCGCCAACATCACCGAACTCGCGCAGCGCTGCGGCGACGTGGATATCCTCGTCAACAACGCCGGCGGTATTCCTTCCGGGCATTTGCTCGACATCGATGAAGCGCGCTGGCGTGCCGCGTGGGAACTCAAAGTATTCGGCTATATCAATCTCACGCGCGAAATTTACCGCGGCATGCGCGCGCGCAAGCGCGGCGTCATCGTTAACGTGATCGGCGTCGCGGGTGAACGTCTGCGGCAGGATTACATCGCCGGCGGCACCGGCAATGCGGCGCTGATGGCCTTTACCAAAAACCTCGGCGGCGAAAGCGTGGATCATCAGGTGCGCGTGGTCGGCATTAATCCGGGCCAGATCGAAACCGACCGGCTGCGGCTGCGCCTCGAAAAACGCGCGCAGAATGAACTCGGCGACAAAAATCGCTGGCTCGAACTGGTGGAAGATCCGCCGCTGGGACGGCTGGCACGTCCCGATGAAGTGGCCGATTCGGTTTTGTATCTGGCTTCCGCGCGTGCGTCGTACATCAGCGGCACCATACTCACGGTGGACGGCGGACGTGCGGTGCGGCATTCCACGTAAGGTGAAACCCGTTATGACATCGCGCCAGCTGTCGGTGTTATGCATTCCCGCTTTCGCGGTAGCGGCAATTCTATTGAGCGCACCCATCATAGCTCAGCCATACCCCGCTAAACCCGTGCGCATCATCGTCCCGTTCCCGCCCGGCGGCGGCGTAGATGTGGTGGCGCGCGTGGTCGGACGCAAACTGGCGGACACGCTGGCACAGCCGGTGATTGTTGAAAATCGCGGCGGCGCAGCGGCGACACTCGGCGCGGACGTTGTCGCCAAAGCAGCGCCAGATGGCTACACCATCGGCCTCTTTACCAGCACATTGCTGATGACGCCGGCGCTGCAAAAAGTGCCTTACGACACCATCAGGGATTTTTCGCCGTTAATCCTGTTCGCCACCGTGCCGAACATCCTGGTCGTGCATCCGTCGCTGCCTGCAAAATCGTTGCAAGACATCATGCAACTGGCGCGGGCACGCCCAGGTGAGTTAACGCACGCAACATCGGGACAAGGCAGTGTGCCGCATCTGATGATGGAGTTGCTGCGCACAATGGTGCCGCGCTTTGACATTGTGCATGTGCCCTATAAAGGCAACGCGCAGGCGATTAACGATCTGCTGGGCGGCCATGTCACTATGCATATATCGTCGATGCTGTCGGCTAAACCGTATTTCGCCAGCGGCAGGTTGCGCCCGATCGCCGTCACCAGCGGCAAACGCTCGCGCGCCGCGCCCGATGTGCCGACCTTCGCCGAATCCGGCGCGCCCGGCTATGACGTCAGTTCGCTGTGGGGATTTTTAGCACCGGGACAAACACCACCAGAAATCGTCAACCGTTTGTATGGCGATATCGGCAAGATATTGCGCTACCCCGATGTGAACGAACAACTCGCCGGGCAAGGCGCGGATATTTCCGGCGCGAGCCCGCAGGACTATGCGGCGTTGATGAAAGTAGAATTGGCAAAGTGGCCGAACGTAGTGGCGGCGGCGAAAATAAAACCGGAGTGATGCCCCTTCACGCCTTCACCCGTTGAAAGCGGTAGCAAGCTCCCTTACTCCAAATACCTTCACTTTTCGCATCACTCCGGCTTGATGCCCGCAGCCTTCGCCACCCTCGCCCACTTTTCGGTCTCGGCGCGAATAAAAGCGCCAAACTCCTCCGGCGTACCGGCCACCACCTGACTACCGTCATTGGCCAGCCGCTCCATGATGTCAGGCGTGCGCAAAATGGCCACGGCCTCCTTGTTCATACGCATGATGATGTCGCGTGGCGTACCCGTCGGCGCCACCAGCCCGTACCATTGCGCCGATTCATAGCCCGGCACGCCCGCCTCGGCGATGGTCGGAATATCTGCCGCACCGGGCACGCGCGCAGCGGTGGTAACCCCCAGCGCACGCAAGCGCCCGGCGCGCACATTCGAGATAGTGCCCAGCATCGACGCCACCGTCACCGGCACATGCCCGGAAACCACAGCAATGATCGATTCGCCGCCGCCGCGGTACGGCACGTGATACAGACGCGTGCCGGTCATATACAGCAGCAATTCCATACCCATCTGCGGATTGGTGCCGAAACCCGGCGAGGAATAGTTGATAGCGCCCGGCTGCTGTTTGGCAATCGCAACCAGTTCCTTCACCGTTTTCACCGGGAACGATGGATGCACCACCAGCAACAGCGCCTGCTTCACCGCCTGCGTAATCGGCGCGAAATCGCGCAGCGCGTCGTATGGCACTTTTTTGAATGTGGCAGGATTGATCGCGAGCGTGCTGATCGCCATCGCAAACGTGTAACCGTCGGGCGGCGATTTCGCCGCAAGTTCATGACCGATCATGGTGCTGGCGCCCGCGCGGTTTTCCACCACTACCTGCTGGCCCAATCGTTCGGACAATCCCGGCGCCACCGTGCGCGCCACCACATCCGCGCCACCGGGCGGCGATGTGGCAACAATAATGCGTATGGGACGTGAAGGCCAGGATTGCGCACATGCGATTGGCGCGATACCCGCGGTAAGCAACACCCACAAACAAGCGCCCGGATTCGTCATTCGCCCTCCGCGTTGTCGCCCGGCATTCCTGCGACTACAGTTTAGGCCGATAGCGAAGACTGTCAATCCTGACCGTATCGGGGCGGCGAACGCGGGGTATCCCGCTTTGCATACTGAAGATACAAAATATAGCCGCCCCACGCCAGCGCCAGCATCACCGTGAGCGAACCCAGCGCATCCGCCATCCACGCAATCCTGCGTTCGTGCTGCAAAAGGCCCAGCGACGTCAGAATATTTTCCCAATCATGCATGCCGGGACGATCCGCGCCGGTGCCGCCGCCCAGCAGCATCAGTTGCAGATCACGCGCATCGTTGATGTACGGCGCGCAATCCATCAGGCTTTGACCGAACCACCACAAACCTATCGAACCACCGAAGTTGTCGCGATTCTTCACGATCAATGCACCCATCACGATCAGCGGCATGATCAACTGCCCCAGCGTGCCGCCCAGGATCATCATGAACCGCCCGAGCGGAATGAAAATCATATGCCCCGCTTCATGAAACACCAGGTTCACCCGGTGCATAAACGACTCGCCGATTTCGCCGCCGCGAAAATCCAGCAAAATGAAATACCAGCCCCAGATGAAAAACACCACATACGTAGCCACACGGCCCCAGAACGCAATGTCGTCGGTGTGTTCATCGACATACGTCAGCCGCTCGCGCAGCGTGATGCGCGGTTGTGCAGCGGCATCATCAACTTGCGGACGCGCTCGAACATCTTCGGCACCTAACTGGCGTTGCACCCACTTCGCGAATACCAACCCGCACGACGGGCAGATGCCGGTGTCGCCGTTATCCACGGACTGACGCTGGTATTTGCATTTGGGGCAGATAGAGAACATAGAGAAAATATATCATAACCCTATGTTCTTATTGATATCTCAGATCTCCTCCGCATCAGGCACCGCATCCCCCACCATCGGCGTCTGCCAGTAGCGCCGGTACGCCGCGCGGTGCGGCGTGACCTTGATCGCATCGCTCGCGCCAAAGTGCAAGGTGAGCGCGCCGTCGCGGTCGGTACGATACACATGACTACCCTGCCGCAGGTAACGCTCTTCGACATCGATGTGCGGGTGATTGAAGCGATTGCGATAGCCCACTGGGTAAATCACGATGCGCGGATCGACCGCCTGCACGAACTCCGGTATCGACGAGGTTTTGCTGCCGTGATGTGGCGCTAACAATACTTGCGCGCGTAATTTCTCACGCGATGATGCGAGCAATTGTTGTTCTGCACGCATTTCGATATCCGCCGGAATCAGCGCAGCACCCGTGCGCGTGGCGATGCGCAGCACGCAACCGCGGTTGTTGTCCTTGATCGAGGCGTCGTCGTAGCTTTCGCGTGTGGGATGCAGCATCTCGAAACGCACGCCATCCCATTCCCATTTCTGCCCTGCGACACATTTTGCCGCGCTGGCCGCTTCGAATAACAACGGATCGAGATCCGGTATCGACGTCAGCAGTTGCGCTACCGGCATCGCCTGCAACACCGACGACGCACCGCCGTAGTGGTCCAAATCGTCATGGCTCACGATCATCATGTCCAGTGCCTTCACGCCCGCCGCGCGTAGATACGGCACGATCATGCGATTGCCGCTGTCGGCCTGCGGCCCGAACGCCGGGCCGGCATCAAACAGCAGCGCGTGATTGCGCGTGCGCGCCGCGACCGCGAGTCCGTGGCCCACATCCAGCACGGTGAGCTGCAATTCGCCTTCTGCCAATGGCGGCGGCGCGGCAAGAAACAGCGGCAGAAATCCCGCCAGCCCAGCCCAGCGCATGGGAAATCCGCGGGGAAGCAGCAGGATCACCGCGCCCGCTACGGCCACCAACACCGTCCATCCCGGTGGGGCGTGTTGTTGCCACACCGCCGCGGGCAAATTGCTCATCCACTCCAGCGCGATGAAACACCATGCCATGATCCCATGCGAGAGTTGTAATACCCAATCAAACGGCAACAACATGCCGATAAGCGTCAGCGGCACCACCACCAGACTCACCAGCGGAATCGCTAATGCATTCGCCACCGGCGAAATAATCGACACTTGCTGAAACATCGCCAGCAGCGCCGGCATCAGCGCCAGCGTGACCGCCCATTGCACGTGCGCCCAAGTCACCAGCCAGTGGGGCGTGCCGATGCGCCCCACGCTCACATACAGAATGATACCCACCGCACCAAACGACAACCAGAATCCTGCCGCCAGCACCGCCCACGGGTCGATCAATACGACGACGAGCAACGCCACGCTCAACACGGCCGACGCAGCACTCAATCGATTCATCCACAGTGCGACCGCCATCACCACCAGCATGTAAAGCGTGCGTTGCGCCGGCACCTCAAATCCCGCGAGCAAGGTGTAGCTCAGCGCCGCTGTCAGGCCGGCGATCACCGCCGCTTTACGCGCGGGCAATCGCAGCACCAGACGTGCGCTGCGCCGCCACAGGCCGTACGCGAGCGTGAAAATAAGCCCCGACACCATGGTGATGTGCAACCCGGAAATGCTCATCAGATGATTAACGCCGGTACGCGTAAACGTCTGCCATTGCTCGGCGGGAATCGCCCGCTGATCGCCGACGGCGAGCGCGGCCAGCACGCCCGCGTACGGTTTGTCCGGCAGCGCCTGCAGGATGCGTGCGCGCAGGCGTTCGCGGGTAGCTTCGATCCAGTACGCGGGGTGATGCACCATCGCGTCGATGCGCCGGCTGCCGCTTTTTGGACGCACGGTACCAGTGGCGCGGATGTCGCGCTCAAACAACCACGCTTCGTAATCGAAGCCGTGCGGATTGGAACTACCCCGCGGACGCCTTAACCGCACGGTGAGTTGCCAGCGCTCGCCCGGCTTGATTTCCGGCTGTGTGCCGCGCTGGCCGTCTTTGGACGGCGTGCCCCACCACGTCAGCGCGATGTGGGAAGGAACGACCGCGCCTTGCGTGATCACACGCTCGACATCGAATTCGAAGCGCACACTGCGTTCGTACGTTTGCGGCAAACTGGCGACGACGCCGGCGATTTGCACGTCGCGGCCTTCCCAATCCGGCGGCAATGCATCGTCCATGCGCAGTTGTGCGCGCGTAGCGGCATACAAAAATCCGGCGGTAACGCAGCACACCGCCATGGCCGCGAAAAATATCCAGCGCTTCCCGCGTGTGAACCACGCCAGCAGCATCAGCGGCGGCAACGCTGCGGCCCACGCGAGCGGCGGCAGCACCGCCTGCTGTTGAAGCAGCGCGATGCCCGCCACGAAGAGAATGATGAAAAAGGGCAATGCTATAGACCGGCAGACGATGAGAATATCTGTACAATAAACCGTATGTTACGAAAGTACCTGCGGCGCGTGCTGCCGAGTCATGAATCCATACGCGACAATCGGTATCTCGCGCGCTTCGGCAATCGTTTGCAACATCATAATCTGTGGCATCTGCGACGGCGTTCGGTGGCGGGCGGTATTGCAGCGGGGATGTTCGCAGGTCTGATCCCCGGTAGCAATCCGGTACAGTTCGCGGCAGGCGCTTTTCTGGCGATTACGTTCAAAGTCAATCTGCCGCTGTCGACGCTGGTCACGCTATATTCCAACCCGTTCACTATCGTGCCGCTGTATTGGACGGCATTTAAATTAGGGCAACTCGCACTGTGGCAGGACGCGGGCGAACTTCCCGCGATAGCGATGGGACTCGAAGGCAAAGGCTTCACCGAATGGATACCGGCGGCACTACACTGGCTTGGCGGCGTCGGCAAACCGCTGCTGGTTGGTCTGCCGCTGCTTGCGCTATTGCTGGCACTCGTTGGATACTTCGCTACCGATTGGGCATGGCGGCTCGGCGTGATGTGGCAATGGCGCCAGCGCAGTTTCAAACGCAAAAAGAAAACACAACCATGAAGCCCCGTTATTGGAAGCGTGCCGCTGACGAATTATCAGCGTGCGATCCCGTGATGAAAAAACTGATCGCGCAGCATAAAACGCTCACCGTGGGCAGTCGCGGCGATGCGTTTCAAACGCTCGCGCGCGCTATCGTCGGCCAGCAGATTTCGGTGAAAGCCGCGCAAAGCGTGTGGGATCGTTTCGTGAAAGCGCACGGCACCGTGGCGCCCGCAGTGATTGCCGCTTCCACCATCGATACGCTGCGAAGCTGCGGGCTCTCCGGCCAAAAATCCGGCTACATCCTCGACCTCGCTAATCGCTTTCACGATGGCCGCCTGCAACCGGAAAGCTGGAAACGCCTTGCCGACGAAGCGCTCATCGCGGAATTGATCCAGGTCAAAGGCATCGGCCGCTGGACGGCGGAGATGTTCATGATTTTTAATCTCGCGCGCCCGGATGTTTTCCCCGTCGGTGATCTTGGGCTGCAAAAAGCCATGATCCTGCACTACAACCGCGGACGCGCCATCACACCCGATCGCATGCAGCGCGTCGGCGCGGCGTGGGCGCCGTGGCGCTCGGTGGCCACATGGTATCTATGGCGCAGTCTGGATCCGATTCCGGTGGAATACTGAAACGCATTTGCACGCATAAACGACAACCCTGATGGCCGAGCACTACATTCCCGCTGCCGCGTTACCCAAACACCCCTATATGCGCTTTGTGTGGGGCGTTATCGCATTGGCCGCCATCATGGCCATCGGTTCCATCGGCTACAAAATCATCGGCGGCGAAAAAGCGACGTGGATCGACTGCATCTACATGACGTTTATCACCATCGCGAGTATCGGCTATGGCGAAATTATCGATTTGAGTAACAGCCCCGGCGGCCGCGTGTTCACCATGTTCATCGGCTTTGCCGGCATCGGCGTGGCGACTTACCTGTTATCGACGTTTACCGCCTTTCTGCTCGAAGGCAAAATCAACGAAGCACTCTGGAGAAACCGGATGGAAAAAAACATCCATAAGCTGAATCAGCACTTTATCTTGTGCGGTAGCGGGCGCGTAGGCCGCAATGTAGCCAACGAATTGTCGGCTACCAACCGCTCGTATGTGATTATTGATATTGACTTGCATGAAATCGAAACGCACCTCGAAAAACATCCCAACACACTGTATGTTCATGGCGATGCAACCGACGATGACATGCTGATCAAAGCGCATGTGGCGACCGCGACCGGCATCTTTGCCATCACCGGCGACGACGGGCGCAACCTGATGATCACGATTACCGCGCGACAGTTGAATCCGCACGCACGTATCGTTGCGCGCTGTCACGAAGTGCGCAACATTGAAAAACTACGCAAGGCCGGCGCCGATGCGATTGTGTCGCCCGACTTCACCGGCGGCATGCGTATCGTTTCATCGATGGTACGCCCGCAGGTGGTGAGCTTCCTCGATGAAATGCTGCGATCCGACAAAAATCTGCGGGTCGAGGAAATCCATCTGCCGCCGTCGTTTCGCGAGACCACCATCGGCGCGCTCAACCTGCATCACAACGATTACATCGTGCTCGCGCTGCGCGAAAAAGACGCATGGCGATTTAATCCCGGAACCGATGCCGTGCTCAAACCGGGCGCCACGCTGGTGGTCATGGCCACCCCCGGTGGCCGCCAGATGCTGGAAAAACGCTTTGCGCAAAGCGCTGCTTTTGATTAATTGAAATAAGCATTTGTTTTTATTATTGATTTTTACAGATGACGCACACGGAATTCGTTACAGCCTATCGCGAAGGACGCATCACCGTCGAATTCGATCCGGCGCCGGCGGGAAAATTTTTGAGTGCACGGCTGTTGCTGCCGCTGATGATTTTGCCGGTACTCGGCGCAGGCGTCGGTCTAGCGCTGATGGGCTGGTTGTGGAGCGGGCTGCTGGTGATTGCGCTCGGTTTCGTTGCGCCGCGTCTGATTAAACGTTCGGCGCCGCATTTTTTGCTGACGCAAATGCTCGGCGACGCAAACCTTTATGCTGATGTGCAGCGCGCTGGCATCATGCGCCTCGATAAACCGCACATGCAACATCCCAAGACGGACACCCTATGAGCAGCACCCTACGATTGACCCATGTTGCGGTAGTTGTCCTGGCAACCGCGGCTTGTCTTGCCGCAGCCGCGCGAGCACAAAGTTTTCCGTCGAGGCCGCTTGAACTCGTGGCACATTCCGCGCCGGGCGCGGGCAACGACCGTGTGGCACGCATACTCGCCGAAATTCTGGTGCGCGAAAAATTCGTCAATCAACCGGTGAGCGTGACCAACCGCACCGGCGGCGCGGGCACCGTTGCCTACAACTACATCAAGAGCAGACGCGGTGATCCACACGTGATACTCACCGGTGTCAGCAATACGTTGCTCGGCGCATCGCTGCGGCCGGAATTCAACGTCAGTCTCGATCAGTTCACGCTGCTCGCGATGATGGCGCTCGACCCGCAAGCCGTGATCGTTGCCGCAGATTCGCCGTATCGGACTTTCAAGGATCTGATCGATGCCGCGAAGCGCGAACCAAATTCGCTGGTCGCCAGCATCGGCTCGCCCGCCAGCGCCGGACGCATGCTGCTGTGGTCGATCGAACAGGAAACCGGCGCCCGCTTCAAAGTGGTGTCGATGAAGGGCGGCGCCGATGCGATTATTTCAGTGATGGGCGGCCACACGCATTTTTCGACTGAAAATATTTCCGAAGGCATGGCGGCGCTTGAAGCCAAAAAGCTGCGCGTGCTCGCGGTATCCACCCTGCAACGCATGGCTGTCGTTCCAGACACCCCCACGCTGAAAGAACTCGGCTACAACATCCACGTCGGGTCAGCGCGCGGCTTCGCCATGTCCGCAGGCGTACCCAAGGAAGCGGCCGCGCACATGGAATCGATACTCGAACGCGTGTATCACAGCGCATCCTGGAAAGCCCACGCGCAGGCGAGCTTCTACGAAAACGTGTGGATGGGCAGCACCGAGTTCACGCAGTATTTCAATCAACGGCAGGAATGGGTACGTAATTTCCTGCGCGCCATTGGCGCGGTGAAGGCAACGTGACGCCCTGATCAGGCGGGTTGCAACGCGCCGTCAATCAACCGCAACACGCGGTTCGCGCGCGCAGCAATCTCCATGTCGTGCGTCACGATAATAAAGCTGGTGGCGCTCGACTGATTGAGTTCCAGCATCAAATCAAACACCGCCCCGGCGTTCTTGCGATCCAGATTGCCCGTCGGTTCATCCGCCAGCACGCACGCAGGCCGCGTGACCAGTGCGCGCGCCAGCGCCGCGCGCTGACGCTCACCGCCGGACAGCTCGCCCGGCGTGTGTTCCAACCGGTGTGAGAGTCCGACATCGCCGAGCACCCGCCGTGCTTCCGCATAGGCTTGTTCTTTGGCCATGCGCCGGATCAGCAACGGCATCGCGACATTTTCAATTGCGGTGAATTCCGGCAGCAAATGATGAAATTGATAGACAAAACCCAGCGCCTGGTTGCGCGTCATACCGCGTTCGGCCTCGGTTTGCTCTCGGATATTCTTGCCGAGAATAAAAATGTCGCCCGCCGTCGCCTGATCGAGCCCGCCCAGCAAATGCAACAACGTGCTTTTGCCCGATCCCGACGCACCGACAATCGCCACGCGCTCACCGCGCGCAATATCGAAATCGATACTCAATAGCACCGGTACTTCGACCTTGCCCTGCTGATAAATTTTGCGCAGGCCGCGGCAGGCAATCACGGCATCTCTCGTAGCGGAATCATTCATAACCTCACTCATACCGCAAGGCCTCCGCCGGATTCACTTTAGAGGCGCGCCAAGCCGGATAAATAGTAGCAATAGCCGCCATAAAGAATGACAGCGCCGCCGTCAGCACCACGTCCATTGGGCGCAACTCAGAAGGCAGGCTCGAAATCTGGTACACCGACGGATCCAGAAAACGAAAACCGAACAAGCGCTCAACGAAGCCCACAATCACATCCACGTAAAGCGCACCCAGAATACCGAACACGGTGCCGACGGCCACACCGACCACGCCGATCAAAATGCCCTGCGTCATGAATATTTTCATCACCCCACCGGGCGATGCGCCAAGCGTGCGCAGAATCGCGATATCGGCCTGTTTTTCCTTCACCACCATGAACAAACTCGACACCAGATTGAACGCTGCAATGGCAATGATAAAAAACAGCAGCAGCGACATCATGCGCTTTTCGAGATCGACCGCGCGAAAATACGTGGCATTCACGCGCGTCCAGTCGGTTACCGCCGTGTTCGAAGGCACCTGCGGCTGCAACTCACGCGCCACCTGCTGCGCTCGAAATAAATCATCCAGCTTGAGGCGCACGCCGCTGATCTGATCGCCCATGCGATATAGGCGCTGCGCGTCTTCGATGTGCGTCAAGGCAAGGCCGGAATCGATTTCGTGATGACCCACGCGAAAAGTACCCATCACCGTGAACTGCCGCAGACGCGGCAGGATGCCCGCCGGCGTGACCTGCCCCTGCGGCGCGACCAGCACCACCTTTTCCCCGACGGTCACGCTAAGCGCCCGCGCCAGTGCGTCACCGAGAATGATGCCGAATTCGCCGGGCTTCAGACTGTCAAGCCTGCCTTGCTTCATGCTGATCGACAGATCGTCCACCAGCCCTTCCATCTCCGGCACGATGCCACGCAGATAAGTGCCGCGCACCTGGCTGCCGCTGGTCAACAAGCCTTGCGCATTCACATAGGGCGCGACGGCCTGCACATTGGGATGTTTTTTGGCAATGGCGGCAACTTTTTCCCAATCAGAAAGTTTGTCATCCATGCCCGAAATTTGCACATGCGCCACGGCGGAGAGCATGCGGGTGCGCACTTCGCGCTGAAAGCCGTTCATCACCGACAGCACGGTAATCAGTACGGTCATGCCGAGCGCAATGCCGATGACGCTGATCAGCGAAATCACCGAAATAAAGCGT
>JBEBHE010000344.1:0-4721 GCA_040081205.1 Burkholderiales bacterium | reverse complement strand
CATCAGTGCCCCAAGGAAGGATGCAAAAAATATTGTTTAAAAACAAATATTTACATAAATTTTCCCAATGGCTTTCCGGCCATAGCTTCAGGTCTGCACTGGTGGCATGCAGCAATACGGCGTAGCGCTGAGTTGGCAGCCAGGGAAAGTCGTGCGGTTGCGCGGATATGCCGTAATTTGTTTCTGCGGGCAACGCGTAGCCGAGCGCCTGCGCCGCCAGGCTGCGATTGCGCGCCACGGCATGCTGTCCCCACGGCACACTGAACGTGCGGTCATACAAAAAACGCAGCGGCTCGCGCGAACTGCGCCAATCGAGCCCGTAGCAATTGCCGCGCGCGGCACGTGCCACCAGCGCGCTTTTCAGCAGTCCTTGCGTATCGATGATGGCGTCGTAGTCGCGTTCGCGCAGCTTGCCGAGGAAGGCACAAACCGCCGTTCGCGTTTTCGCGCTCAGGAAATCACGCCGCCAGCGGCGCAGCGCAACGGGAATGACATGACGCACCGCCGGATGCATGCGCGGAATCGCGGCAAACGATTCTTCAACGACCCAATCGATCTCAACATCGGGCGCATGACGCCGGATATCGCCGACAACCGGCAGGTTGTGCACGACGTCGCCCAGCGAAGAAGTTTTGACCAGAAGAATCCGCAGCATGTGAATGGCAATTGTATGATAGTTGGCCGTATGTATTTGTTATAATTGGTTAATTTTGTTGCCAAGCCAATTCATCTCACAGGTTAGCATTGGTGGGTGGAAATGCCTACCAACCCACAAATGACGCGCAAAATGATTCCACCGCTATTGATCACACACACCGGAGCAGCACGTTGATACTCGTCACCGGCGGCGCGGGATTTATCGGCGCGAATTTTGTGCTCGATTGGATCGCGACAGCGGGCACGCCCGTCGTCAATCTGGACAACTTAACTTACGCAGGCAACCTCGCCAATCTCGCGAGCCTGCGCGATGATGCCCGCCACATTTTTATCAAAGGCGATATTAACGACCGCGCGCTGGTTGCGGGTTTGTTGAAGCAGCACCAGCCTCGCGCCATTGTGCATCTTGCAGCCGAAAGCCACGTTGATCGCTCCATCCACGCGCCGGCGGCGTTTGTGCAAACCAATGTCATGGGCACGTTCAGCTTGCTGGAAGAAACGCGCGCGTATTGGAGTACGCTTGCGGAGCCGGCCAAGCATGGTTTTCGATTTCTCCACGTTTCCACCGATGAAGTGTACGGGTCGTTGGGGCCACATGATCCAGCGTTCAGTGAAGAAACGCCTTACGCGCCGAACAGTCCATACGCCGCATCAAAAGCGGCCTCCGACCATCTGGTACGCGCATACCATCACACGTACGGCTTGCCAACGGTCACCACGAATTGCTCGAACAACTACGGCCCGTTGCAGTTTCCCGAAAAATTGATTCCGCTGATGATACGCAATGCGCGCGAACAAAAGCCGCTGCCTGTTTACGGCGATGGCCGGCAAGTGCGGGACTGGCTGCATGTGACCGATCATTGCGCGGGCATCCGCACCGTGTTGCAAAAAGGCCGTATCGGCGAGACTTACAATATCGGCGGTAACAGCGAAAAAACAAATCTGGAAGTGGTGAATGCTTTGTGCGCCATCCTTGACGATCAGATGCCGGGATGCGAACCGCATGCAAAACTGATTGCCTACGTGAAAGACCGCCCGGGACATGACCGGCGTTATGCGATCAACGCGACAAAGATGAGAAACGAACTAGGCTGGGAACCCATGGAAAAATTTGAAACCGGCCTGCGCAAAACCGTAGCATGGTATCTTGCCAACGGCGAGTGGGTAAACAGCGTGGCCAGTGGCGCTTATCGCAACTGGGTTGACATTAACTACAGCAACAGGGGCGCCGCATGAAAGGCATCATCCTCGCTGGCGGCTCCGGCACGCGCCTGTATCCGGCTACGCAAGTGGTGTCCAAACAACTGCTGCCGGTGTACGACAAGCCGATGGTGTATTACCCGCTGTCTACGCTAATGCTCGCGGGCATACGCGACATTCTGCTGATTTCGACGCCGCAGGACACACCGCGATTTGAACAATTGCTGGGCGATGGGCGCAAATGGGGGCTTAATATTTCGTACGCCGTGCAGCCCAGCCCTGACGGCCTGCCCCAGGCATTTATCATCGGGGCCAATTTCATCGGCAACGGACCCTGCACGCTGATTCTCGGCGACAATATTTTTTACGGCCATGATCTGACGCGCGAACTGAAAGCGGCAACCGCAAAAACAGCCGGCGCCACTATCTTTGCGTATCCGGTGCAGGATCCGGAACGCTCCGGCGTAGTCGAGTTCGACAAAAACGGAAAGGTAATCTCCATCGAGGAAAAGCCCGCGCAGCCGAAATCGCGGTATGCGGTCACCGGGTTTTTCGTCTATGACAATAAAGTCATCGATATTGCGCGCGCACTGAAACCCTCTGCACGCGGCGAACTCGAAATCACGGATGTCAACAATGAATATTTACGGCGTGGCGAACTCTCCGTCACGCTGCTGGGACGCGGTGTAGCGTGGCTTGACACCGGCACGCACGCATCCCTGCTGGAAGCATCGATGTTTATCGAAACCATTGAAAAACGCCAGGGACTGAAAATAGCGTGCCCGGAAGAAATCGCCTACCGCATGGGGTACATCGCTGCCGACCAGCTTGAAGCCAATGCTGCCACGATGGGCAGCAGCCCGTACGGCAAATACCTGCGAGACGTACTGAAAGAACAACACCGGTTATGAACGTCGTGCCATCCGCCCTGCCCGGCATATTGATCATCGAACCCAACGTGTTTGGCGATGGCCGTGGCTTTTTCTTTGAAAGTTATAACGCGCGCGAGTTCACCGAAAAAACAGGCATCTCTGCTACGTTCGTTCAGGACAACCACACGCGTTCAGCCAAAAACGTGCTGCGTGGGGTGCACTACCAGATCAAACAGCCACAGGGAAAATTGGTCCGTGTTATCGAAGGTGAAGTGTTTGACGTCGTGGTCGATCTTCGCAAAAGCTCGCCTACTTTCGGGCAATGGACTTCGGTTGCGCTTTCAGCCACCAACCGGCGGATGCTATGGATACCACCGGGGTTCGCACACGGGTTTCTGGTCGTCAGCGAGCAAGCAGAATTTCTATATAAAACAACCGATTACTGGGCTCCCGTGCATGAGCGCTGTATTGCCTGGAACGATCCACACCTGAAAATCACCTGGCCGCTTGAAAGCACACCCATCCTGTCGCCAAAAGATCAAAACGGCACATCATTTCTCTCCGCTGACGTTTTTCCGTGAAAACGATTCTGTTGATCGGCAAGAATGGCCAGGTGGGCTGGGAATTGCAGCACACACTACGACCGCTTGGTCATGTGATTGCGCTGGATCGAGCGCAGATGGATCTGACGCAGCCGGACACCATTCGCAAGACGATACGCGAAGCTTCACCCGAGATCATCGTCAATGCGGCAGGCTACACCACTGTAGACAAAGCGGAGCAAGAACCCGGCCTCGCCGCTCAAGTCAATACGATTGCGCCCGGCATCATCGCGGAAGAAGCAAAACGCATCAATGCGCTATTGATCCACTACTCAACTGACTACGTATTTGACGGCACTACCGCCAAACCCTACGTTGAAGCGGATGTACCGAATCCGATAAACATTTATGGGAAGACCAAGCTTGCGGGCGAACAAGCGATCGTTGCAGCAGGGTGTGCGCATTTGATATTGCGTACTAGTTGGATTTACAGTACGCGAGGTACGAACTTCGTGCTGACCATGCTGCGGTTGGCGCGGGAAAAAAAAGTGCTTGCGATCGTTGACGACCAGATAGGTTCACCGACATGGGCTCACGCACTTGCCGTATCGACTGCCGAACTTGCCGGCAAAACCGATCAGTGCAGAAATTACCTTGGGATTTATCACCTGTCCGCCGGCGGATACGCCTCTCGTCTGGATTTTGCCAAGGAAATACTAGCTACGGCAAAAATAGCATCCGGGATCGAAACCGGCTGGGCAGAATTGCAACCGACCACGACCGCTAATTATCCGTTACCGGCAAAGCGGCCACTCAATGCAGCGACTAACAAGGAAAAGGTCAAGAACGTGTTTGGGATCGAGTTGCCTTGTTGGGAGCAGCAATTACACCAGTTCGTCGGCGACCTGATGGCAAGCATTGACTGGCGGCACAAAGCGGGCTTTTAACACTTGTGAAGCGCCGCCCCCTGTTTGGCGAACCTCGCCATCCGGAAAGTCATGGTGTTCGACAACACCCATTAACGAACCGACTGGGCTTATATAAGCCATCGCAACCTTGCCGACTATCTTCGCGCTAAAAACCACTTGCGCGGCAGCCATTTTGGCGGTTTAATTCCGTTTGTTCAATCGTTGAACACAAAGGTCGAAGTGCTAACAGACGAATATCGCGTCAAAATCCTCAAGCGACTCGAACTGGACCCCGAAATCAGCCAGCGCGCGCTGGCCATAGAACTCGGCGTGAGCCTGGGCCGAGCTAATTATTGCCTGCGCGCTTTGATGGAAAAAGGTTTTATCAAGGCAAATAACTTCAAGAACAGCCAAAACAAGAAAGCCTACGCATACCTCCTGACACAAAAGGGTATCGCAGAAAAAGCGCGCGCGACCACTCGATTTCTTGAACGCAAAATGCAGGAATATGAAATCTTACAAAGAGAAATCGAGAGCCTTAA
>JBEBHE010000343.1:0-4725 GCA_040081205.1 Burkholderiales bacterium | reverse complement strand
GAGGGGCATCTCGAAGAACGCGTCGAAGTCCATACCGGCGACGAAATGGAAGCCCTGGCCGGGCAATTCAACCAGATGGCGCGCAAACTGCGTGAATCCTATTCGGAGTTAGAGCAAAAAGTAGAGGAGCGCACGCGCCAGTTGGAAGAGGCTAACCGCGCCAAGTCGCGTTTCCTCGCCGCTGCAAGCCACGATCTGAGGCAGCCGGTGCATGCGTTAGGATTATTTGTCGCTCAACTGGAAGAAACGCAAGACGAGACCGCCAGAAAACGTCTGGTTGGCAAGGTTGCCGCGTCGAGTACGGCGGTAGCGGATCTCATCGAAGCGCTACTCGATATCTCCCGGCTGGATGCGGGCGCGTTGGCATCGCAGCCAACGACGTTTGCGTTACAGGCACTGTTTGACCGTATTGAAAACGCGCTCTCGTTCGCGGCCACGGAAAAAGGATTGCGGCTGCGCATACGCTCCACACAGCTGCGGGTGACAACCGATCCTATCCTGCTCGAACGCATACTACTCAACCTCTGTGCCAATGCGATCCGCTATACCGCGCAGGGCGGTGCGATCCTCACCGCGCGGGTGCGCAAGTCGCTCGTGCGAATTGAAGTGTGGGATACGGGCATCGGCATTGCCCTGGAGCAGCAGCCTCACATCTTTGAAGAGTTTTACCAAGTGACTGGCACCGTCGAAGGCGGATCAAAGGGTCTAGGGCTAGGCTTGGCCATTGTGGAGCGGCTGGCTAAGCTCCTTGAACTCACTGTCAGCGTTCGATCCGTACCGCAACGCGGATCGGTGTTCGCCGTGGATGTGCCGCTCGCGAAAGATACACCAGGCAGCGAGCCAGCCTTGTCGCATCTGCTGGGCGCGGCGCGATTCGACGGCTTCCCCGTGCTGCTAATTGATGACGATCCGGTCGCGCGTGATGCCACCGAGGGCTTGCTTGTCCACTGGGGATGCGACGTACGGGCTGCCACCTGCGGAGCGGACGCGTTACGGCTGTTGTCGGGCATGGCACCGCCGCGTTTGATTATTTGTGATTATCACCTCGCTAACGGAGCGTTAGGAACGGATGTCATTCGACAGCTTCGTGTTCTGGCAAACCATGACATTGCGGCGGTGATCGTGAGCGCCGATGCCACGCAGGCCTTGCGCGAAGCGGCGGCAGGACTGCACTTGCTGCATAAGCCGCTCAACGCAGCGAGGCTGCGCGCGCTACTGCTACACATTGCTGGAACTTCGGCGCCTGTCGTGCAGCAGGCATAGGCAGCGGATATTCGGCGAGCGTAATTACTCGTCAGATGTCGCGTGCGCTGCTTCGGCAAGGAGTCCGTCCGCATCCAGCCCCAGCTTGTTCGCGGCAATCACGGCTTGTGTGCGGCTTGTCACCTTCAGCGCGTTCAGCACCGCAGTCAGATGCGCTTTTACCGTGCGCTCCGCGAGGCCCAGGTCACGACAAATTTCTTTGTTGGCGCGTCCCTTCATGACCAGCGCCAGCACCTGACCCTGGCGAGCGGTGAGGTCGATGCCGGTGGCGGATGCTCCATGTGTTCCATTTCCGAGCATGCCAGCAGGCAGGGCGTCGTCTGAAAACGCTTCGCCCAGCGCAGCCTCGGGCGGGACATACACCGATCCGGCCAGCACCAGCCGCAGCGCATTTACAATGGTTTCACGTCCAGACGACTTGGGTATGAACCCTACCGCGCCGTGACGCATGACTTCGGTGACGGTATTGCGGTCGCGGAACATCGAGACCACCACCACGGGTGCGGTCGGATGTTCCTGCCGAAATCGCTGTAGTGCTGCGACACCACGCAGGCCAGGCAGATTCAGGTCGAGCAAGACAAGATCCAGATCAGGATGAGCGCGCGCCATGGCAAGACCACCCACGCAGTCCTGCGCTTCCAGCACCTCAATCGTGCCACCCAGGTGCATGACCAATTGCGTCATGGCCTCGCGCACCAACGGATGATCGTCAACCACCAGAATCTTCAACGGCGTGCCTCCATGGCGCAAAGTCTACACGAACACCATGCGTCTACACCGGCCCATTTGGGCTAGCCCGCAGGGACAATTCCCGTGCATCGGCTGTGCCGTGACAATGGCGTCACCTGCTATGGGGGTTTTGTAGATAACGGTCGCAAGGAGAATCACATTATGAAATTATTACTCGCGCTGACCGTGGCTTTTCTGTCGAATGCTTATATCGCGCAAGTCAGCGCTCAGGTCAGTGTTGTTCCGCCGACCGGAATTGCGCCGCGCTTTCCGCGGGCGGATAGTGAATTGGCGAAACAGACCAAACCGCCGTCACGAAACTGGCTTCGAAATGCGAACGATGATATCGAGCGGTTCCGCCGGATTGAACTATGGGCGGGGGCCGGCGACCTCGAAATGCAGGATATCGCCCATCGGTTGGAAGAACTGCACGCCGCGATTCAAAAGGAAAGCTGGGATATGGGTATTTATCAATTGGAAAAAATTCGCGGCCGTATGATTGTCGCCGCCATCAAACGACCCACCCGCACACAGAATCTGGAGGCAATGTTTCTGGAGAGCGGCGTCTATCAAGCCATGCACGACGCACTGACCACAAAAAATGGTCAACGGGCGCGCGCGGAATTTAACAGAGCGCGCGAGACGTGCATGGCGTGCCATGTCGCGGAGAAGATCGGCTTTATCAATGACAGCGCGGTATTCACGCGGGTCGGGCCGTTCCCGATACCTCCCAGATGATTTCAGCTTTGGCTAAAGCAGTGCAGCGGAAGTGCATCGCTTGTCCGAAGTGCGCCGCCGCTCACTATTCTGCTCATGTGTTCCATCACCGATGTGTCTATTAATCACTTATATTAAATGAGGATTCAAAAATGAACGCCATTCTGAAAAACACTGCTGGCCTGATTTTTGTAGCGGCAGCCGGTCTATTTTCCACGCAAGGCGTAGCGGCAGAACCCGGGGCCGATCTTCCCAATGGCGCAGTCAGAATTACCACCGAGGAACTGAAATGGAGGCCGGGACGAGTACCAGGCCATGAGATTGCCCCCTTGATCGGCGACTCCACCAAACCGGGGCCGTACGTTGAGAGGGTCAAGTTTCCCGCCAATAGCACGGCTCAAGCGCATGCTCATCCGGACGACAGAACATACACCGTCATTTCAGGCACTTGGTACGTGGGCTACGGCGACAAGGTTGATCCCGCGAAACTGAAAGCGCTACCTGCGGGAAGCTACCATACCGAACCGGCGAATGTGACCCATTTCTCTGTGATTAAAGAGGAGGGGGTAGTCGTTCAAATCACCGGAACCGGGCCCACCGCTACGCGTTTTTTTGACCCGGCGAACGCGCCCAAAAAGTAGTAAAGGTCAAGGCCCTCCATAGGTTGGGCCGCGCTGGATCAGCACCTAGCAATGCAGATGTCTCGGGGGCGGGTGCAACCGCCTTGGGTACGCCCGCGATGGCGGGCGTTGAGCGTACGCTCTTTGACACGCGCTAATTACGCTTTTGGTCAATGTTTCAGGTCCGGCTAGAAGCGCGGCGGCGATCTATTCGCGTTTCTACTTTGGTCGTGCGGCGATCAGATAGTCCAGCACGGCGGATTAATTCGTTCCAGACATCGTCACTGTCTTCAGACTTGAATCTGACATACAACGCCACTTCCTCGGGAAAAGCGCCGACGCAACCAATGCGATCAAGGCGGCGCTTACCTACGCCCAGAGTGGTATCCGCCTCCCACGCTCGCACTATCGCCTGCCACAACGCCCGCTCGAATGGCTCGTCATCGTCGTCAAATCCATACTGCCATTTCAGGAAGGACGCTTCTGCGGATGAAATATCCTTATTTCGAAACTCTATGCTCATAGCTCCTCGTATTCAACAATGCCTGAAGCAATTCACACTTCATCCAGCGTCTGACAAACCAGACCACGGTTTGCCGGATATCATTTGTTTAACTCATGCGCCGGCCGCGCACAATGATGTAGAACGTGAAACATATCGAACATGGCCCTTCCCGGAAAATACGAAGTCAAATCTCTGATTTGTGCGCCGTGGGCAGCAACAAATGCGCGGGTAGCAATAACTCTACCGCAAATACGTCGCATGCAATTTCATTGGCGAATGCTTGACGAAGCCCCTGCTCAATACCACACCGTGATCGGAGGGCAGTCCCAACTCAACATGGTCAATTTCGTGGCACACATAAATCATCACCGTTTGATGCGCCCGTATTTATTAACCATGACGACACGCCTGCTCTTCAGGTTGCTGTAGGTATTGCGGGGCTCGCTGTCCTCCATGGAACCATCTTCCTCCCACTTATAATGGACTCTTTTGCGAAGCAATATTCGTAGCGCGCGTGATCAAAGAGGTAGAATCCGCATTTCTCAATGGCAATTTCGGAAAGCTTCTTCTCGCGCCGCGTGCCCTTCAGCTTCTGATATTCCGAAATGATGGCGGCTTCGTGACGACGAGAATAGTTATCCGCAAACTTGACAAAGATCAGCCCCAACACGGGAATCGAATTCTCGTTGGATTTCAGGTCGGAATTTGCGCGCAGATTGTCTGCGGCCCTCCATAGATCAGTTTCGAATTGTTTTAATTGTTCTTTGTTCATCTTTGCTCAATAAAACAGACATATAGGATGCTACTGCAAGCCGATAGTTATTAAATCAGCTTACTGAAGACACCACCACTTGAGATCGTAAATAACAACGGCCCCTGTCTGCCGGCTGC